>NZ_JBSFUT010000100.1:0-1108 GCF_053591935.1 Streptomyces sp. NPDC002851 | reverse complement strand
AGATTCCGGTCCAGGGGTGTGCCGGGTCTGCCTCGGTCAGTACCGCCCGCACCTGTTCCCGGTCGCTCATGTCGCGGGCGAGGATGTCGACGGTGTCCGCGCCTGCTGCGGTCAGTTCCGCCACGAGGTCTTCGGTGCCGGGGGTTTGCATGCCGCGGCGGGAGGTGAGGACGAGGTGTTGTATGCCGTGGGTGGTGACGAGGTGGCGGGCGAGTGCTTGGCCTAGTTCGCCGGTTCCGCCGGTGATCAGGACCGTGCCGGATGGGTCCAGCACGCTCGGGTTCGTGTCGGCTGCGCCTGCGGCTCGTGCCAGTCGGGTCGCGAGTATCTGGCCTTCGCGTATGACCAGCTCGGGCTCCCCGGTGACCGCCAGTGCGGGCTGAACGTCGGTGTCGGTGTGGTCGGTGTCGATGAGGCGGATGGTTCGTTCGGGGTGTTCACTGCGTGTCGAACGTGCCAGGCCCCACAGGGCCGCTTGGCCGAGGTTGGTGGCGTCTTCGCCTACCGCGTTCGTGGTGAGCAGGACGAGTTCGTCGTCCGACCCGGCGCTGTTACTCAGTTGCTCCTGGAGTGTGGTCAGTCCCCGGGTGGCGACCTCCGTGACCGTGCCCGTCCACTCCCGAGCGTCGATGACCGTACGGCCCGTATCGGCGGTTGGTGTTCCGGTCGGGCGTACGGGCTGCAAGTCCACCCGGTACAGGTGATCTGCCGACGCGGACATGGCTGCGCGGATTTGGTCGGGGTGTGCTTCGCGGACTTGGAGGCCGTGTACGTGGGCTATGGGGGTGCCGGTTGCGTCGCAGACCCAGATCCGGGCCGCGGTGCGTTCCTCGTTCAGCTGGGCCTGGACGCGCAGGACATGGCCTGCCGGGGCGAACAGTTCCACCCCGGTCCATTCGAAGGGCAGCGCAACATTGTCCGCACCCGTCTGGCGCTCACGTACGGCAAACAGCGTGTGCAACGCCGCGTCCAGCAAAGCGGGATGGACGCCGTAGCCGTCGGTGGACATGGCTTCGGGTAGTTGGATCAGTCCGTAGGCTGTGTCGCCGTTGCGCCACAGCTCGCTGAGTCCTTGGAAGGCCGGGCCGTAGTCGATGCCCTGTTCCTG
>NZ_JBSFUT010000099.1:0-1162 GCF_053591935.1 Streptomyces sp. NPDC002851 | reverse complement strand
CAAGGACCGTCCGTCGTTCCGCTGCACCGAGTGCGGCTGGCAGACGGCCAAGTGGCTCGGCCGCTGCCCCGAGCCAACCACCGCGACCACGAGGCACTCGTCACGTGGCACGGCATCCCGTTCTTCCACGTGCCGGTGACGGCCGCGACCAAGCCGGACGCCGAGGCCCGGCTCCTGGGGATCATCGACGAGTTCGACGTCGACCTGGTCGTCCTGGCCCGCTATATGCAGGTGCTCTCCGACGACCTGTGCACCCGGTTGCCCGGCCGGTTGATCAACATCCACCACTCGTTCCTGCCGAGCTTCAAGGGCGCGAAGCCGTACCACCAGGCACACGAGCGCGGCGTCAAGCTCGTCGGCGCGACGGCCCACTACGTCACCGCCGACCTCGACGAAGGCCCGATCATCGCCCAGGAGGTCATCACCGTCGACCACAGCCATACGCCCGAGGACCTGGCCGCCGTGGGCCGTGACGCGGAGTCGGCGGCCCTGGCCCGGGCGGTCCGCTGGCACTGCGAGGGACGGGTGTTCGTCCAGGGCAGACGCACGGTGGTGCTGCGCTGACGGCGGCTCAGTCCCCCGCGATCGTGACCGTGACCGGGTCCTCGTCCAAGTCCGCGCCCTCGTCCAAGCCCGCGTCCGTGCCCCCGGATGCGGGCTTGCGGCCGCGGCCGGTGAAGTCGCGGAACAGGGCGATGGCGAGGACGAGGGCCGCGGCCAGGAGCGACATGATGACCTGCTCGCGGCCCGCCGGGTCGGTGAGCATGTAGACCAGCACGAACGAGATCATCGCGATGGTGGCCCAGGTCAGATACGGGAACAGCCACATGCGGACGACGAACTTCTCCGGGTTCTCCTTCAGGATGATGCCGCGCATCCGCAGCTGGGTGAAGCAGATCACCAGCCAGACGAACAGGGCCACGGCACCCGAGGAGTTGAGCAGGAACGCGAAGACGGTGTCGGGCCACTTGTAGTTGAAGAACACCGCGACAAAGCCGAACACGACCGAACCGAGGATCGCGGCCCGCGGCACGCCACGGGCGTTGGTGCGGGCGAAGGCGCGGGGCGCGTCGCCGCGCTGGCCGAGGGAGAAGGCCATTCGGGAGGCGGTGTAGAGGCCGGAGTTGAGGCAGGAGAGGACGGCGGTCAGGACGATGACGTT
>NZ_JBSFUT010000098.1:0-1316 GCF_053591935.1 Streptomyces sp. NPDC002851 | reverse complement strand
AGAACGGGCTCGGCGGCGCGGACGTGCACGCGGAGACGTCGGGCGTCGCGCACTTCGCGTACGACGACGAGGAGACCTGCCTCGCCGAGGTCCGCTACCTGCTGTCCATGCTCCCGGCCAACAACCGTGAGAACCCGCCGGTCGTGGCCTCCGAGGACCCGGCCGACCGCCGCTCCGACATGCTGCTCGACCTGGTGCCCGCGGACGGCAACCGGCCGTACGACATGCACAAGGTGATCGAGGAGATCGTCGACGACGGGGACTACTTGGAGGTCCACGAGCGCTGGGCGCGGAACATCGTGTGTGCCCTCGCGCGTCTGGACGGTCAGGTCGTGGGCATCGTGGCCAACCAGCCGCAGGCCCTCGCCGGGGTCCTCGACATCGAGGCGTCGGAAAAAGCGGCGCGTTTCGTCCAGATGTGCGACGCTTTCAATATCCCAATCGTCACATTCCTGGACGTGCCCGGATTCCTGCCGGGCGTCGACCAGGAGCACGGTGGAATCATCCGGCACGGCGCCAAGCTCCTTTACGCCTACTGCAACGCCACGGTGCCGCGGATCTCACTGATTCTCCGTAAGGCGTACGGAGGTGCGTACATCGTCATGGACTCGCAGTCCATCGGTGCGGATCTGACCTATGCGTGGCCCACCAACGAGATCGCCGTGATGGGCGCGGAAGGCGCCGCCAACGTGATCTTCCGGCGGCAGATCGCCGCGGCCGAGGATCCGGAGGCGATGCGGGCGCGGATGGTCAAGGAGTACAAGGCCGAGCTGATGCACCCGTACTACGCGGCCGAGCGCGGTCTGGTGGACGACGTGATCGACCCGGCCGAGACCCGCCAGGTGCTCGTCTCCTCGCTGGAGATGCTCCGCAACAAGCACGCCGACCTGCCCTCGCGCAAGCACGGCAACCCGCCGCAGTGATCCTGCGCCCCCGCACGCAAACGGAGAGACAGAACGCCATGAGCACTCCTGCTGAAAATCTGCTCCGCGTCGAGAAGGGCCACGCCGAGCCCGAAGAACTCGCGGCCATCACCGCGGTTCTGATGGCGCGTGCCGCGGCGCAGCCGACGGCCGCCGCGCCGTCCCGCGGCCGCTCCAAGGCCGGCTGGCGCCGCCTCGAACGCACGCCGGGCTTCCGCGCCCCGCACTCCTGGCAGCGCTGACGCTGCACGCCTGCCTTCGGCCCCGCTCTCCCCTCCGGGGGGGGGCGGGGCTTTTTGTTCCCCACCCCGCCCCTTCCCGAAAGCTTGCAGCAGCTTCGGGGCTGCCGCCCCGGACCCCGCCGCAGATATCGCGCTGAACGCGCTCGTCCTC
>NZ_JBSFUT010000097.1:0-1329 GCF_053591935.1 Streptomyces sp. NPDC002851 | reverse complement strand
GGATGACGCGTTGTTGTGAGGGTCCGTTGGGTGCGGTCAGGCCGTTGCTGGCGCCGTCCTGGTTCAGGGCCGAGCCGCGGACCACGGCGAGGATGTGGTCGCCGTCGTGCTGGGCGGCCGACAGCCGCTTCAGGACAACGACACCCGCACCCTCCGACAGGCCGGTTCCGTCAGCCTGGGCGGAGAAGCTCTTGGACCGGCCGTCCGCAGCCGCCCCCTTGAGGCGGCTGAACTCCACGAGCGTGGAAGGCGTGGACATCACGGTGACACCGCCCACCAGGGCGAGGTCGCACTCGCCCTGCCGCAGTGCGGCGGCCGCCAGGTGCAGGGCCACCAGCGAGGAGGAACAGGCCGTGTCGACGGTGACGGCCGGACCTTGCAGCCCCAACGCATACGACACCCGCCCCGAGACCACACTGCTCGCGTTCCCCGTGCTGACGTAACCGTCGAGCGAATCCAGGTCATGGCCCTGCTGATTGCCGTAGTCGGCGCTCATCGCGCCGAGGTAGACGCCCGTACGGCTGTCGCGCAGTGACTCGGGGCGGATGCCCGCCCGCTCAAGCGCCTCCCACGAGGCCTCAAGGACCAGCCGCTGCTGCGGATCCATCGACAGTGCCTCGCGCGGCGAGATCCCGAAGAACCCCGCGTCGAACTCGTCGACACCGTCGACGAATCCACCCTCCCGCACGTAGCTCTTGCCGACGGCCTCCGGGTCGGAGTCGTACAGGTCGAGCTCATCCCACCGGGATGGGAAGGGACCGATCGCGTCCCGGCCTCCGGCCAGCAGCTCCCAGAAGCCCTCCGGAGTGTCGATGCCACCCGGCAGTCGGCATCCCATCGACACGATGGCAATCGGCTCCGTGCGCGCGGCGCGCTCCGCGCTGAGTTCGTTCTCCGTCTCGACCAAGGCAGTCGTGGCACGGCGGAGGTAGGACTCCAGCTTCTCGACATCGGACGCGGTCATGAGTTCACTCCAAGCTTTCGGTCGAGGAACTGGAGAAGGTCTTCGGTGGTGCCTGATTCGATCTCGGCCTCTGGAGCGTCAGCGGCGACGGTCCGGGCGAGTCCGTCCTTGAGCTCCAAGAGGCGGGAAATCAGCCCCTGTTCCTTCAGTTGCTGAGGGGTCGCGGCACGCAGGAGGTCCACGAGACTGTCGATCTCCGGCTTCGTCACCTGGAGATCACTTCGGGAACTGCCCTGGGCACGTATCCCGGCGTCGGCCTCCGGGGAGCAACGCTCGAGGAGGAGTGCGGCGACTGCGGTGGGGGTCGGGTGGTCGAAGGCGAGGGTGGCGGGCAGGTTGATGCCGGTGGTGGCGGACAGTTGGCG
>NZ_JBSFUT010000096.1:0-1575 GCF_053591935.1 Streptomyces sp. NPDC002851 | reverse complement strand
GCGGTCGGGCAACAGCGGCTCGATCCTGGCCCACTGCGCATCACTCAACGACACACCAGACCAACGATCTGATGATCCGAGAGAAACGGCCTAGGTGTGGTGTCTCAGGACGTTGGTTCCACGACGTCCTCGAACGTCAGCTGCTGCGGGAGGGTGTCGAGCGGTTCCGGCGGCTGGCCGAGGGTGACGCGGTAGTCGCTACCGGCGGTCCGGCTGATCGGCGGCTTCCCGCCCAGGGCGGCGTACGGCCGCTCGTGGTTGTAGTAGTTCAGGAAGTCCGCGAGGGCGCCGCGGCGTTCACGCTCGGAACTCGTGCTGCCCTGGCGCTACGCGATCGGCTGCGTGGACCGGCTCGGACTCGTCCATCGGTCCGAGATGATCTGGCACAAGCCCAACCCCATGCCCGAGTCCGTCGCCGACCGCGTGGCGCGCGCCCCACGAAACCGTCTTCCACTTCACCCGAGGCCCGCAGTACCGGCACGACCCCGAGCACGCCCGACTGCCCAGCGTGTGGAGCGTGCCCACCACCCCGCTGAAGGTGCCGATCGAACTGCAGGACGCCCGGCACTTCGCCGCCATGCCCGAGGCCCTGCCCCGCCGCCTGATACTCGGCTACGCCCCGCCGTTCGGGATCGTCCTGGACCCCTTCGCGGCGGCACCGGCACCACCGCGGCGGCCGCAAAGGCCCTCGGGCGTGTCGGCATCAGCGCCGACATCTCACCCGCGTACATCCGACTCGCCGCTTGGCGCAGCCAGACCCTCCCGGACACCGCCGCGCCGCCTCCCGCCGCTGAGGCGGCATCAATCTCCCGACATGTGCCACGCCTCCGCTATGGAGGGGGAGCTGCACACACAGGCACGCCTCCACGTGGCCATGCGGCTGCGGGTCGTCGAGCGTGTCGTGCGACGAGCCCACCGGACGCGGGGCGCGATGCCACTGCCGGTCCCACCGACGTGCGGAGTTGAAGAACCACGCCGGGCGGGCCGCGACGTCCACTACCGCGGCGACGGGGATACTGCGCGACCGGCACCTTATCTCAGCATTCGGGACTGCGCGTGGAGCCGGCCACCGGCCGACCCCACGGGGAACGAGGCGCTGCCTCGTCAGTCCTTCTCGTGCTGGGCCAGCGCAAGACCCAGGCCGAAAAACGTAGGCGCCCACTCACCGACGAAAATCCCCCACCGGTCGGCGCGCTCCGTCCCGGCTGATTCTCCCTTGACCGACGCCGTCCACGACAGGAACGAAAGCCCGATCGAGGCAATAGCAGCCGTATAGGCGTGGTCACTGCGCAAACCCGCCTCGTGCAACTTCTTGATGATCATGATCTAACTCCTCTTACGGAGACCTGCAGACTCTGTCACCCTCACTCCAATTCGGCGTATCCGCTCACCCCGCACCATCAATCGGGTGACGCCCGCCACGGCCCCTCCCCGACACTGTCCGCCGCCGTGCCACGTTCCGCCGCTGACGCGGCACCAACCTAATCCGTAGTTAAGGACGTTCCGACGGAGCGGTTGCTTCGCGGGATGTTCGAGTGCCGGATCGTGACATCTAAGGGCAGCCGGGCAGGCGAC
>NZ_JBSFUT010000095.1:0-1835 GCF_053591935.1 Streptomyces sp. NPDC002851 | reverse complement strand
CCTAATCCGTAGTTAAGGACGTTCCGACGGAGCGGTTGCTTCGCGGGATGTTCGAGTGCCGGATCGTGACATCTAAGGGCAGCCGGGCAGGCGACGCCTCAACGTAGACCGGGTGCGCGGTCCTGGCACTCAAGGTGGTGGCGGTCTCGCGGGCGCCGAACGGATGCCTTGCACCAACCAGCCAAGTCCGAATGGCTCTCGTGAGACCGAGCAGCGTTCGGAGCCTTCGAGGCCGCCACCACCGAAGGATGTTGTCGCCCGTTGGCGCCGGACGGAGCGCTTTGGCATGACTGGGTCAATGCCTTGAGGTAGATCGTGCGGTGTCCGGTGCCATCGAGCGTCAACATCCCCCGCCTTGATCACTCGTTGGTGTTGGTGGTGCGAGCCCGCCGTGCGGTGACCTCTTGATACGCCCGAGCCGCGTGAGCTCCCGTGCAGACCGAGGCCCGTGGGGTGCGCTGGTGCCACGAACGGCTAGTGAGGTGTCGGCCCAACCCTCGCGGTTGAGGCCTGGGATTAGGTCGCTCGCGTGGCCCGCATGCGCTCGTGACCAGCGCAAACATCGCACAATGGGGAGGGAACAACTTGATCTACTGCGGAATTGACTGGGCGGAACGAACCCACGACGTCGCCCTGGTCGACGACTCAGGCACGTTGGTGGCCAAGCGGCACATCACCGACGACGCGGCTGGCTACAAGATCCTTCTGGAGCTTCTCGCCGAATACGGCGACAGCGAGCAGAACCCGATCCCGGTCGCGATCGAGACCTCCCGGGGTCTGCTGGTCGCAGTCCTGCGGACCGGGAAGCGGAAGGTGTACGCGATCAACCCGATGGCCGCTGCCCGCTACCGCGACCGGCACAGTGTCTCGCGCAAGAAGTCCGATCCTGGCGACGCCCTCGTCCTGGCGAACATCCTGCGCACCGACATGCACGCTCACCGGCCGCTGCCCGAGGACTCCGACCTCGGCCGCGCGATCGCAGTCCTCGCCCGCGCTCAACAGGATTCGCTCTGGAACCGGCAGCAGCTCGCCAACCAGCTCCGTTCCCTGCTGCGGGAGTACTACCCGGCCGCCCTGAACGCCTTCGCCACCTGGGCCAACGGCCTGTGCCGCCCCGAGGCCCGCGAACTCCTCAAGGCCGCGCCGACCCCCACCCGGGCCGCACGGCTGACTCGCACTCAGCTCCAGGCCGCCCTCAAGCGTGCTGGCCGCAAGCGCGGCATCGAGGCCGAAGCCGACCGTCTGCGTGAGGTCTTCCGCGCCGAGTGGGCCCACCAGCCGCCGCTGGTCGAGGAAGCGCTGGGCAAGCAGATGCTCGCCCTCCTCGTCCAGCTGGAAGCCGCCTGCACCGCCGCCGACGACCTGGCCAAGGCGGTGGAAGAGGCGTTCCCTCAGCACCCGGACGCCGAGATCTTGCTGAGCTTCCCCGGGCTCGGCATCCAGCTCGCCGCCCGGATCCTGGCTGAGATCGGGGACGACCGCACCCGCTTCGCCGACGCCCGCGGCCTGAAGGCATACGCGGGATCCTCGCCCGTCACCAGGGCCTCCGGCAAGAAGTCGTCCATCACCCGGCGGTGGGTCAAGAACGACCGCCTCAACCACGCCGGCTACCTCTGGGCCTTCTCCGCACTCCGCCACTCACCCGGGGCCGGCGCCCACTACCGGCGACGACGAGAACACGGAGACTGGCACGCAGCTGCTCAGCGCAACCTCTTCAACCGCATGACCGGCCAGCTCTTCCACTGCCTTCAGCACCACGAACTGTTCGACGAGCAGACCGCGTTCCCCGCTGAACTCGCAGCCGCAGCTTGACCCGTTCGCAACGTGAGGTGTCT
>NZ_JBSFUT010000094.1:0-1846 GCF_053591935.1 Streptomyces sp. NPDC002851 | reverse complement strand
CTCATGCCCCTGACCGACGGCGCCCTCCAACAAGGCCACGACCAAACCGTCGTAGTCCCCACCCTGCAACGCGAACACGGCAACCCCGAGCAATTCCTGCGCATGATGACACTGCTGCACATCGCAGGCGCCGCAGTGCCCTGGGACCGGGTGCTTCCCACATCCCGTACACGGGTGGAGTTGCCGACATATGCCTTCCAACGGGAGCGGTACTGGCTCGACACGGCACGAACCTCGGGCGATGTGGCATCAGTCGGACTGGAACCGGTGGGGCATCCGTGGCTCGGTGCGGTCACCGAACTCGCCGACGGTGAAGGCCTGGTCTTCAGCGGCCGCGTATCACTGCGAGAGTTCCCATGGCTCGCCGACCACACCGTGTACGGAACCACGATCGTTCCCGGCACCGGGTTGCTGGAACTTGTCTGGACAGCCGCACAACACGTCGGCGCGAGAGGCGTCGCCGAACTGACCCTGCTGGAACCCCTCATCGCCCCGGACAACGGTGAACTCCACCTCCAGATCCAGGTAGAGACCCCGGACGCAGACGGCCGACGCGCCGTGGCCGTGTACAGCCGCCGCGGCGAAGGCGTGCAGACCTGGACACAGCATGCCACTGGGATGCTGACTGAGGACCCAATCACCCCCACAGACACCGAAGGCTTCGAGTCGCTGCGGCAGTGGCCGGTGGCAGGTGCAGAACAGGTCGGCCTGGAAGGCTTCTACGAGCAGCTGCAGGAACAGGGCATCGACTACGGCCCGGCCTTCCAAGGGCTCAGCGAGCTGTGGCGCAACGGCGACACAGCCTACGGACTGATCCAACTACCCGAAGCCATATCCACCGACGGCTACAGCATGCACCCCGCCCTGCTGGACGCCGCGCTGCACGTGCTGAAGGGCACGGAGGCCGGTCCGGGTGCTGCTTCTACAGACGAGGTGTTGTTGCCGTTCGAATGGACGGACGTACGCCTGGACGCTGTGGCGGGTTCTGTAGTGCGCGTGCGTGCCGAACTGGACGGTGAGCGTTCCGTGGCGCGGCTCTGGGTGGCCGACGAGGCCGGGGATCCCGTGGTGAACGTAGAGGGCTTGCTCCTGCGTGAAGTATCCGCAGAGCAGATGCGTTCCGCGGCTGGGTCGCTTTCGGTGGATCACCTGTATCGGGTGGACTTGCAGCCCGTACGCCCGACCGGAACGCCAACCGCCGATACCGGTCGCACGGTCATCGACGCACGCGACTGGACCGGCACGGTTACAGAAATCGCTGCCCGCGGGCTGACCCAACTCCAGCACCACCTCAACGACAGCGCCGCATCAGGCGAACTCGTCCTGGTCACCACCGGCGCAGTAGGCGACAACGCCACCAACCTCGGCCAAGCGGCCCTGTGGGGCCTGGCACGTTCGGCACGCAGCGAACACCCCGAACAAACCATCCGCCTCATCGACACCGACCACACCGACACCGACGTTCAGCCCGCACTAGCCACAGCAGGCGAGCCGGAACTCGCCATACGCGAAGGCCAGATACTCGCCACCCGCCTGACACGAGCCGCAAGCGAAACCGACACCACACCCAAGACGCTGGACCCATCCGGCACGGTCCTCATCACCGGCGGAACCGGTGAACTAGGCCAGGTATTGGCCCGCCACCTCGTCACCACCCACGGCATACGCCACCTCGTCCTCACCTCCCGCCGCGGCAACCAAACCCCCGGCACCAAACAACTCATCACAGAACTGACCGCAGCAGGCGCGGCCACCGTCGACATCCTCGCCCGCGACATGAGCGACCGGGAACAGGTGCGGGCGGTACTGACCGAGGCAGACCCGGCACACCCCTGGACCGGAATCT
>NZ_JBSFUT010000093.1:0-1995 GCF_053591935.1 Streptomyces sp. NPDC002851 | reverse complement strand
GGCCGCCCCGGAGTGATGGGCGGCCGGGATCCATTCCGCTCGGGCAACGGCGCGTGAACCGAGCGGCGTTTTCAGGCGGTTGGGCGACCGACTCCGATCTGGGTCAAGTCCCGGCCGACGATGGTTCGGCCGGAGAAGCCCTTGGCCGCCTTCTGCCAGTGGGAGGCGGGCAGACCGCCGGGGACCAGGTGGGAGAGGACGAGGGTCTGCGCGCCGGCGCGTTCGGCCACTGGGCCCACCTCCTCGATCCGGGTGTGGCCGCCCACGATGTGGTCGTAGAGTGCCTGTTGGCCCGGGCTCCAGGGCTTCGGGCCGACCACGTCCAGGATCCACTCCATGTCGATCACTTCGTGTACGAGGATGTCGACGCTGCGCGCGAGCCGGATCAGGTTCTCGCTGACCGCGGTGTCGCCGGAGAAGGCGACCGAGCCGTCTGCGGTGTCGATCCGGTAGGCGAGGTTGGGGAAGACCAGGCCGTGGGGCACGAGGGTCGCGCTGACGCGGACGTTGTCGTCCTCCCAGACCACGAAGGGGTCCATGTCGGGTGCCGTGGCCGAGTTGGGGTCGGCGCCGTGGTCCGGGGGCAGTTCGATGTCGTGGGCGCGGATGAAGTCGCGGACGTCCTTGCCGCCTTCGGAGCGGAGGCGGACGTTGAGGTCCGCGGCGTGGGCCGCGAACAGGGCATCGACCAGGTCCGCGGTTCCGGCCCCGGGGTTGTCCGGGTTCTCCAGAGGCGGTTCGGGGACACCCGGAGCGAGCGGCGGCAGCGGGCCACGGCGCCCGGGTCCCACGATGTGCAGCGGAGCCGCGGCCGCGTGCCGGGCGCCCGGGTCGTACATCAGCAGGGTGGCCAGGTCGATGACATGGTCACTGTGCAGGTGGGTGACGAACAGGGCCCGCTCCTGGCCCGGCGCCACGCCTGCGCGGCGAAGCTGCCGGTACGCGCCCGAGCCGAAGTCGACCAGATACGCCTGGTCTCCGACCATGAGCGCCGAGCAGATGCCGTACCCGGAGTCGTCTCCGTACCAGGTGGGACCCCCGACGGTCCCGAGCAGGGCGAGCCGGGTGCGGTGCCCCTTGGCGGCGCGGGTCAGTTCCGTGGCCTCGCCCGGCTCGGGGGCGGCCGCTGCTGCTGCCGGGCCCGTTGCGAGCGCCGCGCCGATTCCGGTGGCGGCCGCGCCTGCTAGGAGGCCGCGCCGTGACACTGCCGCCTGCGCGAGAAGTTCACACACCTCAAGTTCTCCTATACGTCTGGGAGTTCACAGGGAAGGGGGCAGGCGTCGGCCTAGGCGGCGCACTTGTCCGGCGTGGACGCGACCGCCGATTCCACGGTGTCGGCCAGTGCGTGACCGTGGACGAGGTCGGTGGCTTCCTCCACGTCGGGGCTCATGTGCCGGTCGTCGACGAGCGGCGGAATATGTTGACGTACCGCCGCGTGGATAGCCCTCGTGCCGGAGCCAAGGGGGAAGCCGGTCATCTTCTTCTGCATGAGGTCGATGCCCTGAGCGCCCATGATCAGTTGCACGGCGAGCACGGTGTCGAGGCGGTCCAGATTGGCGCTCAGATTGCGCATCGAGGCCATCGCCATGGTGTTGTGATCCTCCTGGCCGCCCTTGACGGGCCTGGAGAGGGCTCCCGCCGGGGTGACCGCGACCTGCATCTCCGGGACGAGCGCCGCCGCGACAGTCTGGACTTGCACCATGCCGGAGTTCAGGCCGACCGGGCCTCCTGCCAGGTTGGCGGGCAGGCCATGGCTCCACTTCGGGTCGAGGAGCCGGCCGGAGAGCTCCTGGGAGAGCACACCGGCGTCGGCGACCTGCGCATTCAGGGTGTCGATCTCGTGGCCGATCAGCGCGGCGTCCCAGTTCCCGCCCATCACGAACTCGTAGGTGCCACCGGGCTTGCGGAAGAGCAGCGGGTTGGAGGTGGAGGCGTTGGCTTCCCGCACGACCGTCCTGCGGGCCTTGCCCAGGGTCTGCAGCAGGGCGCCGATGA
>NZ_JBSFUT010000092.1:0-2183 GCF_053591935.1 Streptomyces sp. NPDC002851 | reverse complement strand
CCCGGGCCGCGCGGGGTGTTTTTTGGGGGGGGGGGGGGGGGGCCCCCCCCCCCCAGTTACGGGAAGGGGCGGGGCTGGGGAAAAAGAACCCTGGCACCCCGCCACCCCCGTCACATCGCCCGCAGCCCCGCCGCAGTAGCCCGCACCAGCGCCTCTAGATACCCCGCCCCCGGCCGCTCCCCGCGCACCACCACCGCCCGCCAGTACAGCGGCCCCGAGATCAGATCCAGGGCCAGCTCCTCATCGAGCCCCGCGCGGAGCTCCCCCCGCTCGACCGCCGCCCGCAGCACCCCGGAAGCCACCCCGTACTGGCCCTCGCGGAGCGCCTTTTGGAGGGCCTCCGCGATGTCCGGGTTGCGGGCCGCCTCCGCCTGAAGGTCCGGGATGATCTGCCCGGCCACGGGGTGGCGCAGCGCTCGCGCCGTCACCTCGTAGAGCAGCCGTAGATCGCCTTCGAGCGAGCCCGTGTCCGGGGCCGGAAGCCCCTGCACCGCCACCGCCGAGACCAGGTCGAGCACCAGGTGCAGCTTGGAGCGCCAGCGGCGGTACACCGCCGTCTTGCCGACGCCCGCGCGCCGCGCGACCCCCTCTATCGACATCCGCCCGTACCCGACCGCCGCCAGCTCGGCGAAGACGGCCGCGCGAATGGCCTCGGTCACCTCCTCACGGAGCACGGCGGCACCCGCGGGTGCGCGGCGACGCGGTCTTTCGGGCGTGGCAGGTGGGCCTGAAGTCATACGGACAGCATAGGCCGTAACGACGATACGGTTGCGTTCCGACGTAAGACAGCTCTACTCTCAACGTGACGACGAAACGGGCCCGTCCCGACGCATGCACCCACCCGGAAGGCAGACCGCTCCGTGAGCCAGGTCCTCGACGCCCCGCCGCGCCCCGTGCCCCCGACGGAGAGCCCCGCGCAGCTCGCCGCCCAGCACGGGCTCTCGGTCAGCAACGCGCGGCCATCGCTTCCGGCGTACGTCGGGCAGCTCTGGGCGCGGCGCCACTTCATCAGCGCGTTCGCCACCGCCAAGCTGACCGCGCAGTACAGCCGGGCGAAGCTCGGCCAGCTCTGGCAGGTCATGACGCCGCTCCTGAACGCCGCGGTGTACTTCCTGATCTTCGGGCTCCTGCTCGGCACCAGCCGGGGCATCCCGGACTACATCCCGTTCCTGGTCACCGGCGTCTTCGTGTTCACGTTCACGCAGAGTTCGGTGCTCACCGGGACCCGCGCGATCAGCGGCAACCTCGGCCTGGTGCGGGCGCTGCACTTCCCGCGGGCCGCGCTGCCGGTCGCGTTCTGCCTCCAGCAGCTCCAGCAGCTGCTCTTCTCGATGGCCGCGCTCGTGGTGATCCTCTTCGCCTTCGGGGTGCCGCCCGCGGTGTCCTGGCTGCTCGCACTGCCCGTGCTCGTCCTCCAGTTCCTGTTCAACGCGGGGCTCGCCCTGGCCGTCGCCCGGATCGGCAGCAGCACCCCGGACATCTCCCAGCTGATGCCGTTCGTGCTGCGTACCTGGATGTACGCGTCCGGCGTGATGTTCAGCCTCGACCATGTCCTCAAGGAGCACGACGTACCCGGCTTCGTGCAAACGCTCCTGGAGTGCAATCCGGCCGCGGTCTACATCGACCTGATGCGCTTCGCCCTGATCGACAGCTTCCAGCGGGACCAGCTGCCGCACGGCTCGGTGGGCCTGACCCTGGCCTGGGCGCTCGGCTGGGCCCTGCTCGCCGGGATCGGCGGGTTCATCTACTTCTGGAAGGCAGAGGAGAGGTACGGCCGTGGCTGAGCAGATTCCGCAGTACGCAACGCAGGACGCAGTGCAGTACGCAGCGCAGGACGCTGTGCGGTCAAGCGTCCCCACCGTGATCGCCGACGATCTGCACATCGTCTACCGCGTCAACGGCGGTGCGAAGGGCAAGGGCAGCGCGACCGCCGCGCTCAGCCGCATCATCAAGCGAGGCCTGCGGCAAGAAGCAGAGCGGGGCGTGCGCAAGGTGCACGCGGTCAAGGGCGTCTCCTTCACCGCGTACCGGGGCGAGGCCATCGGCCTGATCGGCTCGAACGGCTCGGGCAAGTCGACGCTGCTGCGCGCCATCGCGGGCCTGCTCCCGGCCGAGCAGGGCAAGGTCTACACCGACGGCCAGCCGTCCCTGCTCGGTGTGAACGCGGCTCTGATGAACGACCT
>NZ_JBSFUT010000091.1:0-2316 GCF_053591935.1 Streptomyces sp. NPDC002851 | reverse complement strand
GGCGGTACGGACGTGCATCTGGTCCTGGTCGACCTGCGCAACTCCGAGCTCGACGGACAGCAGGCCGAGGACCGCCTCCACGAGGTCGGCATCACGGTCAACCGCAACGCCGTCCCGAACGACCCGCGGCCCCCGATGGTCACCTCGGGCCTGCGGATCGGCACCCCGGCGCTCGCCACCCGCGGGTTCCAGGCAGAAGACTTCCGCGAGGTCGCGGACGTCATCGCCGAGGCACTCAAGCCGTCCTACGACGCCGAGTCCCTCAAGGCCCGAGTCGCGGCCCTCGCCGACAAGCACCCGCTGTACCCCTCGCTGTAAGGGGCTGTGTGCTCAGCGCCGCCCGGCCTGTGGTGACCGAGAGGTCATCCAGGGTTATCCACAGGCCGGGCGGCCTGTTCACACGAGCACGTTACGCTCGACCGGCGGACAAACCCGCACAACTGATCCTTTGATCCTGACCTGCCCCGTACACCCCACGAGCAGACAAGGGAGTCCGCCACCGTGGCCATCTCCGTCTTCGACCTCTTCTCCATCGGCATCGGCCCGTCCTCCTCGCACACCGTCGGCCCGATGCGGGCCGCCCGGATGTTCGTCGGCCGCCTGAAGAAGGACGGTCTGCTGGCCCAGACGGCGTCCGTGCGTGCGGAGCTGTTCGGCTCCCTCGGCGCGACCGGCCACGGCCACGGCACCCCGAAGGCCGTCCTGCTCGGTCTGGAGGGCCACTCCCCGCGCACCGTCGACGTGGAGACCGCCGACGACGAGGTGGCCCGGATCCGTGAGACCGGCCGCCTGCGGCTGCTCGGCGCCGAGATAGGTGCCGCCCACGAGATCGACTTCGACGAGTCGACCGAGATGATCCTGCACCGCCGCCGCTCGCTGCCGTACCACGCCAACGGCATGACTCTCTTCGCGTACGACGCCGAGGGGCACCCGCTCCTGGAGAAGACGTACTACTCCGTGGGCGGCGGCTTCGTGGTGGACGAGGACGCGGTCGGCGAGGACCGGATCAAGCTCGACGACACCGTCCTGAAGTACCCCTTCCGCTCCGGCGACGAGATGCTCGGCATGGCCCGCGACACCGGCCTGTCGATCTCGTCCCTGATGCTGGAGAACGAGAAGGCCTGGCGCACCGAGGACGAGATCCGCGCGGGTCTGCTCGAGATCTGGCACGTCATGCAGGCCTGCGTCACCCGCGGCATGACCCGCGAGGGCATCCTGCCCGGCGGCCTGAAGGTCCGCCGCCGCGCCGCCGCCAACGCCCGCCAACTGCGCGCCGAGGGCGACCCGATGCTGCACCGCAGCGAGTGGACGACGATCTACGCGATGGCGGTGAACGAGGAGAACGCGGCGGGCGGCCGCGTGGTCACCGCCCCCACGAACGGCGCGGCCGGCGTCCTCCCCGCGGTTCTGCACTACTACATGAACTTCGTGCCCGGCGCCGACGAGGAGGGCGTGGTCCGCTTCCTGCTCGCCGCGGGCGCGATCGGCATGCTGTTCAAGGAGAACGCCTCCATCTCCGGCGCCGAGGTCGGCTGCCAGGGCGAGGTCGGCTCCGCCTGCTCGATGGCGGCGGGCGCGCTCGCCGAGGTCCTGGGCGGCTCCCCGGAACAGGTGGAGAACGCCGCCGAGATCGGCATGGAGCACAACCTCGGCCTGACCTGCGACCCGGTCGGCGGTCTGGTGCAGATCCCGTGCATCGAGCGGAACGGCATGGCCGCGGTCAAGGCCGTCACCGCCGCGAGGATGGCGATGCGCGGCGACGGCTCGCACAAGGTGTCCCTCGACAAGGTCATCAAGACCATGAAGGACACCGGCGCCGACATGAAGGTCAAGTACAAGGAGACGGCGCGGGGCGGCCTCGCGGTCAACGTCATCGAGTGCTGAGACGTTTCTTCCGGTTCACGGCCGCCCGCGCTCGTGCGGGAAGAACCAGCCCTAGCGGTTCCCAGCCCTAGCGGTGCCCCGCCAGATCGTGCTCGACGACGTCCTTGAGCTTGTCGCGCTGGTCGTCGTTCGCGAGGGCGATCAGGCGGTCCGCGTGGTGGGGCGGCAGGTGGGTGATGCCGAGGTCGACGCCGGACTTGTGGGAGTGGTCGATGAAGGTCAGCAGTGCCTTGGCGCCGGACATGTCCATGTAGCTGACGTCCTTGAGGCTCAGTGACAGGTTCGGCCGGTCGTTGCGCAGGGTGGTGAAGACCCGGTCGACGGAGAGGAACGACAGCGGGCCCTCGATGCGGTAGGTGTCGTCGCCGTCGTGGACGACCGAGGCTCTGCGGCGCTCCTTCACGACGTGGACGATGAGTGCCAGGGCGACGC
>NZ_JBSFUT010000090.1:0-2850 GCF_053591935.1 Streptomyces sp. NPDC002851 | reverse complement strand
ACATCGAAGTCGACCTCCTCCGACGCAGAGAAGCGGAAGATCACCAGCACATCGGCCGACGGCCAGACCCTCAGCTCCGGGCACTCAGCGCCCAGTGGACGGGACAGCACGACCTCTGCCCGCGGCATGGGCCGCACGGCCCCGCCTTCGGAGTGCTGCCACGGCCAGCCGCTCGCAGCGACCAGGTCAAGGACAGACTGCCAGTCCTCCATCGAGGCATGAGGGACACTGACGTCCGGCAGGGACCCCATCACATCGGGATCGAAGAAACACCGCACGTCGTTCCACAGCAGATCAGGCACTCCGCCATGCTGCCGATCTCCCCGTCCCCGCGCAGCCGGGTTTTTCCGACGGACTCCCGCACCCAGCCCTGCCTTCGCTCCCCGTCTGGCCAACTACCACCCGCCAAATTGGCCAACCACAAATCAACATGAGCACGCGACCTGCACCTCCGCGCGACCGGCTGGCCAACCATCGGTCGTGGTCACAGACAAGAGGTGATGACCCATGACCACAACAGCGAACGCCCCCGCTCAGGTCCGGCAGGCCGTGCGGAACGGGGCGCTCCAATCGACGAGGTGGCGGGGGTGCCGGTGTACCGGTGGGGGAAGGCTCCGGCACACTTGCGGACACAGACGCAACTCGGCGAGCAGCGGCTGAAGTTGGCGCCGGAGCAGCGGCCCTTGGCGTACCTGCGGCTGCGCAGGCACGGCGACGTGCCCCTGTACGACCCGCAGGCGGCGGTGAAGATGCGGCCGCTGCCGACGAGGCACCACCAGTGCCCCGACTGCCGGCGGGAGCAGCTGGCCGAGGAACGTCTGCGGGCACGGGCCTGCCGGGACTGCAAGGCGGTGCGGGAGCGGTCCTGGCCGCGATCCCACGGGCGCTGCGGGAAGTGCCGGCGGGCGCAGCTCGCCGAGCTGCAGCACAAGGCGGCCGCGTGGATCGAGGAGGTCACCGTGTGCGCCACCGAGGGCTACTCGGTGAGGATCGTGCCGAAGAAGGAGGCGCGGGCCTTCCAAAAGGCGCAGCATGCCTGCCTGAAGGAGCAGGACGTGCGGCTCGTCTCGTGGGGTCTTGCTCCGCACTGGCCCGTGCGGTGCCCACCCTGCCAGGCCACGTACGAGCGGCATCAGATCGAGCGGGCCCGGCAACGGGCCGAGGAAGAACGCGAGCGGGAGCAGCGGCGGATCGAGGAGCGCCGCTTGGGCGCGTGAGGTGCTCTCCGACGAGCGCACGGTCATCCTCGACACGGAGACGACCGGGCTGGACGCGAACGCGCGGATCGTGGAGATCAGCGTCATCACGGTGCACGGTGACGTGCTGGTGGACACGCTGCTGGATCCGGACGAGCCGATTCCCAGGGACGCGACCGGAAACCGACGGGTTCGCGGATTCCCGGAGGCCTCTGAGAGCGAACCTGCGGGTCATTCCCCCCTGTTGGGGAGATAGACCGGCGGGTTCACGGAGGGATTGTCGTCAGCAGCGCCGCGGGGACTGGGCAACGAGCGGCTCTCTCCGGACCGTGGCAACGGGTCGAGGTCGACGAACAGCACCAGCAGCACGACAACCGCCGCGATCACCGTGGCCAGCTCAGGCTGCAGTGCCAACAGGTCCAGCAGCGCCCACAGACCACCGCAGGTCACGGCAAGCACTTCTCGCCGAGTGGGCGTCCTGACGGTGGGCACCCACTTGGGCCGGAGGTTCTCCTGCGGGTTTCCTTGGTTCCGTGGCATGCTCGGAACGTTCCTTTCCGTAGTGGCAGTGGCCTCATCACAGACCTCCTCGGAGAGGGCATGCGGGGATGGCCGGCGCAACGGCCATCCCCGTTATTCATGCCCTGCCGAAACAGGCCGAGAGAGAACTTAGCCGACCCGGAGAGCTCTCGACGGCCCT
Source organism: Streptomyces sp. NPDC002851 (assembly GCF_053591935.1). Taxonomy (NCBI): domain Bacteria; kingdom Bacillati; phylum Actinomycetota; class Actinomycetes; order Kitasatosporales; family Streptomycetaceae; genus Streptomyces; species Streptomyces sp. NPDC002851. The sequence goes on along the minus strand of NZ_JBSFUT010000090.1, from coordinate 954 downwards.
TCCTGAGGATTGGCGCGAGAGTAACTTTGATTGTTATTTATCCTCCTGTTATCAGTCTCACATATTCGCAGGTCAGAGCCTTGCGGACCCCCTTGCTGTCACAAACATCAACACCTGACACCCCACGTGTCAAATGCGGCCTAGGCCGTTTTGGAATTGTCGCCCCACGTGTCAAATGGCCTAGGCCGTTATTCACCGCGTCCGTGCGGAAGTCCATGAAGGGTACTTCTGCTCAAGCCTGGATCGGGTCGGCCTTCTTGTCGGGGTGGGCGGCGGCGACGTATCTCGTTGCGGTCGCGTCGCTGAGGCCGAAGACGCGGATAAGGCGGATCGGGTCGGCGGTTTCCCGGGCCTCGTCGAAGATCCGGTCCTGCCGTAGTTTGTCCGGGCTGATGCGAGCCCGCTGGAAGGGCGTCCTGATGACCTCGTTGCTGACCTGCGGGTGAAGGTCGTCGACTGCGGTCTGTCTGCTCACGATCAGGTAGGGGTTGGTGCAGTCGGGCCATCGCTCGACGCGCTCGATGATCCAGGCGGTCGCCAGGTTCATGGTGAGTTCGTCGAGATAGACCACGTGGTCCATGCGGCCGTGGCGGCGGACCCGAAGCTGGCCGCGGGCCCTGTCCAGGTCCTCCAGCCGCAGCCGGCGGATCTGCGTCATGGGGAGAGCATGGACCGCCGTCAGGGCGACGATCAGCTTGTCCCGGACGCCGGGAACCCTGTCGAGCAGGCCCCGGAGGCGGTCCGAGGGCAGTGGGACCGGTAGGCGCCGTGCAACGGACAGGGAGACGGTGCGGGCGGGATCACGGAAGATCAGACGCTCCCGCTTCAGGGCCCGGAACATCGACCGGAGGCCGACGTGGACTCACTGGTACTGATGTACTCCAACTCAGCGTCGACGGCGACTGGTTCACCATCTGCCCGCTCGACCGCCTCACCCCCGGCCGGGGCATGGCC
>NZ_JBSFUT010000089.1:0-3012 GCF_053591935.1 Streptomyces sp. NPDC002851 | reverse complement strand
CGGAGCCGCCCACCCCGGCCGGAAGATCACCCAACCAACCCGCGAAACCCCAGCCCACACACAACATCAACAACCAACACCAACGGCAGGCCATACGGGGGGCGCTGAACAGTGTGGGCAGGGTGCCTCGCGCGCCGGTTTCACGCGCCCTGGGCGGGCGGTGCGTGCGGGGGGATAGTGGGGTATCGCAAGCTGTCAGGACGGATTTGGCGGCGTGAAGACCGCCGCCCTGCTGCTCGGGCACCGGTGCCCGTGAAGGGGTTGCACGCATCGTGGCCCGTGTCGACCGCCGCCTGACAGCTGGCCGGCAACTGATCGTAGGAGGATAAGCGTGGCTCACATCGTGGACGTGGCGGCTGCAGTAGGCCCGGACCCGCAGATCGCCGGATCAAGGCTGGCGAAGTCGTCGGAACATTCCGCATCTCCGCGCGGGGAAAGCGCACAGCAGCAGGGGATCGTTCCCAGGTCCCAGGCTGCGGTGGCCGCTGAGCTTACTCCGCACGCGCATGTGGAGGAGCTCATGAGCCAACGCCGCGCAGCGATGCGGAGTTGACTCCCCGAGGACTGCGGCGATGGGCGTGTATGAGTCCATGCTCGCGGCGCTCTTCGCGGCCTGGCTGCTGCTCTGCGTCCTCGCACAGCTCAGGGTCATCGCGCCTCGTGTGGCCCCACGGCTGGGCCGGTGGGATGCGTCCCTCCTCATCCCTCGCTACAACTACTTCGCTCCCATCCCAGGCATGCACGACTATCACCTGCTGTTCCGCACCCGCACCCGCGGCAGGGAGTTCGGCACCTGGGAGGAGGTAAGCGCCGGGGTCCGGCGGCGGTGGTGGAACTTCGTCTGGAACCCTGACCGGCGCAGCCGCAAGCAACTGCTGGATCTGGCCAAAGAGTTGGCTCACCGTGATCCCGGCTGTGTCGATCCGGACACTGTGCTGTCGGTGCCCTACCTCGTGCTGCTCCGCCACGTCTGTGCCCAGATCGAACCGGCCGAGGGAGTAGACATACAGTTTCTGATCGTCACATTCTCAGAGGTTGGGGGCGATGAGCTGCCGCAGCCGTTGTTCCTCTCCCGGCCACACGAGGTCATGTAGATGAGCCTGGCCCCCGGCACGGCGCTGCGGTGGGTTGAGATGTTGGCCTCGGCCGGGGTGCTGGTGTCCTCACTGGAATACCTGGCCCGGCCGCATGCCCTCGATGACACATCGCTGGCGAGCTGGCCGGTGCTCAGGCTGCGCTACCGCAGCCTGAGCACCGGCGCCGCGGGCGCCTTGCTGAGCCTGGCCCTGGCCTTCCCTGCGGTCCTGGTGACGTACTCGGTACGAGCGGCCGCCGCGGCCGCGTTGCTCCCCTTCACGCTGTACGGCCCCCTCCACGTGGCCCTGTTGGGCCTCGTGGTCACGAGCACCTGCGTACTGGCCCTGCGCGGCGGCTACGGCTGTGAGGGCTCTGACCAAGTGCTGATGATCGTGTTCTGCACGCTGCTGCTGGTGGCCGCGCATCCGAGTCCGCCAGCACTGCGACTCGGGCTGTGGTTTGTTGCCCTGCAGGCGTGCCTGGCGTACTGCGTCTCCGGGATCTACAAGGTGACGTCCCGGGTGTGGCGGGACGGCACCGGGCTCATCGGTGTGCTGGGAACGCGGTCCCTCGGCACCCCACACGTGGCTGTGTGGCTCGCCGCGCACCCGATAACCGCGCGGCGGCTCTCCAGCGGAGTGGCCGTGTTCGAAACCCTCTTCCCGCTGGTGTTGGTGTCGCCTACGACCTGGTTGCCGTACTTCCTGATCGCAGGCATCGGATTCCACCTTTCCTGCGCCCTGCTCATGGGTCTCAACTGTTTTGTCTGGGCGTTCACTGCCACCTATCCCGCCATCGCCTACGTAGTCCTCCGATAGGCGCAGCCCCTCCGGAGGCTCGCCGCACCGGCCATGTACGGATGCCGAGCAGACCCGGCCGCGTGACGCCCTCGCGCGCCGAAATCTCGGGATCGATCACCGCATCGAGCGCCAAGGCGGCAGCGATAGGGAAAACTGCGGCTTCAACTCCTTCCCGGAATCCTTCCACAGCGGCTCCCTCTCGTCGGCCAGCAGCGCATCCGTCACCCGCTGGTGCTGCGTGGGGTGCATTCGCTCTACCTGTTTGTGAAGGGGCATGGCAGTAGTCCGAAACGTGTTGTGGAAGTGCCGATTTAGGGTGGGCCGGGCATGGGCCGCGCGTCAAAAGTGTCCCTGTGTGACGGGAAGTCGACCACCCGTAAGAGCGGTTGAAGTGGCAAGTAGTTTGTCGCGGGCGGGGCGGGGGAGATTGCGCGGTGTCCTGTTGCCGTCACCGGAGGAGGAGCCATGCGGTCACGTCGAGCTCTGGCGGTCGCTGCCGTCGCCCCTGCCCTGCTTGCCACGGGAGTGCTCGCGGCCCCAGCAGCCCAGGCGGCCGCACCGGTGTCTGCGTCCGCCCGGGCGCAAGAACAGCCCTATCAAAGGGGCACGACGGTCAACACAGTCGTTGATTTTGAGGCCGGTTCAGCCGCGACCAGCGTCACGCTGGAGGTGAAGGTTCTCGTCAGTGGCCTCTGAATGCCAGAGCCTGACGACCCGCCTTGGTGAGGCGGCGGGTCATCAGCGGTGCCGGACCTTGCGGGCCGGCACCGAGTAGAGGCTCCCGGCGAAGGCGACCAGGCAGTCCATACCGACCGGCCGCAGATGCCGCTGGGTGACCACATAAGGCGTCTGAGGAAGCGGCCGTAGGGCCATGTGATCCCGGACAGCGCGGTGGCCGATGACCTCGCCATGGGTGCGGTGGGTCCGTGCCCGACGCAGGGGCACCCAGATCATGAAGGCAGCGTTCATCTCCCGTGTTGAGGAGGAGCTATGGCACTGGGTCGCAAGCGATCGCGTCGCATCGTCGTCAACGGCACGACCTACCGCTGGCGGCTTCGGAGGAGGCCGACCTACGGCCAAGCCCTGTGCTGGACACCCTGCACTTACGCCGTCGAGCACGCGGAACAACCTGGCT
>NZ_JBSFUT010000088.1:0-3395 GCF_053591935.1 Streptomyces sp. NPDC002851 | reverse complement strand
GCGCGGTTGATGCCATCCACCAGCGAATGGCGGCAGCCGTACTTGTTGTCGAACTTCGACTTCGTCACCGCGTCATTCACATTGATCGCGGGGAACAGAAGGGTGCCGTCGCGGTGCATCTCGTACAGACGGTGCACACCCGTCGTGGTCTCCTCCGTCACACCACGGATCTCGGAGGAGAGCTTCGTCCACTTCTGCGGGTTCTCACCCAGCGTGCGGTGCAGGAGCTGGAGGATGACGCGGTGCTCGTCGCTCTCCGCCGTGTCGACCGCGGGGACCTTGCCGTCCTTCTCGTACTCGACGCCCTTGTGCACGAGGAGGGTGGCGTCGCCGCCGTCGTCGAGGATCATGTTCGGGCCGCCGGTGGGGCTGTCCGGCCAGGTCAGCGCCTGCTCCGTGCACCACCAGTACTCCTCCAGGGTCTCGCCCTTCCAGGCGAAGACCGGGATACCGGCCGGGGCGTCCGGGGTGCCGTTCGGGCCGACCGCGATCGCGGCGGCGGCGTGGTCCTGGGTGGAGAAGATGTTGCAGGAGGCCCAGCGGACCTCGGCGCCCAGGGCGGCCAGGGTCTCGATCAGGACGGCGGTCTGGACCGTCATGTGCAGCGAGCCGGTGATCCGGGCGCCGGCCAGCGGCTGCGCCTCGGCGTACTCGCGGCGGATCGCCATCAGGCCGGGCATCTCGTGCTCGGCGAGCGTGATCTCCTTGCGGCCGAAGTCGGCCAGAGACAGGTCGGCGACCTTGAAGTCCTGTCGGTTGGCGACAGTGGTCATCGTGAGCTGCTCCTCGTGTCGGGGTCGAGGGTGGGCATGGCTGGTCTGCGGCATCGGGCATACGAATGCCCGGGAACTCGCAGCGCAGTCCGTCGGAGGCCCTCTCTCCCTCGGACGGCCCGGGTCCGGACCGGCCGACCGCCATCAGCAGCGACGTCTGACACCAGCCACGAATCTACACCGATCGGCCCAGTGAGCCCTAGCCCGCCTCCCTCCCGGCGCGCACTCATCACAGAAAGGCACATCGGAACAATTCGGGACTTTTGGACTTTTGATTGTGGGCTTATGTGTTGCAGGATGCCGGGGGATCGGGAACATGTGTGCGATCTTGATGGCAAAGACGTAAGGAGATCTACGTGACCAGTCCGAGCGATCCTCCAGAGGGTGCGGGCAAGGCGGGACAGAGGAAGCTGGTCGCGGTGACCGCTTGTCCGACCGGCATTGCTCACACGTACATGGCGGCCGAGAAGCTGCAGCAGGCCGCCGAGAGCCTCGGCATCGAGATCAAGGTGGAGACGCAGGGCTCCATCGGCGCCGAGAATGTACTTTCTGACAACGATGTCAGAGAGGCCGACGCCGTCATCATCGCGGCCGACAAGGAGGTCGACCTCGACCGCTTCGCGGGCAAGAGGGTCCTCAGCGTCGGCGTCGCGGATGGCATCCACCGGCCGGCGCAGCTGATCGAGCAGGTGCAGAACGCGCCGGTCCACTCGGGCGGCGGGAAGGCCGAGGCGGGCGGTGCCGTGGGCGGCAGCAGGGAGCGCAGCCTGGCGTACAAGGCGCTGATGAACGGTGTCTCGTACATGATCCCGTTCGTGGTGGTCGGCGGTCTGCTGATCGCCATCTCGCTGTCGCTCGGCGGGCACACCGACCCCGAGGGCGGCCTCGTCATCCCCGAGGGCTCCTTCTGGATGGACGTCAACAAGATCGGTGTCATCGGCTTCACGCTGATGGTGCCGATCCTCTCCGGCTATATCGCGTTCGCGATCGGGGACCGGCCGGCGCTCGTACCCGGCATGATCGGCGGCTGGATCGCCAACACCGGGGAGCTGTACGACTCGAAGGCGGGCGCGGGCTTCATCGGGGCCATCGTGACCGGCTTCCTCGCCGGTTATCTGGTGCTGTGGATCAAGAAGGTCAAGGTCCCCAAGTTCGTCCAGCCGATCATGCCGATCATCGTGATCCCGATTCTGGCGACATCGGCGCTCGGCCTGTTCTTCATCTACGTCATCGGCAAACCCATCTCGTGGATCTTCGAGCACCTCACCAGCTGGCTGAGCGGAATGACCGGCACCAGCGCGGTCGCGCTCGGAGCGATCCTCGGACTCATGATCGCCTTCGACATGGGCGGTCCGGTCAACAAGACGGCGTTCCTCTTCGGCGCGGGCCTCATCGCCTCCGGCAACCAGACCGTCATGGGTATGTGCGCCGCGGCCATCCCGGTCATGCCCCTCGGCCAGGGTCTGGCCACGCTGCTGCGTAAGCGGCACTACACGCAGCAGGAGCGCGAGACCGGTCTGGCCGCGTTGTTCATGGGCTTCTTCGGCATCTCCGAGGGCGCGATTCCGTTTGCCGCGGCCCGACCGGCCCAGGTCATTCCGGCGAACATGCTGGGCGGTGCGGTGGCCGGTGCCATCGCCGGTCTGGGCGGGGTGAAGGACGCGGTGCCGCACGGCGGTCCGATCGTGGCGGTGCTCGGCGCGGTCGGCGGTGTGGCGACGTTCTTCATCGCCGTGGTCATCGGTGCGATCGTGACCGGGCTCGCCACGGTGGCGCTGGTCGACATCAGCGAGCGCAGGCGCCGCGGTGAGCCCGCGCTCGCGACCGCCGTGCCCGAGCCTGCCCTGGCGGGTGCGGCGGTCGGCGGAGCGGGCGGCGGCGGGGCGGCCGCTGCCGTCGTCGGCGGTACGACGGTCGGTACGACGGTCGGTACGACCGGCGGGGCCGCTGCGGCCAGTGGGGGCGCCACCGCCACGGACGACCCGCCCGCGGAGACCCTCACGGCGTCGCCCGCGGACCCCGCCACTGCCCCCGCCCCCACTGCGGCGACCAGCGGCGGCGCGGAGGTGGAGGCGGAGGACGAGGTGCTCTCCGGCTATCTCACCGAGCAGACGGTGAAGCTCCAGCTCTCCGCCGACGAGAAGGGGCCCGCGATCCGCGAGCTCTCCGCCATGCTCGCGACGAGCGGCAGGGTGGCCGACACCGAGGAGCTGGTGCAGACGGCGCTGCGCCGCGAGGCCCAGGGCACCACGGGCCTCGGCGAGGAAATCGCCATCCCGCACGCCAAGACGGACGCGGTGACCGCGCCCGTGGTGGGCTTCGCCCGCTCCTCCGAGGGCATCGAGTGGGGCGCCCTCGACGGCACCAAGGCCAAGTTGATCTTCATGATCGCGGTGCCCGAGGCGGCCGCGGGCGACGAGCACCTGCGGATCCTGGCGCTGCTGTCCCGCAAGCTGATGGACACCGACTTCCGGGAGCGCCTCATGGCGGCCCCGGACGAGCCTGCGGTGGTCGAGGTGCTGCGCGAGATCCAGTAGCGGAAGCTCGCCGTACGCGGCATCCGGCAGTACGTAGTTGGGGCCCCGCACCACGTGGTGCGGGGCCCCGCCGGGGGTGCGCAGG
>NZ_JBSFUT010000087.1:0-3528 GCF_053591935.1 Streptomyces sp. NPDC002851 | reverse complement strand
CTGGACGAGAAGGTCGCCCGCCTCCACCTGGAGTCCCTCGGCGTAAAGCTGACGGAACTGCGCCCGGAGCAGGCGGAGTACATCGGCGTGAAGGTCGAGGGCCCGTACAAGCCCGACCACTACCGCTACTGATCGACCGGCAACCTCACCCGGCCGAACCTGTCGTCCCGACCGGTTCGGCCGGGACGACCGGGCAGGTCGGCACGGCTTGATCAGCCCGTCGGCCACACTTGAAGCAGGCCCTCGCCCCCGTGGCGGGGGCCTGCCCCCATGACGGCCTCCACGGCCCGTACCAAGGACCTGATCCGCATGCCCCGCGGCCGCTACTCGCTCCACGACCCGCACGACCATACCTCCCTCGGCGAAGAACACTTCCACTGCGCCCCCGGCCCCTCCGGCTGGCGCTACGTCTCCCAGATCACCACCCCCTCGGGCGACCACGCGGGCTCCGTCGACCTGGCCCTCGACGAACTCGGCCGCCCCATCCGCGTCGAACTCCACGCCGCGAGCTGGCAGGTCCGCGGCGCCGCCATCGACGGCGTCACCTGGGTACGGACCGACCCCACCGGAACCGAGGCCACCGAGGGCAACGTCCCCGCCCACGCCTTCACCGGCACATCCCCCGCCTTCCTCATCGCCACGTCCCGGCTGCTGCGACTGAACCCCGGCGCCCCCGCCACCCGCGTACGAATGGTCCGCTTCACCGACCCGGTCCTCGCCCCGCGCACCGTGGACGAGTCCTGGGCCCTGCTGAAAAGCGAAGCACACGCCACTGACAACGGCCCTCTGACCGTGGACGAATACCAGGTCACAGCCCTGGACACGGGCGAACAGCACACCGTGCACATCACCGGCGACGTGGTGCTCGCCGCCCCCGGCATCGAGCTGGAACACCTCGAGACCCCACCGTCGACGTTCCCCTGACCGTCGACGTTTCCCTGACCCGCCCCCGAGTCGGCGGCTCCGTCGTCCTGGGCACCGCAGTCACGGAGCCGAGCTCACCCTCAGGCAGGCGGTACGAATCCGGTCCCGGCGCCCCGCGCAGCACCTTCGCCATCCGCCTGCGGGCGCGGCTCCTTCGTGACAGGGCCGGACCGGTACGACGGATGCACTGGAACACCTGCCGGCAGCACGTCCCCGCCAAGCCTGCCGTACTCCTGTGGAGGCTGATTTCCTCTGGCCTGGACGGCGTGACCGGCCACAGGTCCCCCATACGCCCCACTCGCCACCGGCCCGGGTATGGGCCCACCGGGTATCGCCCCACCGGCCGAGGCCGCACCGCCGAAGGCCCGACGGGCATCCCGCGTCTGCCGCTCGTTCACCACCGCCGCCAGATACGCGCCCGGCGGCACATCCCGTGGCGCCGGCACCCCGGTGCACTCCGCCAGGTCAGCGGCAAGGCGCTCCGCCATGGACCAGCCGACCTGAGGATCGAGCTGCCCTATTCGCGTCAGGTACTGGCGTATCGCCAGCCAGAGACCATCGGGCACAGCAGACAGATCGAGCCCGGAAAACCGCCCCACCAGCCAGGGCGGCGGCGGAGGCACCGAGGCAGCGCGCCCGGCCGGCACCCGCTCTCGCACCACGAGCGTCCCGGCGAACACGTCCCCGAGCCGCCGCCCCCGCGCGGAGACCAACGACGCGATGCAGGCGATCACGCCGAACGTCGCCAGGATCTCGATCACCCCGATGGCACCCCGGACCAGCGCATGCCGGAACCGGATCGGCCCGCCGTCGTCCCGCACCACCCGCAGACCACAGGCGAGCTTCCCCAAGGAGCGCCCGTGACTCAGCGTCTCGACGGCAATGGGACCGCCCACAAGCACCAGCACAAAAGTCGCCACCGATATCGCCGCTACCGCCGCCTCGTCCAGCGATGCGGTCGCCGCCAGCAGCGCTATCGACACGGCTATGTACGCGGCGAACGCCACCGAGAGGTCGATCAGGACGGCAAGCGCCCGGCTCGGCAGCTTCGCGGCACGTAGCTCGAGCGCCACCGCCTCACCCGTCACCAGCTCATTCATGCCCCGCCGTCCTTCCATCCCTGCCCCCTGGATGGCCCAGTCTGCCAAGCTGAGTGCGCATCGCGCCCCTGTACGAGGAGAGAGCAGCCATCCGATGGACCTCGATGTCTTCGTGTCCGCCCACCGGCCGGAGTGGGACCGCCTGGAGGCGCTCCTACGCCGACAGCGCCGACTCACCGGAGCGGAAGCCGACGAACTCGTCGTCCTCTACCAGCGAGCCGCCACCCATCTCTCCCTGATCCAGTCCAGCGCCCCGGACCCCCAGCTCACGGGCCGCCTCACCCAACTCGTGGCACGCGCGCGTAGTGCGGTCACAGGAACCCGACGCGCCACTTGGCGCGACGCCACGCGCTTCCTTACGGCGGGCTTCCCCGCAGCGATGTACCGCACCCGCCACTGGTGGGTGCCCACCGCCCTGCTCTCGACCCTGGTCGCCGTCCTCATCGGCTGGTGGATCGGAACGCACCCCGAGGTTCAGTCCGCGATCGCCGCCCCAGAGGAACTCCGCGAGCTCACCCGCCCGGGCGGCCAGTACGAGACGTACTACTCAAGCCATCCCGCGGCGTCCTTCGCCGCCCAGGTGTGGACGAACAATGCCCAGGCCGCCGCCATGTGCCTGGTTCTGGGTGTCTTCCTCGGCGTTCCTGTCGTCTGGATCCTCTTCCTGAACATGGCCAACGTCGGCCTCGGACTCGGCCTCATGTCCTCCGTCGGCCGCCTCGACGTCTTCCTCGGCCTGATCCTGCCGCACGGCCTGCTCGAGCTCACCGCGGTCTTCGTCGCCGCAGGCACCGGCCTCCGGCTCGGCTGGACCCTCATCGACCCGGGTCCCAGAACCCGCCGCACCGCCCTCGCAGAGGAAGGCCGCGCAGCCCTGGGCATGGCGGTCGGCCTGGCCCTGATCCTCTTCATCTCCGGCGTCATCGAAGGTTTCGTCACCCCGTCCGGTCTCCCGACCTGGGCCCGCATCGGCATCGGCGTGACCGCGGAGCTGGCGTTCTTCGTGTACGTCTATGTGGTCGGCGGCCGAGCGGCCCGGGCTGGCGAGACGGGTGACGTGGCTGAACTGGAGCGCAGCGCCGCCCTTCCGACCGCTGCCTGATGTGCGTCGGACCCCGCTCACCTGTTACTGTCTCTCGCGCCCCACAAGAGCCGTTGACACGGCCCGCGTGGGGAGGTAGATTCTATGAGTTGCCCGGGGCGGACAGGATCCCCCCACGTGCGACAAGTAGCATGAACCTGCTTCCGAAGAACTCAACTTCTAACGAAGCCAACCTCTCCGATTCATCAGAATCCAGCCGGTTCAATCCGGCGGAAAACCTCTGATAAAGTCGGTGCAGCCGAAAGGCGAATGGCTCTCCAACGGCCACGGATTCGAATTCTCGAACCGCTCCCGATGGGAACGGAAGGGGAAAAGGATCTGGTAAGGTTGGAAACACCGAAGGGAAGCGCCCGGAGGAAAGCCCGAGAGGGTGAGTACGAAGGAAGCGTCCGTTCCTTGAGA
>NZ_JBSFUT010000086.1:0-4063 GCF_053591935.1 Streptomyces sp. NPDC002851 | reverse complement strand
TACGCTTCCTCGAAAACCAGGGAACCAGCACCTTCCTGGAAATCGGACCACAAGCCGCACTCACCGGCATGGTCCCGGAAAACCTCACAGACGACGCCTCCACACGCTGCGTGACCAGCACCCGCCGCAACCTCGACGAAGTCACCGCAGTCGTCACAGCACTCGCCGAACTCCACACATACGGAACACCCGTCAACTGGCACCCACTGCTCGCCAGCGACACAACCACACACACCAACCTGCCCACCTACGCCTTCCAACGCAACCACTACTGGCAGCGAATCAACACCAACACCGACGTGACGTCGGTCGGACTGGAACCGGTAAGACACCCCTGGCTCGGCGCGGTCACCGAACTCGCCGACGACGAAGGCCTGGTCTTCAGCGGCCGCGTATCACTGCGGGAGTTCCCCTGGCTCGCCGACCACACCGTGTACGGAACCACGATCGTTCCCGGCACCGGGTTGCTGGAACTTGTCTGGACAGCCGCACAACACGTCGGCGCGAGTGGCATCGCCGAACTGACCCTGCTGGAACCACTCATCGTCCCGGACAACGGTGAACTCCACCTCCAAGTCCGGGTAGAAGCCCCGGACACCGACGGCCGACGCGCAGTGGGCGTCTATGCCCAGGGCACCAATGCGGACGCGCCGTGGGTGCGTTATGCCGAAGGCGTTCTGACCAGCGCTGAGGGTTTCCCCGCTGAGACGGACAGCACCGAAGGGTTCGAGTCGCTGCGGCAGTGGCCGGTGGCGGGTGCTGAGCGGGTCGGCCTGGATGGCTTCTACGAGGCGTTTGCGGCACAGGGCATCGACTACGGCCCGGCCTTCCAAGGGCTCAGCGAGCTGTGGCGCAACGGCGACACAGCCTACGGACTGATCCAACTACCCGAAGCCATATCCACCGACGGCTACAGCATGCATCCCGCCTTGCTGGACACGGCGTTGCACGTGCTGAAGGGGTCAGCGGCTGCGCGGCGGCTTTCGGCTGGTGCACTGCTGCCGGTCGAGTGGTCGGACGTGGAACTGTTCGCTATCAGCGGCTCGGAGCTGCGGGTACGGGCGGATGTTGAGCCGTCCGGTACGGCGTTGCGGTTGTGGGCGTGCGATCCGGCCGGGGAACCGGTCGCCTCCGGGCGACTGCATCTGCGTGAAGTAACCGCAGAGCAGATGCGCTCCGCGACTGCGTCGTTGTCGGCGGATCACCTGTACCGGGTGGACTTGCAGCCCGTACGCCCGACCGGAACACCAACCGCCGATACGGGCCGTACGGTCATCGACGCACGCGACTGGACCGGCACGGTCACAGGAATCGCTGCCCGCGGACTCACGGCACTCCAGGAACAACTGAGTAACAACGCCGCATCGGACGACGAGCTGGTCCTGCTCACCACGAACGCGGTAGGCGAAGACGCCACCAACCTCGGCCAAGCGGCCCTGTGGGGCCTGGCACGTTCGGCACGCAGCGAACACCCCGAACGAACCATCCGCCTCATCGACACCGACCACACCGACACCGACGTTCAGCCCGCACTGGCCGTCACCGGGGAGCCCGAGCTGGTCATACGCGAAGGCCAGATACTCGCGACCCGCCTGACACGAGCCGCAAGCGAAACCGACACCACCCCCAGGACGCTGGACCCATCCGGCACGGTCCTCATCACCGGCGGAACCGGCGAACTGGGCCAGGTATTGGCCCGCCACCTCGTCACCACGCATGGAATACAACACCTCGTCCTCACCTCCCGCCGCGGCATGCAAACCCCCGGCGTCGAAGACCTCGTGGCGGAACTGACCGCAGCAGGCGCACACACCGTCAAAGTCCTCGCCCACGACATCACCGACCGCGACCAGATCCACACCGTCCTGACCAGCGTCGACCCGGCACACCCCTGGACCGGAATCTTCCACCTCGCCGCCATCCTCGACGACGGCCTCCTCACCACCCAAACCCCCGAACGCCTCACCACCGTCCTCACCACCAAAGTCGACAGCGCCCTCCACCTGCACCACCTCTCCACCGAACTCAACCTCGACCTCACCGCATTCGTCCTCTACTCCTCCACGTCGGGTGTGCTCGGCAGCACCGGGCAGAGCACGTACGCGGCCGCCAACACAGCCCTGGACGCGCTGGCCGCACACCGCCGCGGGCAAGGCCTGCCCGGCCTCAGCCTCTCCTGGGGACTCTGGGAACAGACCGGCACCGGCCTGGCCGCGCATCTCGGGCAGGCCGAGCTCGCCCGGCTCACCCGACGGGGTATCGGCGCACTCACCCAGACGCAAGCTCTGGCCACGCTGGACACCGCGCTCACCCAGCCCTACGCCCACCTCGTACCGGTCAAGCTCGAACTGGAGTCCCTGCAACGGGCTTTGGGTGAGAACGAGGAGGCGCCCGGGCTGCTGCGAGGGCTGGTGCGGGTGCGTCCGCGCCGGGCCCAGGGCCGGGCCGAGAGCGTGGACGGCTCGTCGCTGCGGGACCGACTGGCCGGGCTCACCGAAGCCGAGCGGCTGCCGCACCTCCTCCAGCTCGTGCAGCGCGAGACGGCGCTCGTCCTCGGTGTTGCGGAGACCGACGGCATCAAGGCACAGCAGCTCCTTTCCGAGCAGGGGTTGGACTCGCTGATGGCCGTTGAGCTGCGCCGTCAGCTGTCCACGACCACTGGTGTCAACCTGCCCGCCACGCTGGCCTTCGACTATCCGACCCCGGCTGCGGTCGCCGCACTCCTCCTCGACCGCCTCGACCTGAGCGACGCCACGACGGCCACACGCGCTGCGGGCAACGCGAAACGAAATGCGGGTTCAGGGACGGGCACGGGGACGGGGACGGGGACGGGGACGGGGACGGCCAACGATCCGATCGCCATCGTGTCGATGGCGTGCCGTCTGCCGGGAGGCATCGACACACCGGAGGGCTTCTGGGAGCTGCTGACCTCGGGCGGCGACGCCATCGGCGGGCTCCCGCCCCGTTGGGACAGTCTGGATCTGTACGACCCCGACCCGGAGGCCGTCGGCAAGAGCTACACCCGTGAAGGCGGATTCCTCAGCGGCGTCGAGGGGTTCGACCCGGCGTTCTTCGGGATCTCGCCGCGCGAGGCCCAGTCGATGGATCCGCAGCAGCGGCTGGTCCTTGAGGCCTCGTGGGAGGCGCTTGAGCGGGCGGGCATCCGCCCCGAGTCACTGCGCGACAGCCGTACCGGTGTCTACCTCGGCGCCATGAGCTCCGACTACGACCGTCAGGGGCAGGGACTCGACGCCCTCGACGGCTATCTGGGGACCGGCAACGCCGGAAGCATTGCCTCCGGCCGCGTGTCGTACGCGCTGGGGCTACAGGGCCCGGCCGTCACTATCGACACGGCCTGCTCCTCCTCGCTGGTGGCCCTGCACCTGGCGGCCGCCGCGCTGCGGCAGGGCGAGTGCGACCTCGCCCTGGTGGGCGGTGTCACCGTGATGTCCACGCCGACGTCGTTCGTGGAGTTCAGCCGCCTCAAGACGACGTCTCCGGACGGACGGTGCAAGAGCTTCTCGGCGGCGGCCGACGGCGCCGGCTGGTCCGAGGGCGTCGGCATGCTGGTCCTGAAACGGCTGTCCGCGGCCGAGCGCGACGGCGACCGTGTCCTCGCCGTGGTCCGCGGCTCTGCGGTGAACCAGGACGGCCGCAGCCAGGGACTGACCGCCCCCAACGGCCCGGCTCAGCAGCGCGTCATCCAGGACGCCCTCGCGGCGAGCGGCCTCACCCCGCACGACATCGACGCCATCGAAGCCCACGGCACCGGCACCTCACTGGGCGACCCGATCGAGGCCGGCGCCCTGGCCGAAGTATTCGGCGCACGCGAGGTGTTCCTCGGTTCGGCCAAGTCCAACCTCGGCCACACCCAGGCCGCCGCCGGTGTCGTAGGCGTGATCAAGATGGTGCTGGCCCTCCAGCACGAGACACTCCCGAAGACCCTGCACGCCGAACAGCCCAGCACACACGTCGACTGGGACGGCAGTGGCCTGACGCTGCTGCAGCAAGCGCGGCCGTGGGCGCGGGACGAGACGCGGGTCCGTCGTGCGGGTGTGTCGTC
>NZ_JBSFUT010000085.1:0-4168 GCF_053591935.1 Streptomyces sp. NPDC002851 | reverse complement strand
CTGACCACGCGGCGGGTCCCGACCGACATGGCGTCGTCGGTGCTCGACCAGCTCGTCGCGATCGGCCTCCTGAAGCGGACCGCGTCCGTGCGCGCAGCCCCCAGAAGACGGCACCCCGGCCGACGGCAAGCAAACGGGATCCGTAAGACCCGCCCTACCCCCGAGACCCGCCCTAGCCCCGCGCAGCGGCCCTGCGGCGGCGCAGCACGACATACGTGCCCCCGAGCGCGCTCGCGACCAGAACCGTGCCGATGGCCGCGGGAACCCCGGAGTCCGTGATGCTGCCACCGAAGCCGCCCCGGACGCCCGCGCCGGGAGTGGGCGCCGTGGTCGGAACCGTCGCGGTGGTCACCGTAAAGCTGGCGTTCCACTGCGTGCCGTCGGGGCAGGTGCCGTCGACGCCCCACTCCGAGGTCGGACCCACCGCGTTGGGGCCGGTGTTGGTGAAGTTGCCCGCGGGGGCGATCCGCGCGGTGCCGTGGTAGCGCGCGGCTTCGGGGATCCCGGGATCGTCGGACCTGTGGAGACGCACCGAACCCGCCTGGAAGGCCTGCGAGTTGGCGGTGATGGTGGCGGGCGCCTGGCCGCCTGCCATCGGGCAGGAGACGGTGACGGTGACGGTGCCGCCGGGCCGTACGGTGCGCGGGCTGACCGAGGCGGCGGCGTCCTGCGCGAACGCGGCGGGGGCGGTGCCCGCGACGGCGGCGGAGGCCAGGGCGGTGGCTAGTGCGGTGGTGGCGAGCGCTCGGGCGATACGCATGGGCGGGCTCCTTCGGCATGGGGCGCGGCGCGGCTCCTGCGCCACGAGCCCCATACAAGCCCGGCCCCGGGCCCCCCGCGCGGGCACCGGCCCCATTAGCGGTACGGGGCCCGCCGCACGGGTGAGCCGGGCCGAAGGGAGTCCCGGATCAGGGCCCCGGTCAGGGTTTCCGGCCGAGCAGGCACAGGAGTTTGGTCTGCACGTCGGCGTCCGCGGGTGGGCGTACCGCCGGGGCGAACAGGCCGCTCTTCGCCAATTCGGCGGCGTACGGGGAGACTTCGCGTACCGCGAAGTCCACGAGGGGTTTCGGGATCTGTTCGTCCGCGCCGATCGCCCGGGACAGGTCCCAGGCGTGGACCACCAGGTCGGTGGTCATCTGGGCGCAGTAGTGGGATGCCGGGCTCTCCCCGTAGGAGAGCTGGACGGTGCGGTCCAGGGCGCCGGGCTCGTGGAAGGCGGCGCGGGCCGCTTCGGCCGCCTTGGTCCAGGTGGCGGACGGGTCGTCGCCGAGCACGTCGCCGTCGAAGGCGGTGCCGATGGACTCCATGGTGACGCCGTCGCGGACCAGCGGCGGCACCCAGAGCTGTTCGGCGGTCAGATGGTTGACGAGGTCGCGCACATTCCAGTCGGTGCAGGGCGTCGGATCGCCCCACTGACCGCTTTCGATGCGGCGCACCCGGTCGGTGAACAGGTCGAGCGCCTCGGCGTGCCGGGCGAGCAGTGCGGTGTGGGCCATGGGTCACCTCCGGTTCGCCCGCCCATTCTCCGCGATCACAGGCTTCTCCGCGATCGCCCGGGTCCGTGCCGCGCGTGCTGTGCGAAGATCCGCGCATGGCGGAGCTGAAGGACCTGCTCCCCGAGGCGGCGGTGCGGCTCGGGGTGCACGCGGCGGACTGGCGGGCGGCGATCGGCGCGGCGGGTGACCTGCTCGTGGCCACGGGCGCGAGCACAGACGCGTACACGCAGGAAATGATCGACACCGTCGTGGAGCACGGGCCGTACATCGTCGTCGCCCCCGGTTTCGCCTTCGCGCACGCCCGGCCCTCGCCCGCGGTGCTCAGGACCGGCATGTCCTGGGTGCGGCTCGCTGAGCCGGTGGAGTTCGGGCACGAGGGCCATGACCCGGTCGAGCTTGTGGTGGGCCTCGCGGCCCGGGACAAGGCCGAGCACACGGAGGCGATGGCGGCCCTGGCCCGGCTGCTCGCGGACCCGGCGACCGGGGCGGAGCTCCGCGCGGCGCCCACACCGGCGGCGCTGGTGGCGCTGCTCGCCGGAGGCGGGACCGGACTCCACGCTCACCACGCGCAGGGGCGCACCAGGCCCGCCGAGCCCGTGCGGACCGCGTACGGGCCGCACCGGATCCTCACCGTGTGCGGCAACGGCGTCGGCACCAGCCTGTTCCTGAAGAACACCCTGGAGCAGGTGCTCGACCGCTGGGGCTGGTCGCCGTACGTGATCGTGGAGGCCACGGACACCATCTCGGCGAAGGGCAAGGCCGCCGAGGCGGTCGCGATCCTCACCTCGCGGGAGATCGCGCGGACGATCGGGGACGTGGGCGTGCCCGTGAAGGTCGTCGAGGACTTCACGTCCACCACGGAGGCGGACCGGGTCCTGCGGGACACGTACGCCGTCGAGGAGACGGCTCACCCGGACGCCACGGAAGGTGCGTGACGCGGCGTGGACTGGCTCGTATCGCTCGGGAAGTTCCTCGTCGACGAGATCCTCAGCGTCCCCGCCTATCTGATCGGCCTGATCACGGCGGCGGGTCTGATCGCGCTACGGAAGTCGGTCGGGCAGGTCGTCGGCGGTGCCATCAAGGCGACGCTCGGTTTTCTCCTGATCGGCGCGGGTGCGGGCCTGGTGGTCAACTCGCTTGCCCCGCTGGGCGTGATGATCCGGGGCGCGACCGGGGCGCACGGCGTGATCCCGACCAATGAGGCGATCGTCGGCATCGCCCAGGCCGAGTACGGGGCGCGGGTCGCCTGGCTGATGATCCTGGGCTTCACGGTGAGCCTGCTGCTCGCCCGGTTCACACCGCTGCGGTATGTGTTCCTGACCGGGCATCACATGCTGTTCATGGCCACGCTCCTGACGATGGTCCTGGCGACCGCCGGGCACTCCTCGGGGGTCGTGGTGGTCGTCGGGGGCGTGCTGCTCGGCATCATGCTGGTGGCGATGCCCGCGTTCGCGCACCCGTGGACGAAGCGGGTGACCGGCAACAACACCGTGGCCATCGGGCACTTCGGCACCGCGGGGTATATCGCGGCGGGCGCGGCCGGGCAGTTGGTCGGCAAGCGCAGCCGGTCCACGGAGGACATGAAGCTCCCGGAGGGGCTGCGGTTTCTGCGCGACTCGATGGTGGCCACGGCCCTGTCGATGCTGCTCATCTACCTGATCATGGCCATGGTCTTTCTGGCGAAGGCGGGCCGGGAGACGGCGTTCCGGGCGTTCGCCGAGGACGGTGCGGCGGGCGAGGTGGCGACGGGTGTCGGCGACTATCTGATGCAGTCCGTGATGCAGGGCCTGCAGTTCGGCATCGCGGTCGCGGTGATCCTGTTCGGGGTGCGTACGATCCTCGCCGAGCTGGTCCCCGCGTTCCAGGGCATCGCGGCGAAGCTGGTGCCGGGTGCGGTGCCCTCGTTGGACGCCCCGATCGTCTTCCCGTACGCGCAGAACGCGGTGCTCATCGGGTTCATCTGTAGCTTCATCGGCGGCCTGGTCAGCCTGGGGCTGCTCTCGACGGTCTTCAACCCGGCGTTCGGGCTCTCGCTGGTCCTTCCGGGCCTGGTGCCGCACTTCTTCACGGGCGGCGCGGCCGGGGTGTACGGCAATGCGACGGGCGGACGGCGTGGCGCGGTGCTCGGGTCCTTCCTCAACGGCGTCCTGATCACCTTCCTTCCGGCGGTGCTCCTGAAGGTCCTCGGCGCCTTCGGCGAGGAGAACACCACGTTCGGGGACGCCGACTTCGGCTGGTTCGGCGCGCTGATCGGCAACGCGAGCAAGGCGGGGGAAGCGCCCGGCGTGGTCCTGATGCTGCTGATCGGGGTGGCGATCCTGGTGTCCGCGATCGTGGTGCAGCGGCGGGTGGTGGATACGGGGTGGGATCCGGGTGCGCGGCGGGACGCCGCGCTGGCTTCGGAGGGTCGGGGCGCCGCCGCCCCGGGCCCGGCGACGGTGCCGCCGGTGGCGTACGGGAAGATCGCGCCGCCGGAGGGTGCGCCGAAGCCTCCGCCGCCGCCCGAGGCTTGAAGATTCCCCACCCCGGCCCTTCCCGACTGTGCCGATATGCGGCTAACGCCGCGTGGTTGCAGCGGCTTCGGGGCTGCCGCCCCGGACCCCGCCGCAGATATCGCGCAGGGGGGTACCTCCCTGCTCGAACGCAGTTGAGAGCTTGGGGGAGCGCTCGTC
>NZ_JBSFUT010000084.1:0-4210 GCF_053591935.1 Streptomyces sp. NPDC002851 | reverse complement strand
ACATCGCAGCCGTCAACGGCCCGGAATCAGTCGTACTCTCCGGCCCGGAAACCGACGTCCTCGCCCTCACAGAACAACTCGAAGCACTGGGACGGAAAACAAAACGCCTGTCGGTCTCCCACGCATTCCACTCCTCCCTCATGGAACCCATGCTGGAAGAATTCCGGCACATCGCGGAACAGATCGACTACACGACACCGCACCTCACCATGCCCACGCCAGCGGACGGCGGCACACGGGACGCGGCCTATTGGGTACGCCACGTCCGCGACGCAGTGCGCTTCGCCGACGACGTACGCTTCCTCGAAAACCAGGGAACCAGCACCTTCCTGGAAATCGGACCACAAGCCGCACTCACCGGCATGGTCCCGGAAAACCTCACAGACGACTCCTCCACACGCTGCGTGACCAGCACCCGCCGCAACCTCGACGAAGTCACCGCAGTCGTCACAGCACTCGCCGAACTCCACACGTGCGGAACACCCGTCAACTGGCACCCACTGCTCGCCAGCGACACAACCACACACACCGACCTGCCCACCTACGCCTTCCAACGCAACCACTACTGGCTGGACCCGGTCGAGAGCCGCACCCGGAACCCCGCCGAGGACGCCCTGTGGAACGCCGTCGCACGGGGCGAGGCCGAGGAGCTCTCGCACCTGCTCGGGGCCGACGACAGCGACAGCGTCGCCGCGGTGCTCCCGCACCTGGCCGCCTGGCACAGCCGTCACGCCCACACCGGCGAAGTAGCGGACTGGCTCTACGAGGAGCACTGGCAGCAGGCCCCAGCACTCGACGCCGTACCGGGCCGCACGTCCGGCCCGTGGCTCCTTGTGGCCCCACCACCCGGACTGGCCACGGCACTTGAAGCAACGGGCGCGGAGGTGTACGTCGTCCCGGCCGCCGGAGAGCGCGAAGGCTTCCGCACCTGCCTGGCCGACCTGCCGGCCGACGCCACCGCCTCCCTGCGCGGCGTGCTCGCCTGCACCCCGCTCGACGAGGCGGTCGGGGCGGAGACCGCGCCCGCCTGCGGCACCTCACAGACCCTCGCTCTCACCCAGGCCCTCGGCGACCAGGGCATCGAGGCGCCGCTGTGGATCCTCACCCGCGGCGCCGTACAGGCCCACGCCGACGACACCGTCCCGCGCGCCTGGCAGGCACAGACCTGGGGCCTCGGCCATGCGATCGCCCTGGAGCACACGAACCGGTGGGGCGGCCTGATCGACCTCCCCGAAGCGATCGACGAGCGAACCGTCGCACAGCTCCTCGGCACCGTCGTGGCCAGTGACGGAGAAGAGCACGTCGCCCTGCGCCCCGCGGGCCGCTTCGTACGCCGCCTGCGCCGCTTCGCCCCCGCCCCCTCCACACCGGCCTGGACCGGTCGCGGCACCGCGCTCATCACCGGCGGCAGCGGGGCACTCGCCGCCCACGTCGCCCGCCACCTGGCCGCACGCGGCACCGAACACCTGGTCCTGGCCTCCCGGCGCGGCCCCGAAGCACCGGGCGCGGCCGAACTCAAGGCCGAGCTGGAGGCGACCGGCGCCCGCGTCACCCTCGCCGCGTGCGACATCAGCGACCCCGCCCGGACAGCGGAGCTGCTGGCCGAGATCGACCGCGACGAGCAGGCCCCCCTGCGAGCCGTGTTCCACACGGCGGGCGCGCTCGGCGACAAGCTGTTGAGCGGCCTCACCACCGCCGAGGTGGAAGCGGTCGCGGCAGCCAAGCTCGGCGGAGCCTGGACCCTGCACGCTCTCACCCAGAACCGCGCGCTGGACGCCTTCGTCCTGTTCTCCTCGGTGATCGGAACCCTCGGCAACACCGGACAGGCCGCCTACGCGATGGCGAACGCGGGCCTCGACGCCCTCGCCGCACACCGCAGGGCGGCCGGGCTCCCCGTGGTCGGCGTGGCCTGGGGCCCATGGGCCGACGGCGGCATGGCCGCCGGTGAGACCGGCGCCCTGCTGCGCCGCAGTGGTCTCGTCCCGATGCCGACGGCCAAGGCACTCACCGGTCTTGACCTGGCGCTGGCCGCCGAGCACACGCTCGTCGTGGCGGACGTGGACTGGCCCCGGGCCGTACCCGCGTTCTGCCCGCGCGGGCCGGTGCGCCCGCTGCTGCGCGACATCCCCGAAGCCCGTGCCGCCGAACCGACCCCGTCCACCGCCGCGAACCCGCTGCGCGACACGGTCCTCGCGCTGCCCGACGAGGACCGACTCGCGTACGCCCGCCGGCTCCTCGCGGCCGAGGCAGCGACGGTGCTCGGCGTACGGGACCCGGCAGCGCTCGACCCCGAGCGGGGCTTCAAGGATCTGGGGTTCGACTCGATGCTGGCCGTCTCCTTCAGCCATCGGATCGAGGAGCGCACCGGCGTCACCACACCCCGGACGCTGATCTACGACTTCCCGAACCTGGACGCCCTGGCGCACTGGCTACTCGGCGAACTCGCCCCGGGCAGCGCGGGTGACACGGGTGTCCCGGCCACGCCCGCGGGCGGCCGCAGCGACGAACCGCTCGCGATCGTGGGTGTGGGGCTGCGGATGCCGGGCGAGGCGCACGATTTGGAGAGCTTCTGGGAGGTGCTGGCCGAGGGGCGGGACACGGTGGTGCCGGTCCCGGCTGACCGGTTCGACATCGACGCCTTCTACGACGCCGACCCGGAGGCCGAGGGGAAGACCTACGTCCGCCAGGCCTCGTTCCTGGATGATGTGGCGTCCTTTGACGCGGCCTTCTTCGGGATCAGTCCGCGGGAGGCGGAGCCGATGGATCCGCAGCATCGGCTGTTGCTGGAGGCGGCCTGGAGTTCACTGGAGGACGCGGGTATCCGGCCGCGTGAACTGCGGGACAGCCGCACGGGCGTCTTCGTCGGCGCCGGACCGGGTGAGTACGGCAAGCACCGTCAGGGCGCTGCCCCGGATACGTACACCCTGACCGGGAGTCTGCCCAGCTTCCATGCGGGGCGTCTGTCGTATCACCTGGGGCTGCAGGGCCCGGCGCTCGCCATCGACACGGCCTGTTCGTCGTCCCTGGTGGCACTGCACCTGGCGGCCGAGGCGCTCCGTAACGACGAGTGCGAGGTGGCCCTGGCGGGCGGGGTGCAAGTCCTGGCGGATCCAGGCGCGTTCGTGGCACTGAGCCGCTCGCACGCGCTGTCCCCGGACGGGCGTAGCAAGACGTTCTCGGCCGATGCCGATGGCTACGGGCGCGGCGAGGGCGTCGGCGTGCTGGCCGTGATGCGGCTCGGCGATGCGCTGGAGCGGGGCCATCGGGTCCTGGGTGTCGTCCGCGGCACGGCCGTCAATCACGACGGTGCCAGTAGTGGGATCACCGCGCCCAATGGCACCGCTCAGCAGAAGGTGCTCCGTGCCGCACTGCGTTCGGCCGGGCTGTCCGGCACGGACGTGGATTACGTGGAGTGCCACGGCACGGGTACGTCGCTGGGCGACCCGATAGAGGTGCAGGCACTGGCGGCGGTGTACGGGCAGGAGCGTGAGCCGGGCCGCGCACTCGCGCTGGGCACGGCCAAGAGCGTCATCGGTCACCTGGAGTCGGCCGCCGGTATCGCGGGGATCTGCAAGGTGCTGGCGTCCTTCCGGAAGGGGTCCCTTCCGCCGACCATGCACAGCTCACCCCGGAATCCGAACATCGCCTGGGACGAGTTGCCGGTGCGGGTCGTCGATGCCCTCGAACCGTGGGAGCGGGATGAGGCGCGGGTGCGGCGTGCGGGTGTGTCGTCGTTCGGGTTGAGCGGCACCAACGCCCATGTCGTGCTGGAGGAGCCTCCGGCCGCGGAGCCCACGGCCGCCGCGCCCGTCACAGTGGGCCGCGAGGCCGGGCCGCTGCCGGTGGTGGTTCCGGTGTCGGGACACACGGCCGGGGCGTTGGCGGCGAATGCTGGGCGTTGGGCGGACTGGCTGGAGTCGCGTTCTGATGCTGACGCTGGTCTGTCGCTGGTGGATGTGGCGGTTGCCGCTGCTGGGCGTACGGCCTTTGAGCATCGGGCTGGTGTGGTTGCTGACTCGGTGGCTGAGGCTGTGGCGGGGCTGCGTGCGGTCAGCGAGGGGCGTACGGGTGCGGGAGTTGTGGCCGGATCGGCCTCTGTCTCCGGCCCGCGTATGGCGTTTCTGTTCACCGGGCAGGGTGCTCAACGGGTCGGTATGGGCCGGGAACTGTACGAGGCCTTTCCCGCATTCGCCGAAGCCTTCGACGAAGT
>NZ_JBSFUT010000083.1:0-4898 GCF_053591935.1 Streptomyces sp. NPDC002851 | reverse complement strand
ACATCGCAGCCGTCAACGGCCCGGAATCAGTCGTACTCTCCGGCCCGGAAACCGACGTCCTCGCCCTCACAGAACAACTCGAAGCACTGGGACGGCAGACGAAGCGGCTTTCGGTTTCGCACGCGTTCCACTCCTCCCTCATGGAACCCATGCTGGAAGAATTCCGGCACATCGCGGAACAGATCGACTACGCGACACCGCACCTCACCATGCCCGCGCCAGCGGACGGCGGCGCACGGGACGCGGCCTATTGGGTACGCCACGTCCGCGACGCAGTGCGCTTCGCCGACGACGTACGCTTCCTCGAAAACCAGGGAGTCGGCGTCTTCCTGGAGATCGGACCGAGAGCGGTCCTGACCGCGATGGCCCAGGAATCACTCACGGCCGAGGACGCGGCGTGTGTCCCGACGGCACGGAAGGGCATCACGGAAGAACGCGCGGTGCTCACCGCACTGGCCGAGCTGCATTCGTACGGCGTGTCAGTGCCGTGGAATGCGGTGCTTCCCGCTGCCGGTGCGCGGGTGGAGTTGCCGACGTATGCCTTCCAGCGGGAGCGGTACTGGCTCGATGCGGTGCGGAAGTCGGGTGATGTGACGTCGGTCGGGCTGGAACCGGTGGGGCATCCGTGGCTCGGTGCGGTCACCGAACTCGCCGACGACGAAGGCCTGGTCTTCAGCGGCCGCGTATCACTGCGGGAATTCCCGTGGCTGGCGGATCACGTGGTATTCGGTGCCATGGTTGTTCCCGGCACGGCGTTGCTGGAACTGGTGTGGGCCGCCGGACAGCACGTAGGCGCGGGTGGTGTCGCAGAGCTGACCCTGGTCGAGCCGTTGGTCGTGCCGGATGCCGGTGAACTCCAGCTCCAGGTCCGGGTGGAGGCCGCGGACGCGGACGGTCGTCGTGCGGTGGCGGTGTACGGCCGCCGGGGCGAAGGCGTTCAGGCCTGGACGCAGCATGCCGCTGGCGTGCTGGTGGATGCGGTCGCGGGTGAGCCGGTGTCGCTGCGGCAGTGGCCGGTGGCGGGTGCTGAGCGGGTCGGCCTGGATGGCTTCTACGAGGCGTTTGCGGCGCAGGGCATCGATTACGGCCCGGCCTTCCAAGGGCTGAGTGAGTTGTGGCGGGACGGCGATACGGCTTACGGGCTGGTCCGCTTGCCCGAGGACGTGTCCACGGACGGCTTTGGTGTCCATCCCGCTTTGCTGGACGCGGCGTTGCACGTGCTGAAGGGATCGGCAGCTGCGCGGCGGCTTTCGGCTGGTGCACTGCTGCCGGTCGAGTGGTCGGACGTGGAACTGTTCGCCATCGGCGGCTCGGAGCTGCGGGTACGGGCGGATGTTGAGCCGTCCGGTACAGCGCTGCGGTTGTGGGTATGTGATCCGGCCGGGGAGCCGGTGGCCTCCGGGCGACTGCATCTGCGTGAAGTAACCGCAGAGCAGATGCGTTCCGCGGCTGGGTCGCTTTCAGTGGATCACCTGTACCGAGTGGACTTCCAGCCCGTACGCCCGACCGGAACACCAACCGCCGGTACGGGTCGCACGGTGATCGACGCGCGGGACTGGAACGGCTCGGTGACGGAGGTCGCCGCCCGGGGACTGACCGCACTCCAGGAGCAACTGAGTAACAGCGCCGGGTCGGACGACGAACTCGTCCTGCTCACCACCGGCGCAGTAGGCGACAACGCCACCAACCTCGGCCAAGCGGCCTTGTGGGGTCTGGCACGTTCGGCACGCAGCGAACACCCCGAACGAACCATCCGCCTCATCGACACCGACCACACCGACACCGACGTCCACTCGGCGTTGACGGTCACCGGCGAGCCCGAGCTGGTCATACGCGACAGCCAGATCCTTGCGACTCGTCTGGCACGGGCAGGAAGCGCAGCCGACACGAACCCGAGCGTGCTGGACCCATCCGGCACGGTCCTGATCACCGGCGGAACCGGCGAACTGGGCCAGGTATTGGCCCGCCACCTCGTCACCACGCATGGAATACGGCACCTCGTCCTCACGTCCCGCCGCGGCATGCAAACCCCCGGCACCGAAGACCTCGTGGCGGAACTGACCGCAGCAGGCGCGGCCACCGTCGACGTCCTCGCCCGCGACATGAGCGACCGGGAACAGGTGCGGGCGGTACTGACCGAGGTGGACCCGGCACACCCCTGGACCGGAATCTTCCACCTCGCCGCCGTCCTCGACGACGGCCTGCTGGCCGACCAAACCCCCGAACGCCTCACCACCGTCCTCACCACCAAAGTCGACAGCGCCCTCCACCTGCACCACCTCTCCACCGAACTCAACCTCGACCTCGCCGCATTCGTCCTCTACTCCGGTGCGGCCGGTGTCCTGGGAACGGCCGGGCAGAGCACGTACGCGGCCGCCAACACAGCCCTGGACGCGCTGGCGGCGTACCGCCGCGGCCAAGGCCTGCCCGGCCTCAGCCTCTCCTGGGGACTCTGGGAACAGACCGGCACCGGCCTGACGGCGCATCTCGGGCAGGCCGAGCTCGCCCGGCTCGCCCGGCGAGGCATCGCCCCATTGCCGGTGGCAACGGGCATGGGGCTGCTCGACCAGGCGCTGCGCGGGCAGGACAGTCATCTCGTACCGGCCGTGCTGGACCTGGCGGCGGTCCAGAGGGAAGCAGAGAAGGACGGCGAACTTCCCGCCCTCTTCCGCGCGTTGGTGCCGCCGCGGCTACGTCGCAAGGCCGGGCGTGCCGGTGATGCTCCCGCCTCGCTCAGCGACGAGCTGGCGGCGCTGCCGGAGGAGCGGCGTGCGCAGCGCGTGCAGCAGGTCGTCCTGAACGAACTGGCCGCGGTCCTGGGCATCAGCGACACCGCGACGCTGGAACCGCACCAGGTGCTCAAGGGGCTGGGCCTGGACTCGCTGATGGCCGTCGAGCTGCGCAGGCGGCTCGCCGCGGCCACGGGCACCTCCCTGCCCGCCACACTCGTCTTCGACTACCCCACGCCCGGCGCTCTCACCAAGCTGGTGACCGAGCGGCTGGGCATCGGCACCAACACGGCGGCACGGCAGTCCGTCTCTCCGGACAGCCCGCCGGCCGTACTGGAGTGGGTACTGGAGCGCCTGTCCGCCGACCAACTCCACCGGAGCGGTCTGCTCGACATGCTCGTGGACCTCGCGAACAGGGAGAGCGGAAGCGGGGACGGCACCGCGGGCACTTCGGGTGCCACGCCCTCCTCCGCTGCCCCGGGCCTGGAGGAGCGTTCGGTCGACGACATCAACGCCGAGCTCAACGCCTTCCTGGAGGCCGCGGGTGCAGGCGACTGAGCCCGCCCCGTCGCACGGGACACCACACCATGACGCCGCCCACTTTCCGCTGACTTTTGCATAGGAAGCCCCAGAGATGACTAACTCGACTCAGGCTCAGCTGGATCGCGCGCTGCCCGCCATCCGTCTCCTCCAGAAGCGTGCGGCGGATCTTGAGGCGCGTTTCTATGAGCCGATCGCGGTCGTGTCGATGGCGTGCCGGCTGCCGGGTGGCATCGACACTCCGGAGGGCTTCTGGGAGCTGCTGGTCAAGGGAAGGGACGCCGTCGGGGGCTCCCCCTCCCACTGGGAGGGCCTCGACTACTACGACCCCGACCCGGAGGCGGTCGGCAAGAGCTACGCCCGCGAGGGCGGATTCCTTGAGGATGTCGGGGAGTTCGACGCGGGGTTCTTCGGGATCTCGCCGCGCGAGGCACTGTCGATGGATCCGCAGCAGCGGCTGGTCCTTGAGGCCTCGTGGGAGGTACTGGAGCGGGCGGGCATCCGCCCCGATTCGCTGCGCGAGAGCCGCACCGGTGTCTACCTCGGCACGATGAGCACGGACTACGGCAACCACCAAGGCCATGACTTCGATGCGCTCGACGGCTATGTGAAGACCGGGAACGCGAGCAGCGTGGTGTCGGGGCGGGTGTCGTATGCGCTGGGGCTGCAGGGGCCGGCCGTCACCGTCGACACCGCGTGCTCGTCGTCGCTGGTCTCCCTGCACCTGGCGGCCGCCGCGCTGCGGCAGGGCGAGTGCGACCTCGCCCTCGCGGGCGGTGTGACCGTCATGTCCACCCCTTCGCTCCTCGTGGAGTTCAGCCGGCTCAAGGGCATGGCCGCGGACGGCCGGTGCAAGAGCTTCTCGGCCGAGGCCGACGGTGTCGGCTGGGCGGAGGGCTGTGGTGTCGTCCTCCTGAAGCGGCTCTCGGACGCCGAGCGCGACGGCGACCGTGTCCTCGCCGTGGTCCGCGGCTCGGCGGTGAACCAGGACGGCCGCAGCCAGGGCCTGACCGCCCCCAACGGCCCGGCACAACAGCGCGTCATCCAGGACGCCCTGGCGTCCGCCCGGCTGAAGCCCACTGACATCGACGCGATCGAGGCCCACGGCACGGGTACGTCACTGGGCGACCCGATCGAGGCCGGCGCCCTGGCCGAAGTATTCGGCGCACACCAAGTGTTCCTCGGCTCATCGAAGTCCAACCTCGGTCACGCCCAGGCCGCCGCCGGCGTCGTCGGCGTCATGAAGATGGTGCTGGCCCTCCAGCACGAAACCCTCCCCCAGACCCTCCACGCCGAACAGCCCAGCACACACGTCGACTGGGACAACACCGGCCTCACCCTGCTCCAGGAAGCGCGGCCGTGGGAACGGGATGAGGCGCGGGTGCGGCGCGCGGGTGTGTCGTCGTTCGGGTTGAGCGGCACCAACGCCCACGTGGTCATCGAGGAAGCCCCGGCGGTGGAGCCGGTGGAATCGGCTGGGTCGTCGGGAGATGAGGGGCAGCCGTCGACGGTCGTTCCAGTGGTGGTTCCGGTGGTGGTTCCGGTGTCGGGACACACGGCCGGGGCGTTGGCGGCGAACGCGGGGCGTTGGGCGGACTGGCTCGAGCAGACTGAGACGACGCCGATTCT
>NZ_JBSFUT010000082.1:1889-5108 GCF_053591935.1 Streptomyces sp. NPDC002851 | reverse complement strand
TGTTCGTGGTTTCAGAACCAACACAGTGGACGCGAGCAACTGAGGACAAGCCCTCGGCCTATTAGTACCAGTCAACTCCACCCCTTACGAGGCTTCCATATCTGGCCTATCAACCCAGTCGTCTACTGGGAGCCTTAACCCCTCAAAGGGGGTGGGAGTCCTCATCTCGAAGCAGGCTTCCCGCTTAGATGCTTTCAGCGGTTATCCCTCCCGAACGTAGCCAACCAGCCATGCCCTTGGCAGAACAACTGGCACACCAGAGGTTCGTCCGTCCCGGTCCTCTCGTACTAGGGACAGCCCTTCTCAAGACTCCTACGCGCACAGCGGATAGGGACCGAACTGTCTCACGACGTTCTAAACCCAGCTCGCGTACCGCTTTAATGGGCGAACAGCCCAACCCTTGGGACCGACTCCAGCCCCAGGATGCGACGAGCCGACATCGAGGTGCCAAACCATCCCGTCGATATGGACTCTTGGGGAAGATCAGCCTGTTATCCCCGGGGTACCTTTTATCCGTTGAGCGACGGCGCTTCCACAAGCCACCGCCGGGTCACTAGTCCCGACTTTCGTCCCTGCTCGACCCGTCGGTCTCACAGTCAAGCTCCCTTGTGCACTTACACTCAACACCTGATTGCCAACCAGGCTGAGGGAACCTTTGGGCGCCTCCGTTACCCTTTGGGAGGCAACCGCCCCAGTTAAACTACCCATCAGACACTGTCCCTGATCCGGATCACGGACCCAGGTTAGACATCCAGCACGACCAGAGTGGTATTTCAACGACGACTCCACAACCACTGGCGTGGCCGCTTCACAGTCTCCCACCTATCCTACACAAGCCGAACCGAACACCAATATCAAACTGTAGTAAAGGTCCCGGGGTCTTTCCGTCCTGCTGCGCGAAACGAGCATCTTTACTCGTAGTGCAATTTCACCGGGCCTATGGTTGAGACAGTCGAGAAGTCGTTACGCCATTCGTGCAGGTCGGAACTTACCCGACAAGGAATTTCGCTACCTTAGGATGGTTATAGTTACCACCGCCGTTTACTGGCGCTTAAGTTCTCAGCTTCGCCCCACCGAAATGGAGCTAACCGGTCCCCTTAACGTTCCAGCACCGGGCAGGCGTCAGTCCGTATACATCGCCTTACGGCTTCGCACGGACCTGTGTTTTTAGTAAACAGTCGCTTCTCGCTGGTCTCTGCGGCCACCCCCAGCTCAGGAAGTAAATCCCATCACCAGGAATGGCCCCCCTTCTCCCGAAGTTACGGGGGCATTTTGCCGAGTTCCTTAACCATAGTTCACCCGAACGCCTCGGTATTCTCTACCTGACCACCTGAGTCGGTTTAGGGTACGGGCCGCCATGAAACTCGCTAGAGGCTTTTCTCGACAGCATAGGATCATCCACTTCACCACAATCGGCTCGGCATCAGGTCTCACCCCCAGTGCCATCCGGATTTACCTGGATGACGGGCTACACCCTTACCCCGGGACAACCACCGCCCGGGCTGGACTACCTTCCTGCGTCACCCCATCACTTACCTACTACAGATCTGGGTCAGCGGCTCCACCACTCCCACTGACGGCAAAGCCGACAGCAGGCGGTTTCACGGCCTTAGCATCGTCTGATTCGATATTGGGCGCTTCAAAGCGGGTACCGGAATATCAACCGGTTGTCCATCGACTACGCCTGTCGGCCTCGCCTTAGGTCCCGACTTACCCTGGGCAGATCAGCTTGACCCAGGAACCCTTAGTCAATCGGCGCACACGTTTCTCACGTGTGTATCGCTACTCATGCCTGCATTCTCACTCGTGAACCATCCACAACTCGCTTACACGGCTGCTTCACCCGGCACACGACGCTCCCCTACCCATCACGATCCCCGTTAGAGGTATATATCGCAATGACACGACTTCGGCGGTACGCTTGAGCCCCGCTACATTGTCGGCGCGGAATCACTTGACCAGTGAGCTATTACGCACTCTTTCAAGGATGGCTGCTTCTAAGCCAACCTCCTGGTTGTCTCTGCGACTCCACATCCTTTCCCACTTAGCGTACGCTTAGGGGCCTTAGTCGATGCTCTGGGCTGTTTCCCTCTCGACCATGGAGCTTATCCCCCACAGTCTCACTGCCGCGCTCTCACTTACCGGCATTCGGAGTTTGGCTAAGGTCAGTAACCCGGTAGGGCCCATCGCCTATCCAGTGCTCTACCTCCGGCAAGAAACACACGACGCTGCACCTAAATGCATTTCGGGGAGAACCAGCTATCACGGAGTTTGATTGGCCTTTCACCCCTAACCACAGGTCATCCCCCAGGTTTTCAACCCTGGTGGGTTCGGCCCTCCACGAAGTCTTACCTCCGCTTCAGCCTGCCCATGGCTAGATCACTCCGCTTCGGGTCTAGAGCGTGCAACTCAAACGCCCTCTTCGGACTCGCTTTCGCTACGGCTTCCCCACACGGGTTAACCTCGCTACACACCGCTAACTCGCAGGCTCATTCTTCAAAAGGCACGCAGTCACGACTGATGGGTAAACCCATCAGCGACGCTCCCACGGCTTGTAGGCACACGGTTTCAGGTACTATTTCACTCCGCTCCCGCGGTACTTTTCACCATTCCCTCACGGTACTATCCGCTATCGGTCACCAGGGAATATTTAGGCTTAGCGGGTGGTCCCGCCAGATTCACACGGGATTTCTCGGGCCCCGTGCTACTTGGGTGTCTCTCAAACGAGCCGCTGATGTTTCGACTACGGGGGTCTTACCCTCTACGCCGGGCCTTTCGCATGCCCTTCGCCTACATCAACGGTTTCTGACTCGCCCTGCCGCCGGCAGACGACAGAAGAGAGATCCCACAACCCCGCATGCGCAACCCCTGCCGGGTCTCACACACATACGGTTTGGCCTCATCCAGTTTCGCTCGCCACTACTCCCGGAATCACGGTTGTTTTCTCT
Organism: Streptomyces sp. NPDC002851; assembly: GCF_053591935.1. Classification (NCBI taxonomy): domain Bacteria; kingdom Bacillati; phylum Actinomycetota; class Actinomycetes; order Kitasatosporales; family Streptomycetaceae; genus Streptomyces; species Streptomyces sp. NPDC002851. The sequence continues at coordinate 2,160 of NZ_JBSFUT010000082.1, read as the reverse complement.
TCCTGAGGGTACTGAGATGTTTCACTTCCCCTCGTTCCCTCCACACTGCCTATGTGTTCAGCAGCGGGTGACAGCCCATGACGACTGCCGGGTTTCCCCATTCGGAAACCCCCGGATCAAAGCCTGGTTGACGACTCCCCGGGGACTATCGTGGCCTCCCACGTCCTTCATCGGTTCCTGGTGCCAAGGCATCCACCGTGCGCCCTTAAAAACTTGGCCACAGATGCTCGCGTCCACTGTGCAGTTCTCAAACAACGACCAACCACCCACC
>NZ_JBSFUT010000081.1:0-5520 GCF_053591935.1 Streptomyces sp. NPDC002851 | reverse complement strand
AAAGTCGACAGCGCCCTCCACCTGCACCACCTCTCCACCGAACTCAACCTCGACCTCACCGCATTCGTCCTCTACTCCTCCGCCTCCGGCGTCCTAGGCAGCCCCGGACAAAGCACCTACGCAGCCGCCAACACCACCCTCGACGCCCTGGCCGCACACCGCCGCGCTCAAGACCTGCCCGGCCTCAGCCTCTCCTGGGGACTCTGGGAACCAAACGGCACCGGCCTCACAGCCCAACTCACACCAGCAGACCTCACCCGCATGCGCCGCCAAGGCTTCGGCGCCCTCACCCAAACCCAAGCCCTCACCACACTCGACACCGCACTCACCCAACCCCACCCCCACCTCGTACCGATCCGGATCGAGACCGCGGTGCTGCGCCGCGCGCTGGAGAGCGGTGAGGAACTGCCGCCCGTCTTCCGCTCCTTGGTGCGGGCCCGCCCCGGCCGGGCGGCAGGAAGCTCCACCGGGGGCGTCGGCTTCCGTGAGCGGCTCGCCGCCCTCTCCGAGGACGAGCGTCGTGCCGCCGTCATCGAGTTGGTGCGCCGCGAGATCGCCATCGTCCTCGGTGCCGCGGACCCGCAGGGCATCGCCACCGACCAGCCGCTCAAGGAGCTGGGCCTGGACTCGCTGATGGCCGTCGAGCTGCGGCGGCGGCTGGCGGCGCAGGTGCGCGGCACGCTGCCCGCGGACCTCGCCTTCACCCACCCAAGCCCGGATGCCCTGGCTACGTACCTCCTCGCCCAGGTCTTCGACAGCGCGCCGGACTCGCCGCGCGGGCCGTTGCCGCTGGAGCGCGCGGCCGGGCGCGCCGAGCACCCGGCGACGGAGGGGCAGCGCCGCCTGTGGTTCCTGGAGCAGATGAATCCGGGCACCGCTCAGTACCACGTGGCGATGCGGCTGCGCCCGGCCGGGCGCCTTGACCGCGAGGCGCTCGGTCTCTCCCTGAACTGGATGGCCGCGCGCCACGAAGCCCTGCGCACCGGCCTTGCGTCCCGAGACGGCCGACTCGTGCAGGTCGTCCACGAGGACGTCACCATTCCGCTGGCGTACGACGACCTGTCGGGGCTCGGCCCGGACGCGGTCGACGAGTGCATCCGGCAGGAAGAGCTCAAGGCGTTCGACCTCGGCGGCCCCTCGCTGCTGCGCGGTCGGCTCCTCGACACCGGCGCCGACGGTCAGATCCTGTGCCTGACCTTCCACCACTCCATGACCGACGGCTGGTCCCTGACCGTCTTCCTGCGCGAGCTCTACGACGCCTACCGCTCCTTCGTCTCCGGAACCGTGCCCGAGCGGCCCGAGCCCGCCCACCACGTGGGCGACTACGCCCGGTGGGAGCGCCGGAGTCTCGACGAGGGGGCGTTCGACGAGGCGCTGCGCTTCTTCCGGGCCGAGCTGGACGGCGCACCGATCCTGGAGCTGCCGCCGGGCCCGCAGGACGCACCACAGGGCGGCGACTCCGTCTACTTCTCGGTGCCCGCCGAGCTGCGAGAGCGGCTTGAGAACCTGGCCTCCGCCGCGTCCGTGACTCCGTACACCGTCTTCGCCGCCGCCTTCGCCGTGCTGCTCGGCCGCTACGCCGATCAGGACGACTTCACCATCGGCACGCTCTGGGCCAACCGGCAGCTGCCGGGCAGCTCCGACGTCCTGGGCTTCCTCACCAACACGCTGCCGCTGCGCTGCGACCTGACCGGGGACCCGGCCTTCACGGAGCTGCTGACCGCCGTACAACCCCGGGTCCTGGGGCTGTTGGAGCACCAGGGCGTTCCGCTCACGGAGGTGATGAAGGGGGTCGGGACGCCGCGGGCCGGCGACGACAACCCCCTGATCCGCGCCGTCTTCAACTACATGGGGGCCGACTTCCCCGCCCTCGGCGAGGGTGAGGACGCCTGGATCCTGCCGAACACGGCCGAGGGGGCGGGCAATGTGCGCGGCGCGTCGAAGTTCGCCCTCGGCATGAACCTCGCGCCGAGCGGCGACGGTCTCTGGGGCGAGCTGGAGTTCCTCTCCCACGTCATGGACCGCGCCGCCGCCGAACGGATGGTCCGCAACTTCCGGACGCTGCTGGAGTCGCTGGCTGACCAACCGCACCGCCGTATCAGCGAGTTGGACCTGCTTGACGCGGCCGAGCTGGCCTGGCTGGAGCAGCGGGGCGGCCTCGCTACCGCGCCCGACGACCGGGACCGGGTCGAGGACGGCACCACCGCCCTCGATCTGGTGCTCGCCCAGGCCCGGCGCACCCCGGACGCGGTCGCGCTGGTGTCGGACGGCCGCGAGCTGACGTACCGGCAGATGGTGGTGCGCGCCGGTCTGCTGTCGGAACGGCTGCGCGCGGCGGGCGTCACCGCCGAAGTGCCGGTCGGTGTGCATCTGCCGCGCTCCGCCGACCTGGTGGTCTCGGTCCTTGCGATCTGGCTGGCCAACGGTGCCTATCTACCGGTGGATCCGGGCTATCCGCAGGCACGCGTCGACTACGTCGTCGAGGACAGCGGGCTGACGGTCCTCATCTCGGACCGTCCCGTGGCCACCGACGCCAAGGTCGTTCTGATCTCGGAGATACCGGAGGCTTCGGAGGACGCGTCCTGGCCCGAGCCCGTCGCCCGCCCGGCCTTGTCGGATCTCGGATACGTCATTTACACCTCCGGTTCGACCGGCAGGCCCAAGGGCGTCCTGATCGAACACGGCCAGTTCGTCAACTTCTGCCGCAGCGTGGACGAGCGCATCAGCGGCGGTCCCGGAGACACCTGGCTCGCCGTGACCAGCCCGTCGTTCGACATCTCCACGGTCGAGCTGATCTGGACGCTGACCCGCGGCTACCGGGTGGTCATCGCCCAGGGCAGCGTCGGCGAGTGGCCGGACTACCGTTCGTACGGCCCGACGCATCTGCAGTGCACCCCCTCGCTCGCCCGCATGCTGCTCGCGGACGCCGGCGGCCGGGCGCTGCTCGGCGGCCTGGACCGCATGATCGTCGGCGGTGAGGCGCTGGACCGGCCGCTCGCGCGCAAGCTCCTGCGCACCGTGCGCGGCGGTGTCACCAACATCTACGGCCCCTCCGAGTGCACGGTGTGGTCCACGACCTGGCACGTAGAGCCCGGCGAGGTGTCCCTCGGCGACGCCGTCCTCAACACCAGCCTGTACGTCCTGGACAGCCACGGTGCCCGCGTGCCCCGCGGCAGCCGTGGTGAACTGTGGATCGGCGGCCGGGCGGTGACTCGCGGCTACCTCGGACGTCCCGAGCTGACGGCCGAACGCTACGTGGACGACCCATTCCGCCCGGGCGAGCGGATGTACCGCACGGGTGACCTGGTGCGCTACCGCGAGGACGGCTCGCTGGAATACTGCGGCCGCATCGACTCGCAGACCAAGCTGTACGGCCACCGCATCGAACTGGGCGAGATCGAGGCCGTCGCGGGCGAGCACCCCCGGATCGTGGAGTGCGCCGCCGTCGTACGCGAGGACACGGCGAACGAGCCCCGGCTGTACCTGTACTGGACCGGTCGGCCGACCGACGAGGACACCCTCAGGGCGTACGTCGCCGAACGGGTGCCCGCCTATATGGTCCCGGCCCGGCTTGTGCGCCTCGACGAACTGCCGCACACCCCCAACAAGAAGGTCGACCGCGGTGCGCTGGCCCAGCTGACCGCACCGGGCGGCGCCACGACCGACAGCGCCTCCGCCGCGCCGGCTCCGACCGTCGCCATTGCGGCCGACGCGGTCGAGGGCCTGGTGCGCCGGGCGTGGGCCTCGGCGCTCGACCGTAGCCAGATCGACCCCGACCGCGGCTTCTTCGAGCTGGGCGGCAGCTCCATGACGGCCCTGCACGTCCACACGAGGCTCTGCGAAGAGCTCGGCCGGGAGTTCCCGCTCTCCGCGATCTTCCGTTATCCGACGGTGCGGCAGCTCGCTGCCTTCCTGCGCGGCGAGGGCGAGGGGACCGGCACGTCCCGCACGGAGCGGGCCGCCGCGCCGCGCGCCGAAGGTGACGACGCCATCGCCATCGTCGGCATGTCCTGCCGGCTGCCCGGCGCTCCCGACGTCGACACCTTCTGGCACAACCTGCGCGACGGCGTCGAGTCGATCACCCGGTTCTCCGAGACCGAACTGCGGGCCGCCGGTATCCCCGACACGCTGCTCGCTGACCCGCACTACGTCCGGGCCAAGGGCCACGTGGAGGACGCGGACCTCTTCGACGCTTCCTTCTTCGACTACTCGCCCGCCGAGGCCGAGGTCATGGACCCGCAGCACCGGCTCTTCCTCGAATGCGCCTGGCAGGCCCTGGAGCACTCCGGCATCGTGCCGCAGTCCTTCGACGGCAGGGTCGGCGTCTTCGGCGGCTCCGGGTTCGGCGGCTACGCCGGTGAGGAGGTCAACGACATGTCGTCGTTCTTCCGCACCATGATCGGCACCAAGAACGACTACTTCGCCACCCGCGTCGCCCACAAGCTGAACCTCCGTGGCCCCGCGCTGTCCGTGCAGACCGCCTGCTCGACCGGCCTGGTCGCCGCCCATCTGGCCCGCGAGAGCCTGCTGCGCGGCGAGTCCGACGTCGCCCTGGTGGGCGCCTCGTCGCTGACCGTGCCGCTGAAGCAGGGCTACATGTACCAGGAGGGCCTGGTGCTCTCCGCCGACGGCACGTGCCGCGCCTTCGACGAGAAGGGCGGCGGCACCGTCTTCGGCAGCGGCGTCGGCGTGGTGGTGCTGCGCAGGCTCTCCGACGCGCTCGACGCCGGGGACACCGTGTACGCCGTGATCCGCGGCAGCGCCATCAACAACGACGGCGCCAACAAGGTCGGCTTCACCGCACCCAGCGTCGCGGGCCAGGCGCAGGTCATCGCCGACGCCCAGGCCGCCGCGGGCGTGGTGCCCGGCAGCGTCGGCCTGATCGAGGCGCACGGTACCGCCACCGCACTCGGCGACCCGATCGAGGTCCAGGCCCTGCAGGAGGTGTTCGGCGGGTCCGGCCGCGAAGAGCCCTGCGCACTCGGCTCGGTGAAGACCAATATCGGCCACACCGACGTCACCGCGGGCCTCGCGGGTCTGATCAAGGCAGCGCTCTGTCTGCACCATCGCGAGCTCGTACCGAGCCTGAACTTCGATCGGCCCAACCCCGAAATGGGCCTGGACCCGGACTTGTTCTACGTCAACACCGAACTGCGGGCGTGGGAACAGGACGGGCCGCGCCGCGCCGGAGTCTCCTCGTTCGGCATCGGCGGCACCAACGCCCACGTGGTACTCGAAGAGGCACCGCAGCCCGAGCCGGCGCCGGCCGCGGCGCTGCCCGCTGCCCTGCCCGTCGTGCTCTCCGCGCGCGACGAGAACGCCCTGCGCGAGCAGGCCGACCGCTGGGCCACCTGGCTCGGCGCCCACCCCGACGCGTCGATGCACGCCGTCGCCTCCACCGCTGCCGCCCGACGCACCCACTTCACCGAGCGGGCCGCGGTGGTGGCCGGTTCGGCGGTGGAGGCAGCCGAGGCGCTGACCGCCCTGGCCGAACACCGCTCCCACCGGGCCCTGTCACAG
>NZ_JBSFUT010000080.1:0-6345 GCF_053591935.1 Streptomyces sp. NPDC002851 | reverse complement strand
TGCGGCGCGCGATCCGGCAACAGCGGCTCGATCCGCGCCCACTGCGCATCACTCAACGACACACCAGACCAACGATCCGATGATCCGAGAGAAACGGCCTAGCCCCCTTCGGCATCGAGGCGGTAGCCGGCGCTGCGGACGGTGCGAATGCTGCGGCGTCCGAACGGCGTGTCTATCTTCTTGCGCAGCGCACTGACATACATCTCCACGATGTTCAGATCGCCGTCGTAGTGCTCGTCCCAGGCGCGCTCGAGGATCTCCGTCTTGGTGACCACCTGCCCGGCCCGCTCGGCCAAGCAGACCAGAACCGCGAACTCCTTGGCGGTCAGCGCAACTTCCTGCCCGTCGCGCCAGCAGCGCAGTCCGACTGGTTCGATCCGCAGATCGCCCAGTTCCACACGGTGGTCGTGGTGGGCCGCCCGGAGCGGCGGATGAGAGCCTTGAGCCGGGCGGTGAGGACCACGAAGGAGAACGGCTTGGTCAGGTAGTCGTCCGCGCCGGTGTCCAGGCCGTCGGCCTCGTCGTACTCCCCGTCCTTCGCGGACAGCATCAGAATCGGGGTGCGATCCCCGGCGGCCCGCAGCCTCGCGCATACGTCGTAGCCGTGCAGACCCGGCAGCATCACATCGAACGTGATCACGTCGTAGGTGCCGGCGCGGGCCATGCGCAGACCCTCACGGCCGTCGCGGGCCCAGTGGACGTCGAAGCCCTCGGCGGCCAGGTCCACTTCAGGTTCTCAGAACCGCCTCAGCTTCTCAGCGTGGCCTCAGCACCCGGCCGACAGAGTGATCGTCATGGCCACCGCGCTCCGAGCGGCGGCAAGCACCGAAAGGACGGACTTCGCATGAAGACCACCAAAACCGCCAAGCGCATCGTCATCATCGGCGCCACCGCCCTGCTCGGCATCGGCGCCGCGATCGGCACCGCCAATGCCACCAACAGTGGCGACGACAAGGCCGCCACGAAGGCTGAACAGGTCCAGGGCGCCGAGCCCACGCACCCCGCGGGCACCGTGATCCAGAGCGACGGCACGGTATCCACCGTCGTCGACCCCAACGACAGCGGTAAGAAGACCGAGAACGGCACCCCGGCTCAGGCAGACAAGGGCGCCAAGAAGTAACCGAGTCGCGTGGGTGGGGTACGGCGGCCGTGCCGGCCTCGTACCGGATGGGCGCCAAGGCCGACTACGAGGAGAGGTTCCCCACCGCCGGACCGCTGCTGACGAAGAAGGCCAACCTCAACCTAGTCGCCGACCACTGCGACGACCTGCTGCGGCGGCGGGGTCACTGAAGTACGGGCACGCCACCGCCTCTTTGATCGTCGGCAAGCTCTCGGCGTCCTCCTGGCGGAACGCACGGGCCGCCGCGCTGAAGGGAGTACGGGCGATCCGGAGAACGGTCTACGCGCCAGTTCAGTACCTGTCGGACGAGAGTTACCGGCGCAAGATTGCCCGTCAGCTGAACAAGGGCGAGTCGCTTCACTCCCTGCGCCGCCAGCTCCACTACGCCCGCGAGGGCAAGGTCACCCGGCGCCAGCCCGAGCAGCAGAACGAGCAGGCGTGGTGCCTGACCGTCGTGACGAACGCGGTGGTCTGCTGGCACTCCGAGTACATGGGCCTGGCCGTCGGCGAACTCCGTGCGGCTGGCCGCGAGGTGGACGCCGAGGTCCTGACCCACATCTCTCCGGCCCGCAGCTCGGCCGTCAACTACTACGGCTCCGTGTGCGACACGAGGTCGCACCAGATAAGTGAGGACAGCCATGAGGGGAGGTTGAAGGCTGGAATCCGGGCCAGTGTCCAGGCCCGTCCCCGCGCTCACGTGCGTCGCTGGCAACGGCGGGGTGCGAAGCTGAGCGTTCAAGCCCAAGGGCGTCTCGGCCATCGAGAAGCCACAGGTGAGGGGAAGGCTGGACGGGCGAACGCAAGTGAACCCCTGATGATGCCTCGTGATAGTAGGGCCGCCCGATGGCGAACAGGCGGCGGCCACAGGACCTGGTGCTGCGACGCACCGAGCGGCCCCTGGGCAATGGACCCCTGGGGATGGGCACCGCTGGTTCCGGGGTAGAGGGGGCGCCCTTCCCAGCCGCGTCTTACTGGTGCGGAACGTGGAAACCCCGTCGGGGTCCAGGCCACCTGGCTTGGTAGGCCGACCGTAAGGAGAGCGGAAACCCCCAGCGGGAGAAGGATGATCCAAGAAGCGAAGGCCGGTGGGCCGAAAGGCCTGGGGAAATCGGGAATGGGGGCCTTCACTCGCTCCCGTATAACCCGCCGGATACGGGCCTTGATGGCCCGACCCGAAAGGGTGCCTACGTGGATCAGGTGAGCCTTTGAAGCTCGCCCTGCAAGGACGTTGGAACCGAGGGACAAGTTAGATGCGGGAGGTGCACATGGGGATCACGGGTTCGCTCGGGGTGTCCGCAGCTGCTGCGAACGGACCCGAGGACGCTCTACTCGGCTGGCACGGCATCGACTGGGCCAAGTGTGAGGAGAACGTACGGCGGCTGCGGCAGAGGATCTTCAAGGCGACACAGGAAGGGGACCTGAAGAGGGTCCGCAACTTGCAGAAACTCATGCTGCGGAGCTTCAGCAACACGCTGGTCAGCGTGAAGCGAGTGACACAGCAGAGTAGTGGTCGCAAGGCCGCTGGCATTGACGGGGAGCGAGCCCTTACGCCGAAGGCGAGGGGCAAGCTGGCGGCCGAAGTCCATCGGTCGTCGAAGCCCTGGAAGGCCAGGCCGGTCAAACGAGTGTTCATCCCCAAGAGCAACGGGAAACAGCGGCCACTCGGTATTCCGGTCATTCGCGACCGGGCTCTCCAGGCCCGCGTGAAGAATGCATTGGAGCCCGAGTGGGAGGCGCGGTTCGAGCCGAGGTCATACGGCTTTCGGCCCGGCCGCAGCTGCCAGGATGCGATCTCCGCGATCTTCTGGACGGTGAAGGGCAAGGCCCCGAGTCGACTGTGGGTCCTGGACGCGGACCTGGCGGCGGCATTCGACCGGATCGATCATGACCGTCTGATGGCCGTGCTCGACCGGTTTCCTGCCAGGGACGCGGTCCGCCAGTGGCTGAAGGCGGGCGTGATGGATCGCGGTCGATTCGCGCCGACCGAGGAGGGCACTCTTCAAGGCGGCGTAATCAGCCCGCTGTTGTTGAACATTGCTCTGCATGGGATGGAGCAGGCCGCCGGATGCCGGTATGCAGTGCCACGGCCGGGAGCCAACCCCGGCGCCGTGCCCGGCACCCCGGTACTGGTGAGGTACGCCGATGACTTCATCGTGCTCTGCTGTGATGAAGCACAGGTGCACCTGGTCAGAGCCCGGCTGAAGGACTGGCTGGAGCCAAGGGGTCTTCGCTTCAACGAGGAGAAGACCGCTGTCGTCCACCTTGAGAAAGGGTTCGACTTCCTCGGTTTCACGGTCCGCCGACTGGGCGGCAAGCTGATCATCAAGCCAAGCAAGACGGCCTGCAAGAGGCTCAGAGCGCGGCTACGGACCGAGGTGAAGGCCCTTCGCGGGGCCAACGCCGAGGGCGTGATGCGCAAGCTCGTCCCGATCGTTCGCGGCTGGGCGGCCTACTACCGGACGGTGGCGTCCTCGACGGTGTTCGCGTCGATGGACCACTACGTGTGGCGTCTGACCTACAACTGGGCCAGGCGTCGCCATCGCAACAAGCCGGGACCTTGGGTGGTGCAGCGGTACTTCGGTCCGTTCCACCCGGCTCGGCGTGACCGGTGGGTCTTCGGCGACCGCGACAGCGGTGTATTCCTGCCGAAGTTCGCCTGGACCGGGATCGTCCGCCATCAGCTCGTCAAGTACGGGGCGTCCCCGGACGACCCCGCGTTGGCCGCGTACTGGCAGGACCGTCGCCGCAGGAAAACGCCGCCGCCCATGGACAAGACGAGTCTCGTCCTGGCGGTACGGCAGCGTGGGCTCTGCCCCCTCTGCAAGCAGGCGTTGATCGCCGGTGCCGAATACGAGCCGGACAGTCCACGTGAGTGGATCAACTGGTTCGCGGCGTCGAAGAAGATGCTTCACAAGCATCACTTCACCTACCGGCGAGACGGCGGTACGGACGAGCGGGACAATCTTCGCCTCGTGCATTCCGAATGCCATCGCCAGCACCACGCCGGCGACGGCAGACGGACCAGCTCTGCGAGCCTGTGAAGCCCCTGGGGCTTGCTTGAGCCGTGTGCGTCGTGATGCGCACGCACGGTTCTGAGGGGGCCGGAGTGCAGCAATGCACTCCGGCTACCCGACCACCGTCGACTACGAACGTGAATTCGCCCGGCTAGACGACCGGGGACACCGCCCGCGAGCAAGCTCGAGGTCAGGTGCCGCTCGTGGTCGCCCCACCGAGTTGGATGACGGACGATTCCCTCTCCCCGTCGAGGTCGAACTCCGCGAACTCCCAAGCTGTGGCTTTCACACCCTCGGGCACTCGGTACACGAACTGCATCCTGTCTTTGAAGCCGGGCTGGAGCTGGTCGTTGCATTCTGGATTGCCCTTGACTTCATCCAGTTCCTCGATGGTGTCGTAGCGCCGCCCCTGGTCGTCCAGCAGGGCATTGGCGATGGGCAGGCTGCAGGTGAGGTCCATGCTCTGCTTGGCGTCGTTGAACACGACGGTCTCCAGGATCACGTACTTCGCCCCATTGCCCGCTTTCTGCTGGCCACCCTCAACCGTGGTAATGGCGTCCGCCTGGCGGACCTTGGCGATCGTGACGACGGCACCACCATTGCGTGCCTCCTCGCCCACCTTGAAACCGTCCGCTGCACCTCCCGAGGGGGTAGGAGAGGCGGAAGGGGAATCGTCCGGAGACGGGGCGACTGGCGACCTGGTGTCCTGCCAGATCGAAGGTGACGAGTCCGGACCAGCACTGCTGTCCCCGCCATCACTGCCGGCAGCAAGCAAGTAGACGAGCCCGACGGAAGTCGCCAGGAGTGCGGCGGACAGACAGAGGGTCGCCACCTTCCAGGGGTTGCGAACCCGCTGCGGCCGGTCGCCCGGCATCGGCGGTATCGGGTTGGCGTCACTCATGTGCGGCGGTCTCCTTATAGAAGTCGGTCCGGCCCCGACACACCCGGGCGGGTCGGGGCCGGCGTCGCTGCGCGGACGGCTCCACATCCTACGTGTGTCCCACGCGAGCCCTGATTCATAGATGCTCGCTCGTGAAATACCGCTCAACTCGGCAGGAGGCCAGGGCGTTTCCCGTTTCATGGGTTGTTGCAGACGACTCGGCAGAATAACCCGTCACCTGAAACAGTCGCGGCTCGTGAGCTACGACTTCACGCACGTGGAAGCCAACTCCTGCCCGATGTCCACCTGCACCGCCCCGCCCGGCTCGCCGTGCCGCACCGGCAAGGGCAAGGGGCCATCCAGCACCACACCGCCCGCTTCCGGCTCGTGCCCCAGCTCGCCAAGGCGCTCAACGTCCCCAGTCCGCCCGTGCGCAAGCCCGGCGCGGTATGGAGCGAACTGCCGCGGGCGCGAACACGAACGGCGAACCGGTCGGCCACGTCCGCATCGGGTACGCGCGCGCCTCGACCGCCCGACAGTCCCTGGATGCCCAGCTCGACCCCCTGTCCGAGGCGAACGTGACCCGCACTTTCGCGGAGAAGATCTCCACCGCGCCACGAAACGGCCCGAACTGGAGGCTGCCGTGAAGCTCGCCGGGGAGATCCGCTCCTCCGGCGTGCGCGTGACCCTCGTCGTCCACGAGCACAAGCGCCTCGGCCACGGCATCGAACTCGCCATGCTCGCCGAAGAGCTGAAGGCCAGCGAGGTCGGCCTGGAATTCCCCACCGGAGAACTGAAAGGCTCACACGGTCTCCCTCCGGCATCGTGTTCACCGTGCTCGCAGCCATGTCCGGCATGGAACGCGAGTACATCCGCGACCGCACCCTCGAAGGCCACGATTCCGCCCGCAAGCGCGGCAAGACCATCGGCGGCGCCAGCGTCGCCGACGAGGGCATGCTGTCCATGGCCTCCACCTGCGCGACCAGGAGATGAGCCTGCGCGACATCGCGGGGCGCCTCGTCATTACCACCGGCAAGAAGAAGGGCCAGCACCCGTCCCCTGCCACCGTCATGCGCGTGCAGCGCGAACATGACGAGCAGACAGCCGAGATGAAACCCATGCGCTGATCTGCGGATCAGTCCTTAGCGTTGTTTCTTCGGCGAGAACTACTGAGCCCGATGTGCGGCCGAAGCCTGCTTCCGGCGTTCACTCCCGCGGCGGCGTGAGGTGGATCCCGGCCGCCCCGGAGTGATGGGCGGCCGGGATCCATTCCGCTCGGGCAACGGCGCGTGAACCGAGCGGCGTTTTCAGGCGGTTGGGCGACCGACTCC
>NZ_JBSFUT010000079.1:0-6719 GCF_053591935.1 Streptomyces sp. NPDC002851 | reverse complement strand
GGGGGCTGCCGCCCCCGGACCCCCGCCGCAGGTATCGCGCAGGGGGGTACCTCCCTGCTCGAACGCAGTTGAGAGCTTGGGGGAGCGCTCGTCCTCAAACGCCGGACGGGCTGATAGGCAAGCCTCCACCTCCCCCACCCACCCGGAGGGGGCGGGCATTTCGGTCGGTGCGGCAACTATCAGCCCGTCCGGCGTTTGAGGACGACGCCCGTTCAGGGCGGATACGGGGGACTGGGGGCGGAGCCCCCAGTTACGGGAAGGGGCGGGGCTGGGGAGAGAGCAAGTTGTGACGAGACCGGGACCTCGAACGACCGTAACCCCCGGATGGACCAGGGGCTTTCGGCAGGCCGGGACCCGGGCTTTAGTACGGGCTTGTCCGTATATATCGACGAGACGGTAACAGCGGTTAGAGGGGTGGACGGGGGCGGGAACTCCCGAGGCATGAACCACAACACCCCCGTTTCCCCCCGCTCCCCCCGCCCCCTCTGCGATCTCACCGAGGCCCGGTGCCGCGTCCTCACCGTCGCTCAGCTGCGGTCGCACGGGGTCTCGGCCGCCGAGGCCTCCGCTCAGTGTCGTCCCGGTGGGCCCTGGCAGGAGCTGCTTCCCGGTGTGTTTCTGCTCCACCCCGGGCCACCCACGAGCGAGGAGCGGCTGCATGCCGTGCTCCTGTACGCGGGGCGGCCGCCCGGCAGCGGGGTGGGCTCCGCGCCACGGCGGCACGCGGACCTTCCACGGCAGGACCTGGACGTGCCGCGGCGGAACTCGGGCATCCCGCGCCAAGGCCGGGACGCGCCACAGCGGAACTCCGGCATCCCGCGGCGGGGGCCGGACCCGTCCGGCGTCACCGCCGCCGTCACCGGGCAGGCCGCGCTGCCGTCCGCCCCTCGTCCGGACGGGGCGGCCGCGGCCCCGGTGCCCCTCGGGGACGCCATGGTGACCGGGCTTGCCGCGCTTGCGCTGCACCGGTTCTCGTCCGCTCCCCCGCTGCTCTCCCTCGACCGGATCGACGTCCTGGTGCCGCGGACCCGGCGGCTGCGCTCCACCGGGTGTGCCCGGATCGTGCGGTCCTCCGTGATGCCCACACCCGTGGAGATCACCGGGTTGCCGGTGGCGCCGGTGGAGCGGGCGCTCGCGGATGCCGTGGGGGAGCTCACCGACGCGGGTGCCGTGCGGCGGCTGCTCAGTGAGGCGGTGCGCGGCGGGCACTGTGAACCGGCCGCCGTCGTACGGGAGTTGAACGAGGCTCGGCTGCTCAGCCGTCCCCATGTCGTGGGCGCCGTCGACTCGCTGCTCGCCGAGGGGCGGGCCATCGCCGAGGACCGGCTCTACCGGATGGTGCGCGAGCACGGCCTGCCCGAGCCGCTGTGGAACGTCGATCTGCGGCTGCCGGGCGGACCACAACTCGGCGGGGTGGACGCGTACTGGCCCGACCAGGCCGTTGCCGTCGAGCTCGACACCCGGGCGACGCGGCAGGTGCGACGGGGCGACGAGGACGCGCTGTGGTCCCAGTACGCCCGGAAGCGGGAGCACTTGGAGCGGCTCGGCATCACCGTCGTCCACATCACACCGAAGAAGCTGCGTGCCTCGCTCGAGCAGCAGGCGACGGTCGTCCGTACGGCCCTCATGGCATCCGCCGACCGCGAACCGGCGGCCTACGTGGTGGTGCTCCCCCGCTGAACCGAGTGAGCCGAGGGGCGGGGCCTGGACGGCGGGCCCCGCCCCTCTTCCCTACGAGGACGATCTTCCCTATGAGGACCGGCTACTCACCGCCCCATGAGGACGGTCTACTCACCGCCCTACGAGGACGGGCTACTTACCGCAGTACTCCGCCTCCACGATCGCCTCGCTGCCCCCCGCCCAGTCACCGTTGAAGTTCACGGCCAGGCTGTGGTCGCCGTCCGTGGACGTGACCGCCATGGACGAGGAGCCGTGGATGCCGCCGCCGTGGCCCCAGACCGTGCCGCCGCACGGCAGCTCGCTCTTCATCAGGCCGAGGCCGTAGCTCGCGTTCGGCGCGTCGTCGCCGATCGGCACCGCGGTCTTCATCTCCTTCAGCTGCTCGGGCGGGAGCAGCTTGCCGCGGAGCAGCGCCGAGTAGAAGCGGTTCAGATCGCCCGCGTCGGAGATCATCTCGCCCGCCGCGCCCGCGGCCGAGGGGTTCAGCTCGGTCACGTCGTACGTCTTGCCGTCCGGTTCGGGCTTCAGGCTCAACTTGGAGTACGCGCGGGAACTCGGGCGCGGCACCGACGGATCGGTGCCCGGGACGCTGGTGGCGTGCAGGCCGAGCGGCTGGATCACGCGCCGCTCGATCTCCTCGCCGTACGCATGACCGGTGACCCGTTCCACGATCATTCCGGCCAGGGTGTAGTTGGTGTTGGAGTAGCTCCAGCCCGTGCCGGGCGCGAACACCGGCTTGTGCGCCATCGCGACCTCCACCAGCTGCTCCGGCCGGTAGGTGTCGTAGCGGTTCTCCAGGAACTCCTTGCCGAAGAACTCCTCCTGGAGCTCCGGGTCATCGGTGTAGCTGTAGATGCCGCTGGTGTGGTTGAGGAGTTGGCGGACCGTGATCCGGCTGCCGTCGTGGCCGTTCCCCCGCACCACGCCCGGCAGCCAGGTCTCGACCGTGTCGTCCAGGTCGATCCGGTCCTCGGCCTGCAGCTGGAGCAGGACCGTCGCGACGAAGGTCTTGGTGATGGAGCCGACCCGGAACCGGTCGTGGGCGGAGCGCGGGGCGCCGGACTCCAGGTTGCCGATGCCCGAGGTGCCCTTCCACGTGCCGTGCTCGTCGCGCGCCTGCCCGGCCACGCCCGGCACCCCGTCCTTGACTGCGGCGTCCATCGCTTCCTGGGTCGCCTGGTGTCCCCGTCCGGAGTCGGCCGAGGCCGGGGCCGCGAACCCGAGGGCGGCCACCGCCACCGCCGTGGTCACCCCGACGAGGCCGGTCCGCACCGTACGTCGTGCCATATCCCTGTCCTTTCGAAGACGTCGAAGACATCGAGGACGTCGAAAACGTCAAAGACGACGCCGACGCCGTTGCATTCGGTCAGCGGACAGGACCCCGGACCGCTCGCCCGGGTTGATCCGGTTGGCCCGGTTGAGCGGTATCCGGCCCCGAAGTCAGCTCTTCGGCAGAACGAGTTCGGTGTTGCGGTCGCCCGGGTCGCCGGTCAGCGTGGGCTTCCTGCCAGGGGCGTTGAAGGACAGCTCGCGGTAGAGCGCGGCGAGACCGGGCTGGGAGAGATCGGCGAAATCTGTGCGGTGTCCGGCGGCGGACTCGATGAGCGTGGTGAAGACGGAGAGCGTGCCGTCGCCGTTGTCGACGAGCTCGATCACCCGGGCCAGCTGCGGGTAGTCGATGTGCGAGGCGGTGGAGATCTCCCAGAAGGTGCCGTGCGGGGTGATGGCGTTCTTGTGGCTGTGGCCGTTCACCCAGGCCAGGACCCGCGGGAACCGGCGGAGCAGGTCGACGACGGCGGGGCCGCCGTGCCGCTGCTCGTCGGGGCGGGCCGGGTCGGGGTGCAGATTGTTCATCGACTTGCTGGTGTGGTGGCTGAAGACGATGACGTACGCGCCGTCCTGCTCGGCCTTCTTCAAGGTCCGTTCCAGCCAGCGGAGTTGGGCGGTGCCGAGGGAGCCCTGGTAGTGGCCCCCGGGGTCGGTGGTGTCGAGGCTGATGCCCACGACCGGGGGCGTGTCCTCGGTGCCCTCCGCGACGGTGAAGGCGTAGTACTGCGTGCCCTCGGCGAGGTTCGCCCGGGTATAGCCGTGCCCGACCGGGCCGGGGCCGGTGTGCGCCGGGTCGAGGTGGGCGCGTACGTACTCGGCCGGGGTGAACGGCGCGCGGGCCGGGTCGGGCGTGATGGACCGCAGGTGCCGGGCCTCGCCACGCACCATCTCGCGGAACCGCTCGCCCTTCGGGTCGAGCCCCTTCTTGACGGCCTTCCAGAAGGCGGCGCCCTCGGCCTCGGGCAGCTCCATCAGCTTCTTGCCGCCGACCGCGAAGGCGTGGAACCAGTCGTCGCCGGAGGCGAAGGCACCGCCGGGCAGGAAGTCGTGGTTGCCGACCGTGGAGTACCAGGGCAGGTTGAGGCCCGGGCTGCGCACGGGCCTCAGGGCCGCGTCGAGGAAGCCGTCGATGTGCGGGAAGCCGAGCTGCTTGTCGGCGTCGCGCAGGTCGCGGTCATCGGGGTGCCAGTAGAGCTTCAGGCCGCTGTCCTGGACGCCCTCGTAGCCGCGCGGGTCACCGGTGTTGGGCGTGATGGTGCCGCCGCTCATCGCGCGCAGGAACCAGTCGAGTTCGGCCCGGGAGTTGTTGTCGGTGTTGTCGCCGGTGGTCATCACGAAGCTCAGGGGTGCGCCGGTGGCGGGTGCGCCCCTGAGCGCGTTGACGCGCTCGATGAGCGAGACGGTGCCGGCGACGGAGAGCGCTTCGTGCGGCCGCCAGGCGCTGGCGGTCTGGGCGCGCAGGAACTCGTAGCGCAACGGGTGCTGGACATCGACGATGTGCAGGTCCGTGAACTGCACGAACGCGGCGATCGCGGTGCGCCGCTCGGCCCGGGTGCCCTCGGGGCTCTTCGTCCCGGCCAGGTCGGTCCGGACGATCCGGGACCAGGCGGGCCCGTCACCGAGCCGCCGGTAGCCACCGCTGCCGCGCGGGGCGGCGACGGTGCTGAGCGTGGTGCCCTGCTGGTACGGGGCGAGGGGCGCGGGGGCCTTGCGTGAGGTGAGCGTGTGGGCGGCCGCCCGGGGACCGGCGGGGCGCGCGGGGTTCGCGCGGGCCCCGGTCGGGCCGAGGGCGAGCCCGATGCCGGTGGCGGTGGCGGCCGCTCCCGCGGTGGCGAGGAAGGCGCGGCGGTCGAGGCTGGCTGCGGCATGGCGTAGGCGCGGCATGTCTGGATCGTTGGCAGCGGGGGTGACCTGAACGTGAACGCCGCCGCAACGTGACGAGCCGATCGCGGTACGTCGATCACGGGGCCCTCGGGGCGTCACCGGTCGCTCTTCGCGGGGAGGGGTCGCGGTTACGGGTAGTTCATCTGTGGGGGTACGCGGGGCCGCCTCGGCCCGTCCGGCGCGCGAGGGCCAACCCAGCCCCGTCCGGCGCGAGAGGGCAAACCCAGCCCGTCCGGCGCTTGAGGACGAGGCCGTCCAGGCCGATAGCGGGGTCTGGGGGCGCAGCCCCCAGGAGCGGCCACCGAGCCGACGGAAAGATACGTGGGGGTAAGTCCGGAATGCGGAAGCCCTACGTGCTGTTTCTCACGCAGGTGCGCTGCGTCCCGCTACCCGGACAATGGATTGGACAAGAGCTGCCCGGTCATACGCATCATGGGTGAGTCGTTCCAGTTCCCGGGCCCCGCCTCGGAACCACAGCTCACAGAGACAGCTCGGAACCAGGAGTGAAGGAGTCCTCGTGAAGGTCGGAATCGTCGGTGCCACCGGTCAGGTCGGCGGAGTGATGCGCAAGATCCTCGCCGAGCGGAAGTTCCCGGTCGACGAGCTGCGCCTGTTCGCCTCGGCCCGCAGCGCGGGCAAGACCATCGAGTGGGAAGGGCACACGATCACCATCGAGGACGCCTCGACCGCCGACTACTCCGGCCTGGACATCGTGCTGTTCTCGGCCGGCGGCGCCACCTCCAAGGCGCTCGCCGAGAAGGTCGCGGGCCAGGGTGCCGTCGTGATCGACAACTCCTCCGCGTGGCGCCGCCACCCCGAGGTCCCGCTCGTCGTGTCCGAGGTCAACCCGCACGCGATCAAGAACCGCCCCAAGGGCATCATCGCCAACCCGAACTGCACCACGATGGCCGCGATGCCGGTGCTGAAGCCGCTGCACCAGGAGGCCGGGCTCACCGCGCTCGTCGTGGCCACCTACCAGGCCGTGTCCGGCTCCGGCCTCGCCGGTGTCGACGAGCTCTTCGAGCAGGTCAAGAAGGTCGGCGAGGACGCGCCGGGGCTCACCCACGACGGTGCGGCCGCCGAGTTCCCCGAGCCGGACAAGTACGTCGCCCCGATCGCGTACAACGTCCTGCCGATGGCGGGCTCGATCGTCGACGACGGTCTGAACGAGACCGACGAGGAGCAGAAGCTCCGCAACGAGTCCCGCAAGATCCTCGAGATCGAGGACCTCAAGGTCTCCGGCACCTGCGTCCGCGTGCCGGTCTTCACCGGGCACTCGCTCCAGGTCAACGCCCGCTTCGAGCGTCCCCTCAGCCCTGAGCGGGCGGCCGAGCTGCTCGCCGGTGCGGAGGGCGTGGCGCTCGCCGATGTGCCCACGCCACTGCAGGCCGCGGGTGGGGACGTGTCGTACGTGGGCCGCATCCGCAAGGACGAGACCGCCGAGAACGGTCTCGCGCTGTTCCTCTCCGGCGACAACCTGCGCAAGGGCGCTGCACTGAACGCGGTGCAGATCGCTGAGCTGGTCGCGGCTGAGTTGAAGGGCTGAGCACCGGGGCGGGTTCTTCTTCCCCAGCCCCGCCCCTTCCCGAAACTGGGGGCTTTGCCCCCAGACCCCCGTTTATCGCGCTGTACGCGCTCGTCCTCAAACGCCGGACGGGCTGGTAGCTGCCGCACTGGTCGAAATGCCTGCCCCCACCCACCCGGAGGCCGCAAGAATCAGCCCCTCCGGCGTTTGAGGAGCGGGGGTCCGGGGGCGGAGCCCCCGAAGTTGCTGCAAGCTTTCGGGAAGGGGCGGGAGCCTCGACGACACTCGTGCCGCCACCCGC
>NZ_JBSFUT010000078.1:0-8612 GCF_053591935.1 Streptomyces sp. NPDC002851 | reverse complement strand
CTCGTCCTCAAGCGCCGGACAGGCTATTAATCAGCCCCTCCGGCGTTTGAGGAGCGGGGTCTGGGGCGGAGCCCCAGTTTCGGGAAGGGGTGGGGTGGGGAAGAAAACCACCCTGAGCAAGCGCTTAGAAAAGAGGCAGGCGTCACACGTCGACAACGGTGACCTTCGCACTACGTGCAGGTAACTTCCCTCACGGTCCTGCCGAATCCGCACCAAGGGAGCCCCCTCATGCCCGAAGCCGTGATCGTCTCCACCGCCCGCTCCCCCATCGGCCGCGCCTTCAAGGGCTCCCTGAAGGACCTGCGCCCGGACGACCTGACCGCCACCATCATTCAGGCCGCCCTCGACAAGGTCCCCGGGCTCGACCCGAAGGACATCGACGACCTGATGCTCGGCTGCGGCCTCCCCGGCGGGGAGCAGGGCCACAACCTCGGTCGCATCGTCGCCGTACAGATGGGGATGGACCACCTCCCCGGCTGCACCATCACCCGCTACTGCTCCTCGTCCCTGCAGACCAGCCGCATGGCGATGCACGCCATCAAGGCCGGCGAGGGCGACGTCTTCATCTCGGCGGGCGTCGAGATGGTCTCGCGCAGCGTCAAGGGCAGCTCCGACGGCCTCCCCGACACCCACAACCCCCTCTTCGCCGACGCCGAGGCCCGCACCGCGGCCCGCGCCGAGCAGGAGGGCACCGGCTGGCGTGACCCGCGCGAGGACGGCCTGATCCCGGACCCGTACATCGCGATGGGACAGACCGCCGAGAACCTCGCCCGCCTCAAGGGCATCACCCGCCAGGACATGGACGAGTTCGGCGTCCGCTCCCAGAACCTCGCCGAGGAAGCCATCAAGAACGGCTTCTGGGAGCGCGAGATCACCCCCGTCACCACCCCGGACGGCACGGTCGTCGGCAAGGACGACGGCCCGCGTGCGGGCGTCACCATGGAGGGCGTCGCGGGCCTGAAGCCGGTCTTCCGGCCCGACGGGCTCGTCACCGCGGGCAACTGCTGCCCGCTCAACGACGGCGCCGCCGCGCTCGTCATCATGTCCGACACGAAGGCGGCCGAGCTCGGCCTGACCCCGCTCGCCCGGATCGTCTCCACCGGCGTCACCGGCCTCTCCCCCGAGATCATGGGGTACGGCCCGGTCGAGGCCAGCAAGCAGGCCCTCGCCCGCGCGGGCATGACCATCGGCGACATCGACCTGGTCGAGATCAACGAGGCCTTCGCCGCGCAGGTGATCCCGAGCTACCGCGACCTCGACATCCCGCTCGACAAGCTGAACGTCAACGGCGGCGCCATCGCCGTCGGCCACCCCTTCGGCATGACCGGCGCCCGGATCACCGGCACGCTCATCAACTCCCTCCAGTTCCACGACAAGCAGTTCGGTCTGGAGACCATGTGCGTCGGCGGCGGACAGGGAATGGCCATGATCATCGAACGGCTCAGCTGAGCCCCGGAACGCCGAGCGTGACCGGGCGGTCACCCGGCCCCGCGTGACGCCCCGTGACCCGCTGAGTCCCGCCCGTGACAAAAACTCCCCCAGGATGTGACCTTCGCCCTGGGGGAGTTATGTTTTTGCAGGTCACGAGGTTGAACCCAGAAGTCCCGGGTAGAAAGACCTGTCCATTTCGTGCCCTAATGCACTGACAGGCTTTAACCCGCTCCGACAAGCTGTTGTAGGAAGTCGGGGGTCGACTGGAACCGGGAGTACGTCAGTGAGCGCCATGTCCCTTGCCCTGCTGCTCGCCACCGCCGCTGCCACGGCCGTGGGCACCGCTGCTCTGCACACCGCACGCGGCCTCCGCAAGCAGCTCACCGAGGTCTCCTCGCTCCGCGCCGAGCTCACCGAGCTCACCGAGCTCGCGGCGAACGGCTGCACGCACGCCGCCGTCCCCGCCGCCCGCACCGCCCCGGAGGCATCCGGCACCGAGGCGGCCCCGGACACGGCCACCATCCGCGCGGCCGTCGCCGAGGCCCTCGCCGACGAGCGGGAGCGCGAACTGGCCGAGGCCCGCGCCTTCTGGGCCGCACAGGAGGCCCGCGACGCCGCGGACGCCCCGTCCCCGCTCGGCAGCCTGCCCCCGAACCTGGCCGAGGAGCTGTTCCTGCCCCGGCAGGCCGACCTCGCGGGCCTCGACGAGCGCGAGCGTGAGCGTGAGCTCGAGCACGAACTGGCCGAACCCGCCGAGGAGTTCGCCAGCGCCACCGACGAATTCCCGGACGACTCCCCCGAGCTGGCCGCGGCCCGCCGCCGCCACCCCTCGCACCCCGACTTCGTCCCGGTCCGGCCCCCCAGGGAGCCCCACGACGACGACCTGGACCTCCACAAGGGCCCCGACGTCCGCGGCGACCACGAGCACACCGTCAGCTGTCTCGACGACCTCGCCCGGTCCCGTACCGCACTCACCGACGTACGCCCCGGCCCGCTCGGCACCCTCGACGTGTACGTCTTCGGCGACGGCACCACGCTCTGCATGACCCCGGGCCACCGCGAGACCGCGGAACGGCTTGCCTCGGCGGTACGCGCGGGCGACGCCCCCGTCCTGCTCGGCGGCTCGGGCGTATCGGGCGCGTACACCCTCACGTTCGCCTGCGGCGACGAGAACGTCTACATCCTCGCGGACCGCGTCATAGCCTCTGCGTGACCCCTGCGTGACCAAATAAAGCCCGTCCCGCGTTTGCGGACGAGCGCCTTCGGCGCGAAGGGAGCGGGGTCTGGGGGGCGCAGCCCCCAGAAGCGGCGACCACGGACGACGGTACGCAACGTGAGCCGGAAGCTCCGCCTACACGCCCGCACGTTTCTGTGCGCCCCGCACCAGCTCGACCGCCTCCGCGAGCTCCGCCTCATCCGTCAGCACGACGGCCAAATCACGCCCCGCAACGGTGATTTGGTCGGCCACCGTGAACAGCCCCGCATCCGGCAGCTCCCGCGGCTCGAGCGGCTGAGCGCCCGGCGGCAGACCCTCCTCGATCCGCTGCGCCCACACCGCCAACTGCCTGGCCAGAGCCAGCGCTTCGGCCGCCGCGCCGCGCTGGAGGCGGCTCTCGGTGGCGGCCCGCAGACGGTCGGCGAACTGGTCCACGGCATCGTTCAGAGGCGTCGTATCAAGCACTCCGCGACCCTATGCGCCGCTCCCGGGCTGTTGCCAACACCCCAACCCTCAGGCACGGTGACGTGAAGGACTTGCATCGACAGCGTCCGGAGGCGCCGATGTCCCTAGTCTTCTCCGAGGAGACCCACCGCAATCTGCTCGCCCGCATCCCCCATTGCACAGGCCGCGAAGTGTCCGACTGGCTCCGCGCGGTCGACGAAGGCCCAGCCTTCCTCCGCTTCGAGGAAAAGGTCAGCTGGCTACGCGGCGAATACGACCTCGCCTACGGCCACGCGAAAGCGATCATCCACGAATACGACATGAGGCGAGCTGCGCGCAGGCTCCTCTGAGTCCGCCGCCAGACGCCGAAGGGCCCGCGGAGCGATCCGCGGGCCCTTCTGTGTGCGCTTACGCCGAGGAACGTCAGTCGTTCCCCTGCAAGATGGAGATCAGGCGCAGCATCTCCAGGTAGATCCAGACCAGGGTCAGGGTCAGACCGAACGCGGCCAGCCAGGACTCCTCGCGCGGAGCGCCGTACGCGATGCCGTCCTCGACCTGCTTGAAGTCCAGGGCGAGGAAGAAGGCGCCGAGCAGAATGCCGACGAGCCCGAAGACGATGCCCAGGCCGCCGGTGCGGAAGCCGAGGCCGTCACCGCCGCCGAAGACCGCGAACAGCAGGTTCACGGCGGTCAGTACCAGGAACGCGGAGGCCGCGATCAACAGGTAACGCGTGAAGCGCGCCGTGACCCGGACGATCCGGGTCTTGTAGAGCACGAGCATCGTCACGAAGACGGCCATCGTGCCGAGCACGGCCTGCATGGCCGCGCCCTGGGCGACGTACGTGTTGATGTAGTTGCTGATCGCGCCCAGGAAGAGGCCCTCAAGTCCCGCGTACGCCAGGATCAGCGCCGGGACGGCCTTCCTCTTGAACGCCTGGACCAGGGCGAGGACCATCGCCACGAGGCCCGCGCCGATGGCGATCGGAAGGGCCAGGTTCATCACCCAGGCGACGGTCGCGCCCGCGATCACCAGGCCGAGCGTGATGCCCGTCCGCATGACGACGTCGTCCATCGTCATCCGGTTGCCGGTGGTGACCGGGGCCTGCGGGGCGCCCTGCTGGAGGTCCTGCTGCGCGTAGGGGTTCTGCGCGTACGGGTTCGTCGGGGCCTGGGCATACGGGTTACCGCCCGCGTACGGGTTGCCCTGGGTACCGACGGCGGGGCCCCCGGCCTGCGGCGCCGAGCCGAAGCCCGCATAGCCGTTGTCGCGGCTGAACCCCCGTCGCGAGAAGACCGGGTTGCTGCTCCTCATTTCACTCCTCCATGGCCACCCTGCGTGGCCTTGCGTCAAGAGTAATGGGTAGGCAAAAGTTGCACCCTAGTGCTCTAGGAGGATCTTCCCGCGCCCGGGCGACAAGGGCAACGTCCGGCCCGGGAACGAAACGCGGTCACGGCAGAACGCAGCGGGGCAAGAGGGCGGAAGGTGCCCGGAACCGGACTCGAACCGGTACGCCCCCGAGGGGCAGCGAGGTTTAAGCTCGCCGTGTCTGCATTCCACCATCCGGGCAGGCCGTGGACTCCGCGTCTGTCGGACCTCCGAGCCTATCCGGAGGCTTCCCCCGAACAGCTCAAGACCGACTCGATGTTGTCTTGTTTTGTTGACGATTGAGGGTGCGTCAGACAACAGAAGCGGTCCTCGGGGCCGCCGCTACGGGCCTGCCGAGGCGCCCGGACCGCGTCCAGGAATGACGGAATTCCGTCCCTCGGAAGATGGCCCGGCTCAGGGTCGGGCGTCATCCCCAAGTAGGACGGCGGGCCCCGGGGTCCGTCTGCAGAGGAACCCGCAAACCGGCCCCGGGCCTGACTGCGGCGGGGAAAACGGACCGGACGATGGAACGGTCCGATCGCGAAGTCCCGCCCCGCCATGCCGACAGGAGCACCCGACCGTGACCACCACCCCCCTCGCGCAGCAGGCCACCGCCGTCGCCGCGCGCGCCACCGAGCTGTCCAAGATCTACGGCCAGGGCGAGACCCAGGTGGTCGCCTTGGACCGCGTCACGGTCGACTTCCGGCAGGCCGAGTTCACCGCGATCATGGGCCCCTCGGGTTCCGGCAAGTCCACGTTGATGCACTGTGTGGCCGGGCTCGACTCGTTCTCCAGCGGGTCCGTACGGATCGGCGACACCGAGCTCGGGTCCCTGAAGGACAAGCAGCTCACCCGGCTCCGCCGGGACAAGATCGGCTTCATCTTCCAGGCGTTCAACCTGCTGCCGACGCTCACGGCGTACGAGAACATCACGCTGCCCATGGACATCGCGGGCCGTAAGCCCGACAAGCAGTGGGTCGAGCAGGTGATCCAGATGGTCGGCCTGTCCGGGCGGCTCAGCCACCGGCCCAGCGAGCTCTCCGGCGGCCAGCAGCAGCGCGTCGCCGTGGCCCGCGCCCTGGCCTCCAAGCCGGAGATCATCTTCGGCGACGAGCCGACCGGGAACCTGGACTCGCGCTCGGGGGCCGAAGTCCTCGGGTTCCTGCGGAATTCGGTGCGCGAGCTCGGCCAGACCGTCGTCATGGTCACCCACGACCCGGTCGCCGCCGCCTACGCGGACCGCGTCGTCTTCCTCGCCGACGGGCGGATCGTCGACGAACTGCACGAGCCGACCGCCGACACCGTCCTGGACCTCATGCGGCGTCTTCCTGGGGGCGCGACATCAGCGGCCGGCGCCGCGCGGCCCCAGACCCCCGGTTTCGACGCCAAGGGCCGCGTCAGCTGACCCGGCCCTGACCCGCCGAGCAGCCTCCAACTCATCCCAGGACCCCAGGACTTCACACCATGTTCCGTACCGCCTTGCGCAATGTCTTCGCGCACAAGGCCAGGCTCCTGATGACGGTGCTCGCCGTGCTCCTCGGCGTCGCCTTCGTCTCCGGCACCCTGGTCTTCACCGACACCGTCTCGCGCGCCTACCAGAACAGCTCGGCCAAGGGCTTCGACCACGTCGACGTGGCCATCAAGCCCGGGGACGGCGGGGACAGTTCCGCCTCCGGGCGGCCCGGCGCGCCCGAGCGGCTGAGCCAGCGGCTGCTCGACCGGGCGCGGCAGGTGCCCGGCGCCGAGTCGGCGACCGGTGTCGTCTCCGGCTTCGCGGCGATCGCCGGGAAGGACGGCAAGCTCGTCGGCGAGGGCTGGGCCACCACCGGCGCCAACTACTACCCGGGCAAGGACGGCAAGGACGCCCGCTACCCGATGTCCGAGGGTCGCGGCCCGCAGCACAAGGGCGAGCTCGCCCTCGACGCCAGGACGGCCGAGCGTGCGGGCTACCGGGTCGGCGACACCGTACGCCTCTCCATCGACGGGCCCGTGCTCAAGCAGAAGATCACCGGCATCTTCACCACCGATGACGGCAATGTCGCCGCGGGCGGCAGCCTCGCCCTCTTCGACACCGCCACCGCGCAGCAGCTCTACGGCATGCCGGGCGGCTTCAGCGAGATCGACGTGACGGCCGCGCCCGGTACGTCGCAGACCGCGCTCAAGGCCGAGCTCGGCAAGGTCCTGCCCAAGGGCGCCGCCGAGGCCACCACCGGCAAGGAGCTCGCCGACGAGCAGGCCCGGCAGATCGAGAGCGGCATGAGCGGCATGAAGACCGGCATGCTCGCCTTCGCCGGGATCGCGCTCTTCGTCGGCATCTTCATCATCGCCAACACCTTCACCATGCTGGTCGCCCAGCGCACCAAGGAGCTGGCCCTGATGCGCGCGGTGGGCGCCTCGCGGCGCCAGGTCACGCGCTCCGTCCTGATCGAGGCGTTCGTGGTCGGCGCGGTCGCCGGGGTCACCGGCCTGGCCGCCGGGATCGGCATCGGCGCCGGGCTGCGCTCGCTGCTCGGCTCCTTCGGCGCGAGCGTGCCCGACGGGCCGCTCGCCGTGTCGGCCACGACGGTCGCCGCGTCCCTCGCGGTCGGCATCGTCGTCACCGTCCTCGCCGCCTGGCTGCCGGGCCGCCGCGCGGCCAAGATCCCGCCGGTGGCGGCGATGAACAGCGTGCACGCCACGGCCACCACCAAGTCCTTGGTCGTACGGAACACCACCGGCGCGCTCTTCGCGGGCGCGGGCATCGCCGGGGTCCTGGCCGCCACGGGCATGGGCAAGGAAGGCGACGTACTGATGGGCGCGGGGGCAGGCGTGCTCGTGATCGGCGTCTTCATCCTGACGCCGCTGCTCTCGCGACCGGTCATCGCGGCCGCGGCGCCGCTGCTCCGGCTCTTCGGGGTCTCCGGCAAGCTGGCCCGGCAGAACTCGGTCCGCAACCCGCGCCGCACCGCGACCACGGCCTCGGCCCTGATGATCGGCCTCACCCTGATCACCGGCATGACGGTCATCGCGGGCAGCGTGCAGCAGGCCATCGACAAGATGGCCACGTCCTCCCTGAAGGCCGACTACGTCGTCTCGATGGCGAACTTCAACACGCTCTCGCCGGACGTGGAGAAGAAGCTGAACGAACTCGACGAGGTCACGGCGACGACCCCGCTGCGCAACTCCCCGTCCCGGATCGACGGCGACACCGAGTACCTGACCGGCGTCAACGCCAAGACCATCGGCGACCTGACCGCACTCGACTTCACGCACGGCTCGTTCGCGGACCTCGGCGGCAAGAAGGCGGTGGTGGACCAGGCCACGGCCGAGCGGCACGGCTGGAAGACCGGCTCGACCTTCCCGGTGACGTACGAGGACGGCAAGAAGGGCACGTTGCGGGTCTCGGGCGTCTACGAGGGCAACGAGATGATCCAGGGCATCCTCCTGGACAAGGACACCCTGGCCCCGCACCAGTCCGAGATCACGGACATGCGGGTCATGGTGAAGACCCGCGACGGCGCGACCGACGCGGCCAAGGACGCCCTGACGAAGGGTCTCGGCGACAACCCCGCGGTCCTGGTCGAGGACAAGAAGGACGTCTCCGAGGGCATCGCCCAGATGTTCACGCTGATGCTGAACATGCTGTACGGCCTGCTCGCCATGGCCGTGATCGTGGCGGTGCTCGGCGTCATCAACACCCTGGCGATGTCGGTCTTCGAACGGTCCTCGGAGATCGGCATGCTCCGGGCGATCGGCCTGGACCGACGCGGCATCAAGCGCATGGTCCGGATGGAGTCCCTGGTCATCTCGCTCTTCGGCGGCGTACTCGGAATCGGCCTCGGCGTCTTCTTCGGCTGGGCGGCCGGGGAGCTGATCGGCGGATCGCTCGGGACGTACGAACTGGTCCTGCCCTGGGGCCGGATGGGCCTGTTCCTCGCCCTGGCCGCGGTGGTGGGCGTCCTCGCGGCGCTGTGGCCCGCGCGGCGGGCCGCCCGTCTGAACATGCTGACGGCGATCAAGGCGGAGTAGCAGGATCCCCAGCCCCGCCCCTTCCCGACTCTGGTAGCCCCTCCGGCGTTTGAGGAGCGGGGGTGCAGGGGGCGGAGCCCCCTGCTTTCGGGAAGTGGCGGTGGACGGCGCGCAGCAACGGCAGCATTGTGCGTACGACGAAAGGCAC
>NZ_JBSFUT010000077.1:0-8761 GCF_053591935.1 Streptomyces sp. NPDC002851 | reverse complement strand
TCCCCTACCCGCCCCTTCCCGAAAGCTTGCAGCGGCTTCGGGGGCTGCCGCCCCCGGACCCCCGCTCTCATCGGCCTGAACGGCCTCGTCCTCAAACGCCGGACGGGCTGTTGGTTGCCGACGGGCTAGGCGTTCCCGGCCCGCCTCGGCATGAACGTGAACACCGCGCCGCCGAGCAGGATCACCGTCCCGGCGATCAGGCCGAGGGCGCGCAGGGCCCCGTTGTCCGAGGCGCCCGTGTCGGCGAGGCCGCCGCCCGCGGCCGCCGCGTCAGCGCCGCCCGAACCCGAGCCCGAGCCGCCCGCAGCGCCGCCCGGCTGGGCCGAGGTGTCGAGCTCAAGAGAGACCTCGGTCTTGGCCGGGGTGCAGGTGGTCGTCGTACCCAGGGCCTTCACCGTCAGGACGCCCGGCGACAGCGTCGCCTTGCCGTCCGCGCCCGGCTTGTAAGTCCCCTTCAGGTCAGGGATGTTGATGGGGTCGCCGGTCTTGATCTCCTCCTTGTTCGTCGGACCCTCGACGTACACCGTGCCCTTGTCCGCGCCGCCCAGGACCACCTCCATCGACGGTTTCACCGAGTCCTTCGGGATGTCGGCCGGGCTGTTCATCACGGACTTCTTGAACTTGACCGTCAGGTCGAAGTTGCCGCCCGCCTTCTTGGCGTTGATCTGCACCGGCGAGGTCGCTTCCTTGTCGCCGATCGGGGTCTTGCACTCGTACGGCACTTGGACTTCCTTGCCTTCGAAGTCCGTCCGGCCGCCGCTGTCACCCCCGGAACCACCGGAGCCGCCGGAACTGCCGGAACCGCCGCCCGTGTCACCACCCGTCGAGCCGCCGGAGTCACCCCCGGAGCCCCCGGAGCCCCCGCTGTCCCCGCCCGTCGGCGGGTTCGGCAGCCCGGTCGGCAGGTCGGTGGGCGGGGTCGTCGGCAGTGACGGCACGTCCGTGGGTATTCCGCCCGTCACGCCGCCCGAAGTCGCCCCGCCCTCACTGACCTTGATGGTGTGGGCCGACTTCACGGCCTCCTCCGGCGCGCACTTCGTATCCGTGGAGACCGGCTTGCTGACGTTGATGTTGTACTTGTCCGGGGTCAGCGTCACCTCGCCCGGCGCCGTCAGCTTCAGCTTGCCCTTCATGTCGGAGAGGACCATCGGGCTGTTCTTGGGGATCGGCGGGTTCTTGCGCTCGCCCTCCATCGCGAGCTCGCCGGTCCGGCCGCCGCCGACCTTGATCGTGCCGGTCGGCTTGACCGTGTCCTTCTCCAGGTCGATGACGTCCGGGTTCTTGGACGCGGCCTTGGTGGTCTTCCAGATCACCTCGACCTCGTCGCCCACCTTGGCCTCGGCCGGGGCCTTGATCTCCACCTCGGTGGTGCCGTGCACCGGATCCATCCCGGAGATCGCCGGGGGTATGCACTCGGTCTTGTACGCGGTACCGGCGGCTTGTGCCGGGGCCGCCGCAAGCAGGATCCCCGCTCCGCCGAGCATGAGCGCGACGCCTGCCGCGCTCACTCTCCGTTGAGTGATCACGTGTTTCCCTTCCCGCTGGACTGTCCTGGTGACTGTGCTGTTTCCTCGTCCTCGTGCGGTGCGGAGAGCTGTGCCGGTGCCCCCGGCGCGGAGTCCGGGGTGAACCACGGCAGGGTCGTGGTGGTGGCGGCCGGGGACGGATCCTGGGTGCTTCCGGTGCCGGTGCCGGTGCCGGGGTCACCGCGTCGCCGGGACGCCGAACCGGCAAGCGGCGTCAGGGACTTCGGCAGGCGTACGGGGCGGCGCGCGGGTGGGCCGCTGCCATGCCGGGGTACGGAGTGATCGCGGGCCCGGCGACCGCCACCCCGGCGTGGCCGCACCCGGTCGACCACCGCCATCCCGATCCGGAACACCGCCGCCGGTACGACCACGGCGAGCAGCACCCAGAAGAGCGTCACGCCCCAGGGCCGCCCCACGTCCCAGGGCTGCTCGGCGAGCACCTTGCCGCCGTACCGCAGCGCCACGCGGTAGTCGCCGTGCGCCCCGGCGGGCAGCTGCACCCGCAGCTCGACCTTGGCCTTCTTGCCGGGGGCGAGGGTGCCGCGCCACTGCTGTTCCTCCCACTCGGGCGCGAACACCCCGTGCGAGGTGCCGACCTCGAACACCGGGTTCTTGACGGGGGCCGAGCCGAGGTTGCCCACGGTGGCCACGAGGGTGCGGCTCGCCGGGGCGCCGAACCAGGTCAGGATCGAGCTCGACCCTTCGAGCCGGGTGGCGGCCAGAACCGCCAGCTTGCCGCCGCTCCGCTCGTCCGGGAGCGGCTTCACGGGGTGCCCCGCGACCTTGAACTCGGCCTGCGCGACGGCCTTTTCACCCGTGACGTTGGTGACCCGTACGACACAGGGACAGGCCACGGGCGGCTCCGCCACGGGCAGCTTCTTGCTGAACCGGCCCTCGGCGTCGGTCCTGACGGCGCGGCCGTCGGCGTTGGCGCAGGCGTTGGTGCCGCCGACCGGATCGCGCCCGGGGGCGGCCTGGCCGCAGATGAGCAGCATGAGCAGCGTCTTGGGCCGCCAGCCGGTACCGGTGGCGGTGATCGAACCGCCCGTGCCCGCCTCTGCGCGCGAGAGCGTCACCTCGGGGTTGCCGTCTTCGGCGGCGGTCGCCAGCTGTGCGGGCTGGACGGCGACCGCGAGGGTCAGCGCCACGACGATGGCGAGCAGCACCGCCCGTGCCCGCATCAGGATCTGTCCGGCGCGTCTCGGCGTCGCCTGCGGCGGGCCTGCTCCCCGGCCCCGCCCCTTCCCGGCTGTATGGAATATGCGGCTAACGCCGCGTGGCTGACGGCGCTGCGGGGCCCGCGGCGAAGCCGCTGACGGATGCAGCGCCCCCGGACCCCCGTTCATCGCGCTGAACGCGCTCGTCCGCAAACGCCGGACGGGCTGAATTACCTCCGTCACGTCCGCGCTCCCCTCACCTCGTCGGCGCCTCCGCGCCGCCGCCGACCCCATTCCCGTACGCCCCAATAAGCCCCGCCCACGAGAGCGAGCAGCCCGCCCCCGACCGCCGCCACCGCATCCCCGGACGCGAACCGCACCGAAACCTCGGCCTCGTCCCGGGCCCCGCCCGCCCCCGTCACGGTCAGGTGCACATCCGCCGAGTCGAGGGCGGGCACGTCCGGCCACGGCTCGCGGAGGGTGATCCGGCGGCCCGGCGCCAGCTCGACCGGCAGGGTGCGCGGGGCGCGGTCCAGGAGCCGCCGCCCGAGGAGCCCGTCGGCGCGTACCGCGAGCTTCGGGGTCAGGGCGGTGTTGCCGCGGTTCACCAGGGCGTACGAGATATGGCCGCCGTCGACCCGGACGTCCTCGACGGTGAGCGCGGCGAGGGTCGGGCCGCTGACCCGGAGGTGCACCCGTACGTCGGCGCCCCGGCCGCTACCGTCCTCGCGCACCACGAGCGAGGCCGGGTGGTCGCCCGGCACCGCGCCCTCGGGCACGGTCACGGTGAACGGCACCTCGGCGCGGGTGCGCGGCGGCACCGTCACCTTGTCGTCCTTGAGCCGGATCCAGGCACCGGCGTCCCGGGCGCCGCGCAGGCGTACGGTGTGCGGCTCGTCGCCCGGGTTGGTGACGGCGACCCGGTCCTCCAGTACGGCGCCGGGCGCGCCCTCCAGATAGAAGTACGGCCGCCCGTCCTCAGCGGGCCGCGAGCCGCCACCGGCGGACGGGGTGACGCTCCAGCCGCCGCCGTCCGCGTCCGCGGGCAGCGCGAGGGGGGCCGCGGCGAGCAGCAGGGCGGCGAGGGCGCGGGACCCGAAGGGCATGGGCGGCTCCAAATTCAGCCCGTCCGGCGTTTGAGGACGAGCGCGTTCAGCGCGACAAAGCGGGGGTCTGGGGGCGCAGCCCCCAGGTACGGCAACCGAGCCGACGGCACGGATACGTGATCCGGAAGCCCCTACCCGCGCGCCGCCTGCCCCTGCCCTCGCCTCGTCAGCCAGAGCACCCCCGCCGCGCCGATCAGGACGACCGTCCCGCCGAGCGTGCCGAGCGCGATCGCCGAGTCCTCGGGGCCGGTCTGGGGCAGTTCGCCGCCGCCCGAAGCAGCGCTTCCGCCCGCCGCCGCGGTGACGTCAAGGGTCAGGGACGGCTTGGGGTTGTTCTTGGGCGTGCAGGTCGTCGTCGTACCGAGCGCCTTGATCGTCAGCGTCGACGCCGTGAACGTGACCTTCCCGCTCTTCTTCGGCGTATAGGTCCCCGACAAGTCGTTGATCTTGATGGGGGTGTTGGCGGGAATGGCCTTGTCGTTGGGCGGCCCGGACACCGGCACATTGCCGCTCTCCGCGCCGCCGAGCTTGATCAGGGCGCTGGGCTTCATCGCGCCCTTGCCCAGCTCGACCGGGCTGGAGGAGACGCCCTTCTCGAAGGACATGACCAGCTTGTACGCGCTGCCGCTCTTGGTGCCCTTGATGTCGATCGGCGAGACGGCGCCCTTGTTGCCGATCGGCGTCTTGCACTGATAGTCGACGTCCACGACCTCGGCGTGCGCGGCGGGTGCGGCAAGGAGCACCACCACCGATCCGGCCACGGCCACGGCCGCCGCGCGGGCGGCCCCCTTCTTCCTGTACGACACTTCAAGGTCCCCTCAGCCGAAGGTACTTCGCACCCTGACACTTCCTGACGGCACATCAGATCGGGCGCTCAAGGTACGCCCGGCGCCTTGGGGAGGGAAGACAAAAGACAGCCCCGATGTCAGGGCTGTAGGCGTCGGTCGGGAAGCGGCTCGAGAGGGTGGCCGGAGGGTGGGACTAGCCCGGCGCGGCCAGTTCCGCCCAGACCGTCTTGCCGGACTGTCCGGGCGTGCGGACGACCCCCCAGTCCAGGCAAAGGCGTTGCACTATGAACATGCCGTGCCCGCCGGGCCGTCCGGCGCGGTGCGGGGTGCGCGGCGCGGGCTGGCCGGTGCCGCGGTCGGTGATCTCCAGGCGGAGGACCTTGCCGTCGCAGCCGATCCGCAGTTCGTCGGCGCCTTCGGCGTGCAGACAGGCGTTGGTGACCAGTTCGGAGACGACGAGCAGTACGTCCTCGGCGGCGGCTCGCTGGTCGGCGTTGGCGGCCGGGAGCCAGCCCCAGTCGCCGAGCGCCTGGCGGGTGAAGTCCCGGGCGAGCGGTACGACGCCACTGGCGCCGTTGAGGCTCACCTTGCGCACCTGGCGCGGGGAGCGCGCCGCCTGGGCGGGGGCAGCGCACGGCTCCGGGCCGCGGTCGCCCGGCGAAAGGGGCCGGGTGGTGCTCATCAGCGCTTCACCTCACCGATTCACCAGCTCGTCGATCTCTATGGATCTGTAGGGACACAAACTCAGTCGTCTCCTGCCCGGCCAATGCGGGGGAACACCCACGAGTTGTGTCCGGACAGTGTGATGCGGGTTACGCCTCGATCGCATCTTGATAACAGAGGTCTTGATGGCGGGGGCCTTGAATGCGGAGACCTCGATAGTGGAAGTCTCGATAAAGGGAGCCAACTGTGGCGCAGCTCACCCGTTCACTCCGCCAAGGCGGCTTCGACCGACGCGTGCACCGTAAAAACGGCCTCCGCACCGGTGATCTCGAACACCCGGGCCACCACCGGCAGCATCCCGGCCAGATGGACCCCGCCGTCCGCGGCCTCGGCCTTGAGCCGGGCACCAAGCAGGACGTTGAGCCCGGTCGAGTCGCAGAACTCGAGCCG
This sequence comes from Streptomyces sp. NPDC002851, assembly GCF_053591935.1. Lineage (NCBI taxonomy): Bacteria > Bacillati > Actinomycetota > Actinomycetes > Kitasatosporales > Streptomycetaceae > Streptomyces > Streptomyces sp. NPDC002851. The sequence continues at coordinate 3,071 of NZ_JBSFUT010000077.1, read as the reverse complement.
CCCACAGTCCACGACGAGACGAGCCTCACCCTCGGCCAGACAGCCGTCCAGGGCGTCCCGCAACAGATCCGCGGTGTGGTGATCCAACTCACCTACCGGCGTTACGACGGCACTACGGCCCTCACTGTGCACCTCGACCCGAAGCCGGCCCCGGTTGGCGCTGCCGACCGTCCCTCGGTCCATGCCGTCTCACTTCCGAAGGTCTCGAGCTGGTGGTTGACGCCGTAAAACCCTACGCCTTCATTACGCGACCCGGTACCCGAACATCCCCCCGAAATCGGACATTTAACCGCATACTGCACTTGCGAGTGGCACCCGGAAGCGGGTAGGGCTAGATAGACCGCAATCAAACATCGCCGGCTTCGGAGGCGCCGCACACCGCAGTGCACGTATTGGCATCGGCAGCCATATGCCGAGAACGATGGAGGACCCCCATGTCACCCCGGCTCGACGCATCGCATACCCGAAAAGCGACGTCGACACCCCCGACGGAACGATTCAAGTCCAGACTCCACGGGCTCCCGGCCCCTCGCACGGAGAGCACGGCCCCGCACGACGCCCTGGGCCTGACCGACCTCCAGGAGGTCGCGGATGTCGCGGAGGCCGCGGACGCCCCGCACGCCGAGCTCGCTGAGCTCGCCGAGATTCCGGCTCCCGGGATCGCGGAAGCCGCAGCGGAAGCCACGGACATGTCGGAGACCGCAGACGCCGCTGACGCCACGGACCTCCTCGAAGGTCTCGGCGCGGATCTGCACGGAATCCCGGGACTCGCGGATCTCCCGGCGATTCCGCCCTACGACGAAGTCGCTCCGCTGGACGCAAGGGCCCTGTCCAAGACCCTCTTCGAGCGCCTCGAATCGCTCGAGGAAGGCACCCACGAGTACGCGTACGTACGCAACACGCTCGTCGAACTCAACCTCGCCCTGGTGAAGTTCGCCGCTTCCCGGTTCCGCTCCCGCAGCGAACCGATGGAGGACATCATCCAGGTCGGCACGATCGGCCTGATCAAGGCGATCGACCGCTTCGAGCTCAGCCGTGGCGTCGAGTTCCCGACCTTCGCGATGCCGACCATCGTCGGCGAGATAAAGCGCTTCTTCCGTGACACCTCGTGGTCCGTGCGCGTCCCGCGCCGACTTCAGGAGCTGCGCCTCGACCTCGCCAAGGCCGGTGACGCGCTCGCCCAGGAGCTGGACCGCGCGCCGACGGTGACGGAGCTCGCCGAGCGGCTCGGCATCTCCAACGAGGAAGTCGTCGAGGGCATGGCGGCGTCCAACGCGTACACCGCCAGCTCGCTCGACGCGCAGCCGGAGGAGGACGACTCCGAGGGCGCGCTCGCGGACCGGATCGGCTACGAGGACCACGGGCTCGAAGGCATCGAGTACGTCGAGTCGTTGAAGCCCCTCATCGCCGAACTCCCGCCGCGCGACCGGAAGATCCTCTCGCTCCGCTTCGTGGCGAACATGACGCAGTCCGAGATCGGTGACGAGCTGGGCATCTCCCAGATGCACGTCTCCCGCCTGCTGTCGCGCACGCTGGTACGGCTGCGCAAGGGGCTGACGGTCGAGGAGTAACTCTCCGAGTAACTCGAGGTGTAATACGGCACATCGCGCTGTACGGCACGGCGCCGGTGCGGGAGATCCGTCCGCGAGGAGCGGATCCCCCGCACCGGCGCCGAACCGTTTGTACGGGTCTTCGGGTACGACGACGGGGGTCAGGCCACCCGTACGCCCCGCTGCCACACCTCGTTGACCAGCGGCACGCCCGGCCGGTAGGCCAGGTGCACGTGGCTGGGCGCGTCGAGCAGCGCCAGGTCGGCGCGGGAGCCGGGGGTGAGTCGCCCGACGTCCGTACGCCGCAAGGCGCGTGCGCCGCCCGCGGTGGCGGACCAGAGGGCCTCGTCCGGGGTCATCCCCATGTCCCGTACCGCCAGGGCGATACAGAACGGCATGGACGAGGTGAACGACGAGCCCGGGTTGCAGTCCGTGGAGAGCGCCACGGTCGCGCCCGCGTCGAGCAGGCGGCGCGCGTCGGGCCACTCGGCGCGGGTGGAGAACTCGGCGCCGGGCAGCAGCGTGGCGACCGTATTGCCGTGCGCGAGCGCGTCGACGTCGCCGTCGGTGAGGTGCGTGCAGTGGTCGGCGCTGGCCGCGTCGAGCTCCACGGCGAGCTGTACGCCGGGCCCGTAGCTGAGCTGGTTGGCGTGCACGCGCGGGGTGAGGCCCTTGGCCCGGCCCGCGGTGAGGATGGCGCGCGCCTGGTCGCCGTCGAAGGCGCCCTTCTCGCAGAAGACATCGACCCAACGGGCGTACGGGGCACAGGCGTCGAGCATCTCGCCGGTGACGAGGTCGACGTAGGCGCCGGGGTCGTCGGCGTAGTCGGGCGAGACGATGTGCGCCCCGAGGAAGGTGACTTCATCGGTGTGCCGGGCGGCGATGCGCAGGGCGCGGGCCTCGTGGTCCGTGGTCAGGCCGTATCCGGACTTGGTCTCGAAGGTGGTCGTGCCCTGGCGGGCGGCCTCGCGCAGATACCGTACGAGGTTCGCCTCGAGCTCTTCGTCGCTGGCGGCGCGGGTGGCGGCGACGGTGGTCCGGATGCCGCCTGCGGAGTAACTGCGGCCGGACATCCGGGCGTTGAACTCCTGGGTACGGTCGCCGGCGAAGACGAGGTGGGAGTGCGAGTCGACGAACCCGGGGATGGCGGAGCGGCCTTCGGCGTCGTGGCGGGTGTCGGCGGGGGGCGCTGCGCCGGCGGGGCCGACCCAGGCGACGCGGTCTCCTTCCAGGACGATGGCTGCGTCCTGGACCTGGCCCAGGGGCCCTTCGCCGAGGTCCGGTTCGTTGGTGACGAGGTTGCCGATGTTGGTGATGAGGGTGGTGCTCATGGGGGTTCCTCTCGTGGGTTTTATTCCCCAGCCCCGCCCCTTCCCGAACTGGGGCTCCGCCCCAGACCCCGTATCGCGCTGAACGCGCTCGTCCTCAAGCGCCGGACGGGCTGATAAGTACCGCCCGCCCCATCAAGCCCCTCCGGCGTTTGAGGAGCGGGGGTGCAGGGGGCAGCGCCCCCTGCTTACG
>NZ_JBSFUT010000076.1:0-9744 GCF_053591935.1 Streptomyces sp. NPDC002851 | reverse complement strand
TACGGAAGACCTTCGGAGACGCCAGCCAGTCAGGGCGCGACAGCCGCGCGGACAGGGAGGAGGACTGCGGTGAGGACATGCAACCGTTTCCGTTCGGGCGCAGGCGTCACCGTCGCCGGTCGACCCATACGCGTTCGTGCGTGATCCCGCCCTCGGGACCTGAGGGGGGAATCTTCCGGTGGCCCGGCCGCGTCGGGGGCCCTGCCGGAGGGTGGGCGGCCGCGGTGGCCGCCGGTCGGGCATCATTGCCCGGAAGTCTTCGGGTGCCGCCGGGGCCCGGTCGGGGCTCCTGGAGCGACGGAACGTCTCGGTCGTACCTCTGTACAGCGGCGACGATCGCAAAAAGACTACCCTGACGTGACGGCAGAGTGCGACCTGAGGCTTGTGAAATGCAGGTAAACGGCGCCCAAGATCCTGTGATTCGCCTCACGTACGATGGTAGAGATCGCGGATTTGAAAACCGTCGGGAACAACGGCGGAAACGACGGCGGAAACAACAAGGGGAAGATGCGGCGATGAGCGAGCGGCAGATGCAGATCGGCGAAGTGGCCGAGCGGACCGGCCTGTCGCTGCGCACCATCCGCCACTACGAGGACGTCGGGCTTGTGATCCCCTCCGCCCGCAGCAAGGGCGGCTTCCGCCTCTACACCGAGGCCGACGTCGACCGCCTCATGGTCATCCGCCGCATGAAGCCCCTCGACTTCAGCCTCGAGGAGATGCGCGATCTCCTCGAGATCACCGACCGGCTCGCCGTCACGGAGGACCCGCCCACCGGCGAGGAGCGGGCACGGCTGACCGAGCGGCTCGACTCGTACCGCAAGGTCGCCGACGCCCGCTGCGAGACTCTGCGCGCCCAGCTCATGGCCGCGGAGGACTTCGCCGCCACCCTGCGCCGTCATCTGGAAGCGGGGAGCTTGCCAGGCTGACGCCGACTCGCTCCGCGTGCGCGCTCGGTTCCCGTCCTACGAGGAGGCGAACAGCCGGTTCAGGTGGGAGCGCAGGATCTGCATGGCATCCGTCGCGCTCCGCTGACCGACCAGGACGCTGGTGCCCAGGCCGTGGGAGAGGGTCAGCAGGTGCGCGGCTTCGCCCGCCGCGTCCCGTGACGGGTCGAGCGCGCCCTCGTCCTTGGCCTGCCGGAGTACGTCGGTCAACTGTCGCTCCAGACGGTTGGGGCCCTCGACGAAGGGCTGGGCGGCGAGTTCGGGGTCGGTCATGGCCATCACCGCGTACGAGGTCCACACCAGGTGGAAGGCGCGGCCGGCCTCGTCGGTGGGCAACGCCTCGGCCAGGAACGTCTCGACGAAGGCGAGTGCGGTCACCGGTTGCGGCAGCCCGGCGAGGCGGGCCGACCAGCGGGCGTGACTCTGCTCCTCAAGGCGCTCAAGGGCGGCGTGCATCAGCCCCGCCTTGGTGTCGAAGTAGTACTGCACCAGGTTCAGTGACATGCCCGCCTCGGCGGCGACCGCGCGCAGCGTCACCGCGTGCAGCCCTTCGGCCGCGGCTACCCGGACCAGGGCGTCGATGATGTGCGCCCGCCGTTCGGCGTGATCGACCCGTTTCGGCACCGGTTCCCCTTCCCCTTCCGTTTCCCTTCCGCCGAGTGCGGCGATGAGTTTTCATAGTACCGCCGTACGATAAAAACTGGGCGGACGACCTCGGGCGAGAGCATGGGGAGGCGAGGGCATGGGGAATCGCGAAGCACCCGGCACAGGCAGCCGACCGGACGCCGGGTCGAGGGGTGAAGTCCCGGGCCGCCGCGCCGCGTCGGCGGTCCTGTGGCTGGCGTGCGCGGCGCAGTTCATGGTGGTCCTCGACGTCTCGGTGGTGAACGTCGCCCTGCCCTCCATCCGGTCCGCCCTGCGCTTCGACGCGGCCGGGCTGCAGTGGGTGGTGGGCGGCTATGCGCTGGTCTTCGCCGGGTTCCTGCTGCTCGGCGGGCGGCTCGCGGACCTGTACGGGCGCCGCCGGGTCTTCGTGTGGGGCCTGGTGCTGTTCTCCGCCTCGAGTCTGGTGGGCGGGCTCGCGACCACGCCGGGGCTGCTGGTCGGGATGCGGGCCGTGCAGGGCCTGGGAGCCGCCGTACTGGCTCCGGCCACCCTGACGATCCTGACCACCACCTTCGCCGAAGGGCCCGCCCGTATAAGGGCGTTGGCGATCTGGACGGCGGTCAGCTCCGCGGGCGGTGCGGCGGGCAACGTGATCGGGGGCGTGCTCACCGAGTCGCTGTCCTGGCGATGGATCCTGCTGATCAACGTTCCCGTCGGCGCGGCCGCCGTACTCGCCACCGTTCGCCTGCTGCCCGCCGACCGCTCGGCCGAGGCGACCGGGAGAGGGCGACTCGACCTGCCGGGGGCGGTGCTGGCCACGGTGGGCGTGAGCGCGCTCGTCCACGGCGTCACCCAGGCCGAGCGGCACGGCTGGAGCGGACCGACGACCTTGACCGGTCTGGCCGTGGGTGTCCTCGCGCTGACCTTGTTCGCGGTGGCCGAAGTCCGCTACGCCGCCGCGCCGTTGGTGCCGCCGCGCCTGGTGCGGATGCGGCCGGTGTGGGCGGGTAACGCGGTGATGCTCCTCGCCGGGGCCTGCTTCATCCCCATGTGGTACTTCCTCTCGCTCTATATGCAGGACGTCCTGCGCTACGGGGCGCTGGCGACCGGCATCGGCTTCCTGCCGCACACCCTGGTCGGCATCGCCGCCGCCCGACTTGCCCCCGCGGTCATGCGACGCAGCGGCCCTCGAAACCTGATGGTGGGCAGTGCGCTGCTGTCCGCCGCCGGATTCCTGTGGCAGAGCGGTATCGGCGATCACAGTGGCTACGTGGAAGGGCTGCTCGGGCCCGCCCTCGTGATGTCGGCCGGGATGGGCCTGCTGATCACCCCGATCACCACCACGGTCACCTCCGGCATCCGCTCCCAGGACGCCGGCGCGGCCTCGGGCCTGATGAACGCCACCCGGCAGATCGGCGGCGCCGTCGGCCTGGCCGCCCTGGTCACCCTCGCAGCCTCGGCCCACGGCACGGCCGCCTCCTACCGGACGGTGTTCCTGGCCATCGCGGCCGTCTGCGCGGCCGTCGCCGTCTTGGCATGCGTACTGCCGCCCGCACCATCCCACCGCGACGAGGCCGCCGGTCGGGTCCGGTGAGCCCGGCCCTCGGCCATGTCCTGCGGGACGGCGACTGCGTGACGGTCGGTCGTCTGCGTGACGGTCGGTCGTCGAGGCGCCGCGCTGATCCTTCAGGGACGGTGGCCGTGGTCGGAGGCGTACGAGGTGAAGACGCCGACCGTGGCTGAGCGCCGGACGCGGGGAGGGCGCGCGTTTGCTGCTCCGTCCGCGAGGCCGAGGCCGAGGGCGTGGCCGATGTGCCGGGGGAGTGAGGTGTTCTCGTCGCCGTCGTAACCAAGGAGATGTACACCGCGTCCACCGCCCCCCCCCGTGCTCGGCCGGGACGAGCTCGGAGGAGTGCGCGAAGCTTTCGGGCATGGGCGGCCAGTAGACCAGGGCCCACCCCCCGGTCACGGTCAGCGCCCACACCGCGACGACGCAGACCATGCCCCAGGGACCGGCTGCGCGTCCCGACGGGTGAGCGAGCACGGCGCAGTGTGCCCCCCCCGGGGGGTGAGGACCGGTCGGCCCTGCGCTCCTGGCGGTACCCGGAGAGCCCTCGCCCGAGCCTTCGGTCCGTGCTTCACTGAAAGTGAGGAGGGACTCGCCTACAGAGGCGCGGGGAAGCGGACACCGAGCCGTGCACCACGCAATCAGGATCCGCGAGAAGCGGATGGGTCTCTCCTCCCGTCGCGTCTCGCCTCCCATCGCGTCTCCGCCCTTCGACCGATCACCCTCCCTCGCCCCGGTCGTGATCGGCCTGCGCACCTGGGCGGGTGGTTTCCCGCGTGCCCGCGGTGCGCCAACGCGGCCGACGGGGAGCAGTCGCCGCTCACCAAGGCGGAACTCGAGAAGCAGGCGGCCGGACGAGTCACGCCTCGACGCTGATGGCCTGTGCCGGGCAGCCCGCGGCGGCGTGCCGCAGGTCCGCCAGTCGCTCGGTCGGCGGATCGGCGTTCAGGAGCACCACGATGCCGTCCTCGTCGCGCTGGAGTCACCAGGTCACCGGAAGCTCGGTGACACCGCCGGTGAGGGTCGTACGCACCTCCAGCTCATCGAGCTCCTCGGAGAGCCGCAGACCGGGCAGGCGGCGGGCCAGCGTGGCGAACACGACGCGCAGCTCCGTGCGGGCCAGGCTCGCGCCGATGCAGAAGTGCGCGCCGTGGCCGAAGCCGAGATGGACGCGTTCCGGACGGTCGGGGTCGAACGTCTCGGCGTCGGTGTACTCGGAGGCGTCGCGGTTGGCGGAGTTGATCGACAGGATCACGGCGTCGCCGCGCGGGATGGTGACCCCGGCGACGTCGACGTCGGTGTGGGCGTACCGCAGCAGACCCAGGTCACCGGGCGCGCCGAGGCGCATGATCTCCTCGACGGTGGCGTTGACCCGCCCGGCGGGGTCGGCGGTCAGCGCCTGCCATTGGTCGGGGCGGGTGAGCAGGAAGAGCGTGCCCAGACCGATGCGGTTGACCGTGGTCTCGTGCCCGGCGAACAGCAGCCCGACGCAGAGCTCGATCATGTCGTCGTAGTCGTAGTCCGCGTCGGCACTCTGGGCACGTACGAGGTCGGAGATCACGTCCTCGCCCGGCCGTGCGCGCTTGGCCTCGGCGAGACCGGTCATGTAGTCGCTGAACTCGTCCCGCGCCCGGTGGGCTTCGTCGCCGATGGCGTAGTTGGCCATGCGCTCCGACAGCGAGGCGAAGTACGTACGGTCGTTCTCGGGCACGCCGAGCAGTCGGCAGATGACCGCGACCGGCAGCGGGAAGGCCAGACCGGTGTGCAGGTCGACGACCCCGCCGGGTGCGGCGGCATGCTCGGCGAGCAGCTGGTCCACATACCCGTCGACCAGGTTTTGCATGTGATCGGAGAGCATCCGCATCCGCTTGGCCGAGAACGCCGGGGTCAGTAGCCGACGCATGCGTGCATGGTCGGCCTCTTCGGTGGCGTAGTTGCCCGTGGGCCCGTCCGCGACCGGCCTGCCGACCGACGCGCTCGAGGTCCGCGTGCAGGCTGCCGCCATCAACGCCGCACTCAAAGTGGCGACCGACGACCTCGCCCAAGCCGTGGCGGACAAGGGCATCACCCCCGAAGCGCTGCTCCGGCACCGCGAGCACCTCGCCAACGCGCTCACGCTCAGCCCTGGCGCGCTGGGGCTGTCGGGCAGCGGGCACGACTGACACAGATCCATGCGCGTCGCGCCGGACCACGTCGGCTTGCTCGTGCCGGGTGTGGCGCGCACCGTGGGCAGTGTGACGGGCTCTCACGGCACGCTGGCGCATCGGCTGATCGACGGCCATCTCGTCGACGGCCGGATGGAACCGGGCCACGAGGTCGGTCTGCGGATCGACCAGACCCTCACCCAGGACGCCACCGGCACGCTCGTGATGCAGGAGCTGGAGGCGCTCGGTCTTGACCGGGTGCGTACGGAGGTCAGCGTCCAGTACGTCGATCACAATCTGCTCCAGGCGGACGAGCGGAACGCCCAGGACCATGCCTTCCTGCGCTCGGCCTGCCGTCGCTTCGGCATCTGGTACTCCAAGCCCGGCAACGGCGTCTCCCACCCCACGCACATGCAGCGCTTCGGCATCCCCGGCAAGACAATGGCCGGATCGGACTCGCATACCTGCGCCGCCGGGTCGCTCGGCATGCTCGCTCTGGGCACCGGGGGCCTGGAAGTCGCGCTCGCGATGGCCGGACAGCCGCTGCGGGTGACCATGCCGGAGATCTGGGGGATCCGCCTGACCGGACACCTGCCGGAGTGGGTGAGCGCCAAGGACGTGATCCTCGAACTGCTGCGGCGGCACGGCGTCAAGGGGGCGGTCAACCGGATCCTCGAGTACCACGGCCCGGGCCTCGCGGAGCTGACCGCCATGGACCGGCACGTCATCGCCAACATGGGCGCCGAGCTGGGCGCGACCACCTCCGTCTTCCCCGCCGACGCCGCCGTACGGGATTTCCTGCGGGCCGAGGACCGAGAGGCCGACTTCCGCGAGCTGGTCGCCGAACCGGACGCCGTCTACGACCTCATCGACGAGATCGACCTCTCCACCCTTGAACCCCTCATCGCCCGCCCCACGTCGCCCGGCGACGTCGTCCCGGTGCGCGAGGTCGCGGGCGAACCCATCGGACAGGCCGTCATCGGCTCCTCGGCCAATCCGGGGCTGCGTGACTTCGCCATCGCCGCCGCCATCGTCGCAGGCCGCCAGACCCGTCCCGCCGTCAGCTTCGACGTCAACCCCACCTCCCGCGAGATCCTCACCGACCTCACCAAGACGGGCTCCACCTTCGAGCTGATCGCCGCCGGGGCCCGGATCCACCAGGCCGGATGTCTGGGCTGCATCGGCATGGGCCAGGCCCCGGTCCCCGGCCTGGCCAGCCTGCGCACCTTCCCGCGCAACTTCCCCGGCCGCTCGGGCACCGAAGGGGACGCGGTCTGGCTGTGCTCCCCGGAGACGGCGGCCGTCTCCGCGCTCACCGGCGAAATCACCGACCCCCGCGACTGGGCGGCCAAGGAGGGCACACCGTATCCGCGGCTCCGCCTGCCCGAACGCGCCTCGGTGAACCACGCGATGCTCGAGCCGCCGCTGCCGCCCGAGCAGGCCACGCGCATCGACCTGGAACGCGGGCCCAACATCTCCGGCCTGCCCGACCTCGACCCGCTGCCCGACGTGCTGGACGGCCCGGTCCTGCTCAAGTGCGGTGACAACGTATCCACCGACGAGATCTCACCGGCCGGGGCGAAGGCACTGCCGTACCGCTCCAACATCCCCAAGCTCGCCGAGTTCACCTTCACCCGCATCGACCCCGACTACCCGCGGCGCGCCGCCGAACTCGCCACCGACGCCGGACCGGGTCGGCACTTCGTCGTCGGCGGGGAGAACTACGGCCAGGGCTCCTCCCGCGAACACGCCGCCATCACGCCCCGGCACCTGGGGCTGCGCGCGGTCGTCGCCAAGTCGTACGCGCGCATCCACTGGCAGAACCTCGCCAACTACGGCGTCCTTCCACTGGAGTTCGACAAGGCCGACGACTACGACCGCATCGACGTCGACGACCGGCTACGCCTTGAGAACCTGCACGCCGCACTCGCCCCCGGAGCCGACCCCCGCCTGCGACTGCACAACACCACCAAGGACGAGAGCTACGAGATCCGCCATCGCCTCTCCGACGACCGCCGCCGCACCGTCGTGGCCGGCGGCATCATCCCGAGCCTGGCCGCTCCTCATTCCTCGGGAGCGCCGTCGGCCACCCGGTAGGTCCTGGCCCAGGTGGCGCCGCAGCGGCAGTGGGAGAGCTCGACCAGTTCACCGTCGGCCGTCACCCGCACGCCGTCCCTGAGGCGAACGTGAACATGTTCGCTCATGACGAATCTCCTCAAACTGAAGGAAAGGCTCATTGAAGGTGACGCCAAATAGGGAGTAAACGGGCGACCGCATGGTGAGACCGTCGGGCCTCTGTCGGGCGTCATCAACCCCACTCGGAGCGACGATGGAAGGGAAGGGAAGGGAAGGAAATGGAAGGGAAGGAAAGGGAGGGAGTGAACGTGGCACGGATTCTCGTGAAGGGTGACGACTTCGAGGTGCGCCTGTCGTGGCTGGAGAAGGCGGCCGCGCGGCGGGGAAGTGTGCGCGTGCCCCTGGCGGCCGTGCAGCGGGTGGTAGTGGAACCCGACTGGTGGCGGGCGCTGCGCGGAGTGGCTGAGCACGGCGTCTGGATCCCCGGCGTGCTGTGCGTCGGCACCCGCGGCCATCCCGGCGGGCAGGACTTCGCTGCGATACGGCCGGGCAATCCGGTGATCTGCGTCGAACTGCGGCCCGGGGCCCCGTTCAGACTCCTGGCCTTCACGGTGCGGGGCGACGCGGAGGCCACGGCTGACGAGCTGCGGAGCTGCGCCCCGGACATCGACGCGTCCACCCCGTGCCGCCAGCCCGTTCGCGTCGCCGAGGAGACGGAGGATTCCTGGAAAGACATCTGGCCACAGTCGGAGCCCCCTCGGATCAGCAATGTTGCCAGGGACAGGGACCGCTGGGAGGAGAACCACGAGCCCGCCGTACGGCTCTATCGATGACGGGCGGAGGCCGCATGAGCCGGAGCAAGGAGCGATTTCCATGAAACTGCGTTTCCTCGACCCCCTGTATGCCCAGCCGGGCCCGTACGCCTCCGTCTACGTGGACACTTCACGGGACGTCGTCGCCGCCGGGGACTGGGACAGGGCGATCGAGCTGCACCGGCGCCACGCGCGCTCGGACCTCATCGAGCTCGGCGCCGACCCGGCCACCGCCGACGCCTCCGCCGAAGCCGTCGGGACGGACGCCGACGTGCCCGGCCGCCATGGCCAGGCCCTCTTCGCCACTCACGGTGAAGTGGTCCTCACTGAGGAGCTGCCGCAGCCTCCGCCCGTGGACAGAGCCAGCTATGACCTGCTGCCCGACGCCATGCCCTTGGCGCTTCAGCACGCTCCCGACATCCCCTACGCCGCCGCTCTCCTCACCCGCGTCCCACCGGACGACAGCGGCACCAAGGCCGAGGAACTACGGGTGAAGCTGCAGACCGGCCGCTGGCCGAGCAGCGCGGTCGCCCCACGGGCCCTCACCCACCTGCACACACCGGTCCACCAGTGGCAGCAGGCGGCCGAGCGGCTCGCCGACGAGCTGGTCCACCTCATCGACCACGGCCACGCCGACACGCTCGTGCTCTGTGGGGACACCTGGGCCTGTGGCGTCCTCGCCAACCGCTTGCCCACCTCCGTTCGCCATCGTGTGGCCACAGTCCCCGTCTCCGGTGATGGCGATGGCGTCGGCGGAGGCGGAGGCGGAGGCGTCGGCGATGGCGGAGACGTTGACGGAGGCGTTGGCGTTGGCGACGGCGAGCAGACCGGCCGGGCCCTGCTCGAGCCTCAGCTCGCCGACCTCTTCCGCGGCCGCCTCTCCGCACACGACCTCGACCGGCTTGAGATGTTCGCCGCCCAGCGCGCCCACCACGCCACCGAAGAGGGACTGACCTCCGCCGTCGCGGCCCTGCAACGCCGACAGGCCGAAGCCCTGCTGGTCAACCGATCCGCCGAGGACTGGCCCCCGCTCTGGGTCAGCAGCGACCTCGAGCAGATCGGGCTCTCCGCCGAGGAACTCCAAACCTTCGGCCTCACCGGCTATGAGCGGCAACCAGCTGACGCCGCCCTGCTGCACGCCGCCGTCACCACCGGCGCCGAACTGATCGTCGTCCCCAGCGACGGACCTCCTCTGGAGGACGGGATCGGTGTGCTGCGGCGCTACTGACCGCGGGCGAGTCAGGGCAACAGCGCGAGGGCGTGCTGCGCCGCAGCACCCGCCGCACCGGCTGCTTCGAGTACCGGGCCGCGCTGCCCGCCGATGTCAAGGCGGACGAGGTCAGCGCAACCCTCCATGACGGGGTGCTGACCGTCACCGTGCCCAAGGCGCAGGCCACCAGGCCGCGGCACATCAAGATCACCGAGTCCTGACGACTCCGGTGCGTGTCGAGACGCTGCCGCACGGTAGGCCGTCCCCTGGGAGCGGCTTTCGCAACCCGTCCCGCGCCGATCGATCGAAGCAGCAGCCGCCGCAGCCGGAGCATGTCCCGCGTAGAGGTAGCCGCCGGTCTTGTCGACCGCGATCTCCCGGCGAC
>NZ_JBSFUT010000075.1:0-11662 GCF_053591935.1 Streptomyces sp. NPDC002851 | reverse complement strand
CGCTCCCCCAAGCTCTCAACTGCGTTCGAGCAGGGAGGTACCCCCCTGCGCGATACCTGCGGCGGGGGTCCGGGGGCGGCAGCCCCCGAAGCTGCTGCAAGCTTTCGGGAAGGGGTGGGGTGGGGAAGAACCACCCGCCTCAGCCCGCCGCCCCGTCGCAAGCCTGCCCCCGCAGCGTCCGCGCCAGGTCGTCCCGGGCCTCCAGGACGAGGCGCCGCAAGGCGGGGGCCGCATCCGGATGCGCGGAGAGCCACGCATCCGTCTCCGCCAGCGTCGACGGAGAGTCCTGGAGCGCGGGGAACAGCCCCCGCACCACATCCATCCCGATCTGGATCGACCGCTCCGCCCACACCCGCTCGATCACCGCGAAGTACTTCGGCGCATACCCCGCGATCAACTCCCGCTGCGACGCCTGCGTGAACCCCGCGATCGTCGCCTCCACCAGCGCATTGGACAGCTCGTCCGACTCCACGACCTGCGCCCACGCCTGCGCCTTCACCGCCGCCGAGGGCCGCGCGGCCAGGCACCGCACCTGGTGCCGCTTGCCCGAGGCCGTGTCGTCGCGGGCCAGCTCCGCCGCGAGCGCCGCCTCGTCCGCCCGGCCGTGCGCGGCGAGCGGCTCCAGGAAGGTCCAGCGCAGCTCCTGGTCCACGTCGAGCCCGTCGATCTTCGCCGTACCGTCCAACAGGCCCTGAAGCAGCCCCAGATCCGCGTCCGACTCCGCGACCGAGGCCGCGAAGCGGGCCCACGCCAGCTGATGCTCGCTGCCCGGCTCGGCCAGACGCAGCTCCCGCAGCGCGCCCTCGGACATCAGGCGTCCACCCTCGGGCCGCCACCGCGGCGCCGCGTAGAACGTAAGCGCCGAACGGGCCCAGGTGTGCAGCATCTGCAGCACCCCGATATCGGTCTCGCGCCCGGCGAACCGCAGCACCAGGTCGATGAAGTCCCGGGCCGGCATCAGCGCGTCCCGCGTCAGGCTCCACAGCGCGGACCAGCACAGCGCCCGGGCCAGCGGGTCCGTCACCTCCCCCAAGTGCCCGCGCAGCGTGTCAAGCGAGCCCTCGTCGAAGCGGATCTTGCAGTACGTCAGGTCGTCGTCGTTGACCAGGATCAGCTCGGGCCGCTCCTCGCCCACGAGCTCCGCCACCTCGGTCCGTGGCCCCGCCACATCCACCTCGGCGCGCGCGTACCGCGCGAGATCCCCGTCCGCCGAGCGCCGGTACAGTCCCACCGCCACGCGGTGCGGCCGCAGTTCGGGGTACGCCTCCACCGCCTCCTGGAGCACGGCGAGGGAAGTGATGCGGCCCGCCGCGTCGTACGTCGCCAGCGGCGTGAGCGAGTTGACGCCCGCCGTCTGCAGCCAGGACCGCGCCCAGGTCGTCATGTCCCGGCCCGAGGTCTCCTCCAGGGCCGAAAGCAGGTCGCCGAGGCGCGTGTTGCCGTACGCGTGCCGCTTGAAGTAGCGCCGCGCCCCCTCCAGGAAAGCGTCCTTCCCGGCGTACGCCACGAGCTGCTTGAGCACGCTCGCGCCCTTCGCGTACGTAATGCCGTCGAAGTTCAGTTTCGCGTCCTCAAGGTCACGAATATCAGCGGTAATCGGATGCGTCGAAGGCAGCTGATCGGCCCGGTACGCCCACGCCTTGCGGTTGTTGGCGAAAGTGATCCAGCCGTTGGTGAAGCGGGTGGACTCGACCATCGAGAACGAGCCCATGAAGTCCGCGAAGGACTCCTTGAGCCACAGGTCGTCCCACCACTCCATGGTGACCAGGTCGCCGAACCACATATGGGCCATCTCGTGCAGGATGACGTTGGCCCGCCGCTCGTACGACGCCCGCGTCACCTTCCCGCGGAAGATGAACTCCTCGCGGAAGGTCACACAGCCCGGGTTCTCCATCGCCCCCAGGTTGTACTCGGGCACGAACGCCTGGTCGTACTTCCCGAAGGGGTACGGGTAGTCGAAGTGGTCGTGGAAGAAGTCGAGGCCCTGCTTCGTCACCAGGAATACGTCATCGGCGTCGAAATACGGCGCGAGGCCCTTCCGGCACAGCGCGCCCAGCGGAATCGTGAGCCGCGTGCCGTCCTCGAAGGTCCGCTCGTAGGTGTCCGTGACGTAGTGGTACGGGCCCGCCACGATCGCCGTGATGTACGTGGAGATCGGCTTGGTCTCCGCGAACTTCCACACGCTGTCGACGTGTTCGCCCGCGCCGTTGGACCACACCGTCCACCCCTCGGGCGCCCGCGCCTCGAAGCGGAACGGCGCCTTGAGGTCCGGCTGCTCGAAGTTGGCGAACACCCGGCGGGAGTCGGCCGGTTCGTACTGCGTATAGAGGTAGACCTCGCCGTCCTCCGGGTCGACGAAGCGGTGCAGGCCCTCGCCGGTGCGGCTGTACGCGCACTGGGCGTCCACCACCAGCTCGTTCTCCGCCCGCAGGTCCTCGAGGTGGATGCGGGTGCCGTCGAACACCTCGGACGGGTCGAGGTCCGTGCCGTTCAGGGAGACCGCCGTGACGCGCGGCGCGACCAGGTCGGCGAAGCTCGACGCGCCCGGCTCGGCGCAGCGGAACCGGATCGTCGTCACCGAACGGAAGGTGCGCGGGCTGCCGTCCGATGCCGATGCGTCCCCGACCGCGGAGCGCAGGTCGAGCTCGACGTCGTACCCGTCGACGGACAACAGGGCGGCCCGCTCGCGGGCTTCGTCGCGGGTCAGGTTCTCACCGGGCACGGGCACTCCTTCGTGACGCCATGAGGTCGAGGTCGCTGGAATCGTCCCCGATCCTCGCACGGCCCGCGACCCGCAGGCCGGGCAGACAGCCATCCGGGAATGCCTGCCCGGCCTGCGGCGTTCGCCATTCTGAGGCTTTGAGCGCGACAACTCTCACGAGAACTCTTACGTACGAGGAGAGACATGACGGAGAAGGTCACCGCCGACTTCTGGTTCGACCCGCTGTGCCCCTGGGCGTGGATCACGTCCCGCTGGATGCTCGAGGTGCAGAAGGTGCGCCCGGTCGAGGTCCGCTGGCATGTCATGAGCCTCGGCGTCCTCAACGAGGACAAGTTGGACCAGCTCCCCGAGGCGTACCGCGAGAACATGCTCCCGGGCGGCAAGTCCTGGGGCCCGGTCCGGGTCGCGACGGCGGCCAAGGAGGAGCACGGCGAAGAGGTACTCGGCGACCTCTACACCGCGCTCGGCACCCGTATCCACAACCGCGGCGAGGGTGTGAACAAGGAGGTCGTGGCCGCCGCCCTGGCGGACGTCGGCCTGCCCGCCTCGCTGATGGACCACTGGGACTCGCTCCAGTACGACAAGGAGCTGCGCGCCTCCCACAAGGAGGGCATAGACAAGGTCGGCCAGGAGGTCGGCACCCCCGTGATCTCGGTCCCCGGCCCCGACGGCAGCGAGATCGCGTTCTTCGGCCCGGTCGTCACGCCGGCCCCGCAGGGTGAGGAGGCGGCCCGTCTCTGGGACGGCGTCCTTGCCGTGGCCTCGGTCCCGGGCTTCTTCGAGCTCAAGCGCACCCGTGACAAGGACCCGGACTTCAGCAACCTGTAGGTCGTACGTTTTCCACGCTCCGTACGATGCGGAAGCCCCCGCGAGTCACGTCCTCGCGGGGGCTTCCGGTTTTTCCGCCTGCCCGGTGAAGGTTGAGAAGACGATCACGAGCAGGACGTATCGGGGCGTGCGCCGTTACGGCGCGAGCAGCAGATTGGTGGCGCTCTGCTTGGCGGCGGCGTAACGGCGGGCGACGTCCTGCCAGTTGACGACCTGCCACATGGCCTCGATGAAGTCCACCTTCTGGTTCTTGTACTGGAGATAGAAGGCGTGCTCCCAGGCGTCGAAGACCAGGATCGGCACCGAGCCCTGGCCCACGTTGCCCTGGTGGTCGTAGACCTGCTCGACGATCAGGCGCCCGCTCACCGGCTCGTAGGCGAGCACGCCCCAGCCCGAACCCTGGGTGGTCGCGGCCGCCTTGCTGAGCTGCGCCTTGAACCCGGCGAACGAGCCGAAGTACTCCTTGATCGCATCCGCGAGCTCACCCACACCGTCCACGGCGAGCGGCTCACCGCCGCCGTCACCGGTCATGTTCTGCCAGTAGATGGAGTGCAGGATGTGCCCGGACAGGTGGAAGGCGAGGTTCTTCTCCAGGCCGTTGATCGACCCCCACGTCTCCTTGTCGCGCGCCTCCGCCAGCTGCTCCAGCGTGTCGTTCGCGCCTTTCACATACGCCGCGTGGTGCTTGTCGTGGTGCAGCTCGATGATCTCGGGACTGATCACGGGCGCCAACGCGGAGTAGTCGTACGGGAGTTCCGGGAGTGTGTAGACGGCCATCGGGTCCCCTCCAGGGCTTATTGCAAATAACTTGCAAGTGCATCATAGAGGCAGCTTGTCGATCGTCGCTCGATGGGGTGAACCTGTGAGGGTCTTCAGCCTTGCGGGGGCCCGGCTGGCACGCTTAGGGGTGCCGCACGCGAGCCACCGAAGGCACAATCCCGGCTGATGGCTGGTGGACCCGGTTTCACTGGGGCGTTGACCGTGCAGGACACCCGGGCTGCGATGCCCGGGCGCGGGGCCCGGTCAACGGCCTCAGCCTCCCGGCGGAGGCAGGATGCAGCCGGGGGCGCCACAGCCAGTGGCGTTCGCGAGCCGCCAGCGCGGGGGAGCCACTCCCGATGCAGTTGACGCAGCGTGTAGACGGCCAGACAGAAAGGGCCCCGCACGGATCCGATCCGTGCGGGGCCCTCTCGCGTGGCGGGCGGTTCAGGCGTTGGCGTCGGCCTTCTCCTTGGAGTCGCCGGGCTCGTCGGATTCGGCGTCCGCGTCGGGCTTGGCTTCGGCGTCGGATTCGGCGTCCTCGTCCGTGTCGGCGTCCTTGCTCTTGGCGTCCGACTCGGTGTCAGCCTCGGCGGCCGCGTCGGCCTCGTCCTCAGAGGTGGCTTCCTCCTCGGCGTCGGAGTCGGCGTCGTTCTTCGCGGCAGCCGCCTCGAGGGCCGCATCGCCACCCGCCGGTGCCGCCGGAAGCTTCCCGGACTTCAGGGCCTCGAGCTCCGCGGCCAGGTCGTCGACCTTGCCGTGCGCGGCCTTGATGCCGCGCGACAGGTTGAGGAAGTAGCCGAGGATGGCGAGCGCCAGGACCAGGCCACCCGTGTAGTACAGCTGGATCCGGGTGCCCTCCTCACGCGCCATGAGGACGAAGACCGCGGCCATGCCGAGGAGCGCCACCCACGTGAGGTACGGGAACAGCCACATCTTCACGACGAGCTTCTCCGGCGCCTCACGCTGCAGCTTCCTGCGCATCCGCAGCTGCGAGACGGCGATGAAGAACCAGACGACCAGGATGATCGCGCCGATCATGTTCAGCAGCCAGGCGAACAGGGTCTCCGGGTACCAGTAGCTCAGGAGCACGCAGACGAACCCGAAGACGCTGGACGTGGCGACCGCGATCCGGGGCACGCCGCCGGAGACCCGGCCGAGCGCCGACGGGCCCTGGCCACGGGCGACCAGCGAGCGGGCCATGCGGGAGGCGCCGTAGATGTTGGCGTTCATCGCGGAGAGCAGGGCGACGAAGACGACCACGTTCATGATCTGGCCCGCGGCCGGGAGGCCCAGGTGCTCCAGGGTCACGACGTACGAGCCCTTGTCCGGGTTGGGCAGCGCCGGGTCGTTCCACGGCACGAGGGTCGCGATGACCGCCATCGAGCCGATGTAGAAGATCGCGATGCGCCACATCGCCGTGCGCACGGCCTTCGCCACGCCCTTCACGGGGTGCTTGGACTCGGCTGCCGCGATCGTGACGGTCTCCAGACCGCCGTACGCGAAGACCGAGGCGAGCAGGCCGACGATCAGGCCCTCACTGCCGTTGGGGAAGAACCCGCCGTTGCCGGTGAGGTTGGCCAGGCCCGGCGCCTCGTTGTTGGGCAGTACGCCCGCGATGGCGGCAATGCCGACGCCCAGGAAGAGCAGGATCGCGCCGATCTTCAGGGCCGCGAACCAGAATTCGAACTCGCCGAAGTTCTTCACCGAGATCAGGTTGGTGACGCAGAACGTGAACATGAACAGGGCGACGAAGCCCCACTCCGGCACGCTGGGCGCCCAGCCGTGCGCGATCTTCGCGGCACCGATGGCTTCGAGACCGACGGCGACGCAGAGCAGGAACCAGAAGGACCAGCCGGCCGCGAAGCCGGCCCACGGGCCGATGGCCCGTTCGGCGTGCACGGAGAAGGAGCCGGATGCGGGGTTGGCGGCGGACATTTCGCCGAGCATCCGCATGACGAGCATGACGAGGGCGCCGGATATCGCGTATGCGACGATGATCGACGGTCCTGCGGCCGAGATCGCGGCGCCGGAGCCCACAAAGAGGCCCGCGCCGATCACGCCGCCGAGGGCGATCATCGAGAGGTGACGCTGCTTGAGGCCGTTCGACAGCGGAGAGCCGCTCTCCGTCGTGTCGGCCGGCGCCCCGGGGGAGAGCGTGGTCCGAGTCATTGGAATGGGGGGCCCATTACGTGAGGTGGCGGTCTGGACCCGGTCAGTGTGGGGGCCGTGTTCGCTCAACAGAAGGCACAGCTCGAAATGCGGACACTTCGCTTACGCGCCGCACACAGTTGTGAACTGTATGTGAAGGTCTCGGGAATCAGGCACGAGGCTCAGACGCCGACGCGGGGCTGAGGCGCCGCCGCCTGCGGTCGCGTCCCTCACGCCCGAGCGCCACGATCAGCACCACCGCGGCCGCCCCCGCCGACCAGAGCAGCTGCGGCCGCGCGGTGTCGTCGAACAGCATCAGTACGACGACCGCGGCCATGCCCGCGAGCGCCGCCCAGGTCAGATAGGGGTACGCCCACATCTTCAGGACAAGGCGCTCGGGCGCCTCCCGCTCGATCAGCCGCCGCAGCCGCAGCTGCGAGACCGCGATCAGCGTCCATACGAAGATCAGCACCGCGCCGACCGCGTTGAGCAGGTACAAGAAGATGGTGTCCGGCCACCGCAGATTGAGCCCGACGGACACGAACCCGAAGGCCACCGAGGCGAGCACCGCGCGCCGCGGCACCCCGCCCCGTGACACCTTGAGCAGCGCCCGCGGCCCCTCACCGCGCTCGGCGAGCGAGAAGACCATCCGCGAGGCGCCGTACAGATTGGCGTTGAGGGCGGAGAGCAGCGCCACGAACACCACGATGTTCATGATCTGGCCGGACGACGGCACCCCGATCGAGTCGAGCACCGCGACGTACGGGCTGAGTCCGGCCCGCTGCTCGGTCCACGGCAGCACCGTCACGACGACCAGCATCGAACCGATGTAGAAGAAGAGGATCCGGTACACCGCGCTGCGCACCGCCCGCGAGACGGACCGTGCCGGGTCCTTGGACTCGGCGGCCGCGATGGTCACCACTTCCAGGCCGCCGAAGGCGAAGACCACGGCGAGCACACCGGAGACGACGCCCTGCCAGCCGTTCGGCAGGAACCCGCCGTCACCGACGAGATGTGTGAACCCGACCGGATCCGTGTCGGGCAGCAGCCCGAAGATCGCGAGCGTGCCGAGCAGCAGAAAGAGCACGATCGCGGCGACCTTGAGGGCGGCGAACCAGAACTCGAACTCACCGAAGTTCCGCACGGCCGCGAGGTTCGAGGCGGTGAACGCCACCATGAAGATCAACACCCAGGTCGCCTGGGGCACTTCCGGCACCCACCCATGGGCGATCTGTGCCGCGCCCGTGGCCTCCACGGCGAGCACCACGACGAGCAGAAACCAGTAGAGCCAGCCGACGCTGAACCCGGCCCACCGCCCGATGGCCCGCTCGGCGTGCACCGAGAACGACCCGGAGGCGGGCAGCGCGGCGGCCATCTCGCCCAGCATCCGCATGATCAGCATCGCCAGCAGCCCGGCGATCAGATACGAGAGCACGATCCCGGGCCCGGCGACGGCGATCCCGGCACCGGAGCCGACGAACAGCCCGGCGCCGATCACCCCGCCCAGGCCGAGCATCGTCAGATGGCGCTGCTTGAGCCCGTGCGAGAGCGGCTCGGTCTCGACGAGCGAGTGCCGCTCGGCGGTGGAAGGACCGGCGGCGGAAGGCCCGGCTGCGAGGGCGTCGTGCATGGTGCGGACTTTCGATTTGACGGGAGTGCACAGTCTGTCCCGTGCGGGGCAGTCCGCGCAAAAGCGGTCGGGGCCGGTGGCCCGGCTCCTTTGTGCGGTCCGCACCAAGCGCTCACCTGCTGCTTTGTGGGCGGTGGCCGGTGATCGCCCCAGCGCCGTCGGCTAACGTCGCCGTGTTCCGCTCTGCCCGTACTTCAGCAGTCCCGTGTACGTACTTGAGCAGTCCTGTCCGTACTTCGTCCGTACTTCAGTAGTCCCGCAGTAATCCCGCACTTTTACCCGTCCCTTCTTCAGTACCGGAGTCCCGCCATGGCCACTGCCGCCGTCACCACCCGTCCCGGTCAGGTCCTCGCCGACCTGCTGCCTGCTTCGCGCGCCAGGTATGCGGTGGACACCGTGCTCGTCGTCGGCGGTGCCGCGCTCACCGGCCTCGCGGCTCAGCTCGTCGTCCCGGTGCCCGGCTCCCCGGTACCGGTCACCGGCCAGACCTTCGCCGCGCTCCTCGTCGGCACCGCGCTCGGCGCCGGGCGGGGCTTCCTCTCGCTCCTCGTCTACACCCTCGTGGGCGCGGCCGGTATGCCGTGGTTCCAGGGCGGTACGGCGGGCTGGGGCGGCGCCTCCTTCGGATACGTCCTCGGCATGCTGCTCGCCGCGACCATCGTCGGCGCCCTGGCCCGGCGCGGCGGCGACCGCTCGGTGCTGCGGATGGCCGGAACGATGGCGGCCGGCTCCGCGGTGATCTACGCGGTGGGCGTGCCGTGGCTGATGGCCGCCACCGGCATGTCCCTCACGGCGGCCCTGGCGGCGGGCGTGGTCCCGTTCCTGATCGGCGACGCGCTGAAGGCGGCACTGGCGATGGGTGCACTGCCGACGGCCTGGAAGGCGCTGGGCAAGTAACTCCTGGCCCGTCCGGTAGCCCGTCCGGCGGTCGAGGACGAGCGCTCCCTCAAGCTCTCAACTGCGTTCGCGCAGGGAGGTACCCCCCTGCGCGATATCTGCGGCGGGGTAGGGGACTAACTCCCCACCCCGAGCCGCACGCCGTACGCGTACCGGAACATGCCCCCGGGGTCGTACGCCGCCTTCACCTCACCCAGCCGTGCCCACGCCTCCGGCTCATAGGCATCCCGTACGACCTCGACGCCGAACTCCCCGAACAGATGGTTCAGGTTCCGGCCCAGCGCAGCGCCCCGCAGCGGTGCAAGCACCCGCGCATGCGCGCCCCGCACCGTCTCCCGATCGGTCCCGTACAGCGCGGAGAGAGCGGAGACCAGCCAGCGCGCCCGCCGGTGCCCGGAAGCGTTCGGCACCGCAGGGGCCCGGCCGAGCGCCCCGCCCAGGTGCTTGACCTGCACCACCGCACCCCGCGCGGCCGTCCCGGTCAGTGACTTCAGGGCGGCAGCGTCCGGCGCGTCGGCGATGAGCACGTTGTCCCCGTCGTACGGGTGCGGCTCAGGTGGATCGCTGTGGATCGTGTGGCTCTCGGTGTACGGCATCACCCGCAGGTTGTCGACGATCCGCGGCCCGAACTCCCGCAGCGGCGCCACCAGTTGCTCGCCCTCCGCGGCGGACCCGGTGAAGGCCACCCGTACCTGCAACACATACCGCCCACGGAACGCCGCGGGCGCGAACGGCGCGTCCGGCCACTGCATCAGGGCCACGGACGAGGTCAGCTCCTCGGGCAGGTCCTGCGCCCATGCCACGTACGCGGCGAGCGCCCCCTCCACCTGCTCGTCGGCGAAGGCGAGGATCCCCCCGTACACACGGGGCAGCGGCACCAGGTCGAATTCCACGGCCGTCACGGCCCCGAATCCGCCGCCGCCCCCGCGCAACGCCCAGAACAGCTCGGGCTCGTGCTCCGCGTCGACGCGGCGCGGCTCCCCGTCGGCCGTGACGAGGTCGAAGGACCGTACGTGGTCGGCGGCCGGGCCGAACTGCCGCCCCAGGATGCCGAGTCCGCCGCCGGTCAGATAGCCGACGACGCCGACGCCGGGCGCGGAGCCGTTCAGCGGCGCGAGCCCGTGCGCGGCCGCGGCCTCGATGACCTCGGCCCAGCGGACCCCGGCGGCGGCCCGCGCGGTACGCCGCACGGGGTCGACGACGAGGTCCTTCATACGCCCGGTGGTGATGAGGACCCCGCCCTCGGTGGCGGCGGAGAGCCCGTGCCCGGTGGACTGGACGGCAACGCCGAGCCCCCGGTCACGGGCGTACGCCACACCCGCGCGGACATCCGCGGCGCTCTCGGCGCCGACGATCAGGGCGGGACGGTGGGCGTAGGCGGCCTGAAAGCCGGACCGCTCGTCGTCGTAACCGGGGTGACCGGGGCGCAGGACGGGGCCTTGAGTGACAGGTGTCTGCTGGTTCATGCGGGACAGCGTCCTCGCATAACCTGACATCCGCCGTCAACTTTTTCGGACCCCGTCCGACCAGTTATTCGGACCCCGTTCGACCGGTCTTCCGGCCCGCCCGACGACGGGTGCGGCGCGTCAGAGTCCGGCAGACTTCTTCTTCGCCCGCTTCCAGGCCCACTCCCGGCCCCCGGCCACCGCGAGCACCACGGCCGCGACGAGCAGCGAGAGCACCATCTGCTCGCGCCCGGTGGTGTCCACGAGCATGTAGCCGATCACGAAGACGATCATGCCGATGGTGAGCCAGGTCAGGACCGGGAACAGCCACATCTTCACGACCAGCTTCTCCGGCGACTCGCGCATGATGATCCCGCGCATCCGCAGCTGCGTCACGGCGATCACGAGCCAGACGAACAGGGCCACGGCGCCGGAGGAGTTGAGCAGGAACGCGAAGACGGTGTCGGGCCACTTGTAGTTGAAGAAGACCGCGACAAAGCCGAACACGACCGAGCCGAGGATCGCGGCCTGCGGCACGCCACGGGCGTTGGTGCGGGCGAAGGCGCGGGGTGCGTCGCCGCGCTGGCCGAGGGAGAAGGCCATTCGGGAGGCGGTGTAGAGGCCGGAGTTGAGGCAGGAGAGGACGGCGGTCAGGACGATGACGTTCATGACCTGGCCGGCGTGCGGGATGCCGATGGAGTTCAGGGCGGCGACGTACGAGCCGTCCTTGGTGATGGAATCGCTGTTCCATGGCAGCAGCGTCACGACGACGAAGATCGAGCCGAGGTAGAAGACCGCGATCCGCCAGATCACGCTGTTGGTCGCCTTGGTCACGGCGCGCTGCGGGTCCTCCGACTCACCGGCGGCGAGCGTCACGATCTCGCTGCCCATGAAGGAGAACACCACCATCAGGACACCGGTGAGGATGGCCCCGGCGCCGTTCGGCAGGAAGCCGCCGGTGTCGGTGAGATGCGCGAAGCCCGCGCCCGGGTTGTCGGAGCCGGGCAGGAGGCCGAAGACGGCGAGCAGGCCCACGACGACGAACGCGCCGATCGCGACGACCTTGATCCCGGCGAACCAGAACTCGAACTCACCGTAGGAGCCGACCGAGGCCAGGTTGGTCGCGGTCAGGACGACCATGATGAGCAGCGCCCAGGCCCACTTCGGGACCGCGGGTATCCAGCCCTCCAGGATGTCGGCCCCGGCGGTCGCCTCGACGGCGAGTACGAC
>NZ_JBSFUT010000074.1:0-12256 GCF_053591935.1 Streptomyces sp. NPDC002851 | reverse complement strand
AGTGTTTTCAGGTCGAAATCAACATGGCCGCAGACTTCGTCGAAGGCTTCGGCGAATGCGGGAAAGGCCTCGTACAGTTCCCGGCCCATACCGACCCGTTGAGCACCCTGCCCGGTGAACAGAAACGCGATACCCGGAGTTGAGCCGGGCGCAGATCCCGTGACTACCCCGGCAGCTGAGCGTCCCTCGCTGACCGCACGCAGACCCGCGACAGCCTCGCCCACCGACCCGGCGACCACACCAGCCCGATACTCAAAGGCCGTACGCCCAGCAGCTGTCACCGCCACATCCCGAAGAATCGGCGTCGTCTCAGTCTGCTCGAGCCAGTCCGCCCAACGCCCCGCGTTCGCCGCCAACGCCCCGGCCGTGTGTCCCGACACCGGAACCACAACCGGCACATCCGACTGCTCCGACTGCTCCGACTGCTCCGACTGCCCGGACTGCTCCGGCTCGGCGGACGTGCCGGTCACCGACGCCCAGTTCACCTCGAAGCCGTCACACCACAGGCGGCCGATCAGGTCCTCCAGGGCCTGACGCGAGGGCTGGTCGCGGCGGCAGGTGGCGAGGGCCTCGCCGCTCGGGCCGTGCTCGGCGAGGGTTGCCAGGGTGCGTCGGAAGGAGTGCTGGGCGATCGGGTGGGGGCCGAGCTCCACGATGCGCACCTCGCCGTGCTGGCGGACGAGTTCGTGGACGGACTCGGTGAGCAGCATGGGTTCGTGCATGTTGCTCGCCCAGTACGCGGCGTCGAGGGCGGTGCCATCGGTGTGGGCGCCGGTGACGGTGGAGAGGAACGGCACGTCGGTGGTGCGGGTGGGGAGGTCGCCCAAGCGTGCGATGAGTTCGGGCGCGAGGTCGCGCAGTCCGGCGCTGTGGGAGGCGTAGTCGATTCCGACGCGGTGCACGGGGATGCCGTCGTCGGCGAGGGCGCGCTCGATCTGTGCGACGGCTTCGAGGGGGCCGGAGAGGCACACCTGGTCGGGGGCGAGGTGGCCGCCGATGCTCAGGGAGGTCCCGGCGATGCGGTCCTGTGCCTGCTCGACGGTGAGGTCGCAGACGACGACGGTGCCGCGGCCGCAGGCGCGCTCGGCGATGAGCGCGGACCAGGTGGTGATCAGGCGGGCACCTTCGTCCAGGGTCAGCGCGCCGGCGACGACGGCGGCCGCGACCTCTCCGACGCTCTGGCCGAAGACCACGTCGGGCCGCTGTCCCCAGGCGGCCAGGGTGCGGGCGAGGGCGACTTGGACGGCGAAGAGGACGGGCTGGACGACATCGGTGCGCTCCAGACGGGAGCGGCCGTCCTCGGCAAGGAGCTCCCGGGCGACCGACCAGCCCGTATACGGACGGAGGGCGTCGTCGCACGCGGTCAGGGCGGTACGGAAGGCGGGTTCGGACAGCAGGTCCCGGCCCATCCCGAGCCACTGTGCGCCATGGCCGGAGAAGAAGAAGGCCAGCGCGGGACGCTCACCGGCCGGGCTCGGCCCGGCGACGACATCGACCGTGCCGGAACCGGTCAGGCCCGCCACGGCACGGTGGCCGCCGACACGGGCCGGAGCCACCTCTGGGGAGGTGGACGCGGCGAGCGCGGTGAGTGCGGCGTCCAGTTCCCGCTCGCTCTCCGCGGCCACGGGCACCAGTCGACGGCGCCGGTAGGGGGCCTCCTCCAGAGCGAGGTGGGCGTTGGTACCGCCGAATCCGAACCCGCTGACCCCGGCGTAGCGGCGGCGGGCCGCGGGCCAGGGCTGCTGTGTGCCGACGACCCGCAGCTTGTGGCCCTCGAAGTCGATGTGCGGATTGGGCTCCTCGAAGTGGAGGCTGGCGGGCAGCTGCCCGTGGTGCAGGGCCAGCACGGTCTTCATCAAGCCGACGACCCCGGCCGCGGGCTCCAGGTGACCGAAGTTGGTCTTGGCCGATCCGATCCGCAGCACCTCCTCGCGCCCCGGGGCGAAGACCGTACCCAGGGCCTCGGCCTCGATGGGGTCGCCCAGCAGGGTGCCGGTGCCGTGCGCCTCGACGTACGAGACCTCGTGGGGGGCGATACGGGCGTCCTGCCAGGCCGTGCGCACCACGTCGACCTGGGCCTGGAGGCTGGGCGCGGTCAGGCCGTTGGAGGCGCCGTCGTTGTTGACCGCGCTGCCGCGGATGACGGCATAGATACGGTCGCCGGCGGCCAGCGCATCGCTCAGGCGGCGCAGCACCACCACGCCGCAGCCCTCACCGCGCACGTAGCCGCCCGCCCCGGCGTCGAAGGCGCGGCACTGACCGCTGGGGTTCATGCCGCCGAACTTGGTCATGGCGACCGTGGTGTGCGGGTGCAGCATGACGTTGACACCGCCGGCCAGCGCGAGGTCGCACTCCCCGTCGCGCAGACTCCGCATCGCCAGGTGGGTGGCGGTCAGCGAGGAACTGCAGGCGGTGGCCACCGACAGCGCGGGGCCCTGCAGCCCCAGGGTGTAGGCGATCCGGGCCGCGATGATCGAGTTGTCCCAGCCGACGGCGGAGTGCGTCCCGATCTGCCGGGGGTCGGCGCCGGTGGCCAGGTGGTACTCCTGCGCCATCGTGCCCACGAAGACTCCGGTTCGGGTCCCGCTGAGACCATCCGGACGCATCCGCGCATCCTCGACGGCGGCCCAGGCCACCTCGAGGGCCATCCGCTGCTGCGGATCCATCTGCCGTGCCTCGGTGGGCGAAATCCGGAACAGCTCGGCGTCGAACGCGCCGATGTCGTCGAGGAAACCGCCCCAGCGGGTCGTCATCTTGCCGGTGGCGTTCAGGTCCTCGTCCAGCCAGTCGGCGATGTTCCACCGGTCCGCGGGCACCTCGCGTACCGCGTCAAGCCCGTCGGCGAGCGCCCGCCACAGCGCCTCAGGCGTTTCGACGCCACCGGGCAGCTTGCAGCCCAGGCCTACGACGGCAATGGGCTCGGCGGTCGCGCCGCGCTCACGGGCGGCCGCGGGCGCGGGGGCGGGCCCGCCGGTGTCGCCGGTGAGGTGGGCGGCAAGGGCGGCGATGGTGGGGTACTGCCAGGCGACCCAGCTGGGCACGGGGCGGTCGAGGTGGTGGGCGAGCCTGGTGACGAGAGTCATGGTGAGCGCGGAGTCCATACCGAGCTCGCGCAGCGGCCGTTCGGCGGGCACCGACTGTGGTGTGGTGCCGAGCAGGTCCGCGACCGTTGTCCGGATGAACCCAGCCAGGCCGGTGGCAGTCGTGGAGGAGTCGCGGTCGCCGTTCGCCATGGCCGTGCTCATGTATTCACCCTCGCCCTTCGTGGACCGGATCCGTGCGGGGTACACCCCGTTCCGTGCACGGACGCACATGCGTCCACCTTGGTCGTACTGGCTCGGGGCCTGCTTGAGTGGCCGTCCACATGGTGCGAGGGCCGCTCCGCGGGTGCGGAGCGGCCCTCGCACGGAGTCAGGTGCTGTCGGTGCTACTTGGCTGCGGCCGGTTCCGGGGTGAGCGGGCCGTCGCCGCCGTAGTTCTTCCGGTCGCCGGGCGACAGGGCGCGGCGGTCGGCGATCTGTCCGTACACGGTGGCTGCCTCGGTGGGTGTGCGTTCCATCGTGGAGCGGTCGACGCGGTAGAGGCCGAAGCGCGGCGTGTATCCGCCCAGCCACTCGAAGTTGTCCATCAGGCTCCAGTGGTAGTAGCCGCGGACGTCCACGCCCTCGGCCCGTACGCGCTCGATCTGTTCGAGGGCCCGGACGAGGTGTTCGGCGCGCCGCTTGCCCGACTCGGTGGCCAGGCCGGACTCGGTGACCACGAGCGGCAGGCCGTCGTAGCGGTCGCTGATCTCGTTGAGGACCGTGTAGAGGCCCTGCGGGTTGGTCTCGTAGCCCATGGTGGGTACGTAGTACGTCTTGTCGAGCAGCGGCAGGCTCGGTGCCTTGAGGCACACCTCGACGTTGAGGACGGGGTACGGGGTTCCGGCGGGGTCGGAGCCGGGGGAGGAGACGCCGGTCCTGGAGTAGCTCTGGACGCCCAGCCAGTCGACCTTGCCCTTCCAGTCCGGGTGTCGCTCGTCCATGGTGCCGTCGAGATCCTTGTCGAACCGGCCCTGCCACAGGGAGTCGACGACGCTGTAGTCGATGAACTGGCGGTAGCGGTCGCGGGCGGCGATGTCCTTCGGGTCGTCGCTGAGCTTGCCGTCGTGCACCGGGACGTACTCCTGCGCACCGGTGGTGAGGCCGACGCTCGCCGCCTCACCGTCCTTGGTGCTGTCGACCCGGTCGGCCTTCTTGAGGGCGTCGTACATGGCGACGTGCGCCTTGATGTACGTGCGCTGCGCGGCGGCGAAGCGCTTCACGTCACCGTCAAGGAGGCTGGACTTGCCGGGCGGTCCGGCGCCGAAGGAGTGCGAGAGGGTCATGTAGACCATGGGCTCGTTGACGGTGACCCACTCGTCGACGCGGTCGCCGAACGTCTTGCCGAGCAGCGCGGCGAACTCCGCCATCTCCTTGACGACGAGGTCGCCGCCCTGGGGGTGGTCGAGGCCGCAGAGGTTGGTGTCGCTCGGCCCGTTCTTGCAGGCGTTGTCCGCCGGGTCGTCGATCCAGACCGGGTTGGTGAAGTGGTGAATGGTGATCATGGGGCGGATGCCCTTGGCCGCAAGAGCGTCGAGCTGCTTGCTGTAGTGGTCGAGCGCGGCCTTGTCGATGACATTCCGCTTGGGCTCGATCCGGGCCCATTCCACGCTGAATCGATAGGAGTCGACATTGAGGTTCTCGACGAGCTCAACGTCGTCGAGTGCCTTGGTATAGCCCTTGACGCCCTCGCCGACGAAGGGGCTCTTGCCCATGCCGTCGGGCTTCGGCTGGGTCCACTTGTACCAGTCGGTATCGGTGTTCTTGTCCTCGATCTGGGTTGCGGAGCTGGCGACTCCGAACCGGAAACTGCCCTTGCCCTTGTCGCCGGCGAGGGGCCCCATGGGCGTAAAGGCGTTCTTCGTCGCCTCGTTCTTCTTCTGGCCCTTCGGCTGCGAGTTCGCCGCCTCGGGCCGCTGTGGCTCCTCGGCGTTCACTTCCATGGCCAGCGCTGTCGTCATCGCAACGGCGACGGCGAGCGCTGGCAACGCTATTCGCTTCACTTCTTCTCCTCGGTCAAGTGCGCGCCGCGGCAGCGCATCGGCGCTGCCGCGGCGTCGGACGGAGCCACAGAAAGGGAGCTGACCGACCCGTCAGCGCGAGGCCAGGAACTCCTCGATCGCGTCGGCGGCGATGACCGGCCCGTCGAGCTTGTTCATCGAGCTCTGCATGGCCGCTACACGGTCCTTGACGGCCTGGTCCGCGTGGACCTGCGCGGCGGTCTCGCGCAGGCTCTCCACGCTGGTGTCCGCGCTGGCCAGGAGTCGGCCCAGACCCAGCTCGTCGACCCGCAGGCCATTGGCGCGCTGCTCGTTCATCTGCGGGATGACGACCATGGGCACGCCGTAGTAGAGCGACTCCATGGTGCTGTTCATGCCGCCGTGGGTGATGAACAGGGAGGCGTGCTGCAGCACGTCGAGCTGCGGCACGTGCCGGGACACCTGGAAGTGGGCGGGCAGGTCGCCGAGTTCGGCCGGGTCGACGTGATCGCCGACCGCCATGACGACGTCCCACGGCCCGTCCCGGAACGCGTCCACGGCCATGGTGAAGAACTCGGGCCAGCCGGTGGCGGCGGTGCCCAGGGAGATCAGCAGGACGGGCCGGTCGCCCGTGGGCTGCCAGCTGCCCTGGAACGCGGAGCGGTCGCCGAGGCAGGGCCCGGCGAAGACGAAGCGCTCGTCGAACGTCTCGCCGTCGTAGTGGAATTCGCGCGGCAGGAAGATGATGCCGAGGTCCTCGATCTTGGTGAGGAAGTCCATGGCGGAGGTCCCCGGCAGGCCGACGCTCGGCAGGTGCGCCTCAAGCTGGGTGAGCATGTCCATCACGAGCGGGTCGGTCATCTCGGCGACCGGGAACTTCTCGTGGATGGCGAAGTGCTCGTTGGCGCCGTACGAGGGGAACAGCCGGATTCCCGGCACGTCGTGCTTCGCGGCGAAGAACCGCGCGCCCCAGGCCATGAAGTCGTAGACGACGACATCGGGCCGGTCCTTGACGTAGAAGTCCTCGACGGATTCGGCGAGGGTGAGCGCTTCGCGCAGGGAGCGCATCCCTTCGCCCTTCATGGCGTCCGCGGTGTACGGGCTGGTGTAGTAGTCGCCGAAGACCGACGTGTAGCGGACCGGCTCGCCGCCCGAGGCCTCGATGGCCGGGGCGAAGTGGTCGGTGCTGGTGCAGGTGACCCGGTGGCCACGGCGTACAAGTTCCTGGACCACGCCCAGATTCGGATTGATGTGGCCGAAGGCCGGGAAATTGAAGAATGCGATGTGCTTACTCATGTCACCTTTTTCTGCGGGGGGTTCGGGATTTACGGAATCCGGTCGGGCGGAGGTTTATCGGTCGCTACGGTCCTTCCGGGCTTCGGCGAGTTTCACCTTGCCTTCGGCGAAGGTCGGAAGGTGCAGGGTGTCCGTGGCAACCCAATGGGTCGATTCCCACGCGTACATCACCTTCATGGTCTTGCGCATGGCCACCATGTGCTCGTCCGACCGCACGAACGCGCGCATCGATTCCTCGTCCCGCCACAGGGACAAGCCCTTGGCGCTGTTCCAGCAGCGCTCGGAGTAAGCGAAGGTGGCCGCCAGCATCCCGTAGTGCTTCCAGCCCTCTTGTACGAGAACCTGAATCATGTCAGCGGTGGTCTCTTCGGCGTCCGGTTTCGGCCACCCGCTGGACGCTGATATGAGATAACGGCCGGGCAGGGGGCCGCTGAGCGACCCGGTGTCCGGGTCGATGGCGGGCCCCATCCACGGAACGACGACCTGCAGGTCCGTTTCGTCGCAGTCGGCGAATTCCTCAAGTGTCGTGGGCACCCGCAGCAATTTTCCGTCGGCACAGTTCCGCTGGCCGGTTTCTGTTACGGACACTTCGCTCTCCTTCCCGGGTCTTTCGCTCAGGCGGCGGTCCGCTTGCGCCGCACGGAGAGCTCCGCGTACTCGGCGACGACCATGCGCAGCACGCTCAGCCGGGACTCACCGTTGAGTTCCAGGCCGGGCAGCAGCGGCAGCAGTGCGCTGAACATGGCGCGCAGCTCGATACGGGCCAGGGCGGCGCCGATGCAGCGGTGTTCGCCGAACCCGCCGAAGGCCAGGTGCTTGTTGGGCGACCGGGTGATGTCGAAGCGGTAGGGCTCGTCGAAGATGTCCTCGTCGCGGTTGGCCGACGGGTGCACCATGGCCACGGTCTCGCCCTTGCGGATGAGCTGCCCGCGCAGTTCGATGTCCTGCTTGGCGACGCGGGCGAAGACGAGGCCGACCGAGGTCCAGCGCAGGATCTCCTCCACGGCGCTCTCGACCAGGGAGGGGTCGTCGATCAGCTTCTGCAGCTGGTCGGGGTGTTCCAGGAGCGCCTTCACGCCGCCGACGATCGCATTGCGGCTGGTGCCGTTGCCCGCGTGCACGAGGTTGGTGAAGTGGTACGAGATGTCGTGGAATTCGAGCCTCTCGCCATTGACCCGGGCGTTCGCCAGACGGCTGAGTACGTCCTTGCCCTCACCGCCGCCGCCCTCGGCCATGCGGGTGCGGACGAGCTGGGCCATGTAGTCGTCCAGTTCCATGATCAGGCGCATGAAGGCGGCCTGCGGGTCCTCGCCGCCAAGGGACTTGAAGCCGGAGCTGAAGGCGCTGGCGATCTGGTGGTGCAGATGGAAGAGGTACTCCCAGTCCGTCTCCGGCACGCCGAGGAGGTCGAAGAGGGCGGCCAGGGGGAGCTTGGCGGACAGTTCGTGCGCCACGTCCGCGTGCCCGCGCTCGTCGAGCAGCTGAGTG
The DNA here is from genome assembly GCF_053591935.1 of Streptomyces sp. NPDC002851. Lineage (NCBI taxonomy): Bacteria > Bacillati > Actinomycetota > Actinomycetes > Kitasatosporales > Streptomycetaceae > Streptomyces > Streptomyces sp. NPDC002851. The sequence continues at coordinate 4,413 of NZ_JBSFUT010000074.1, read as the reverse complement.
AACTCGGCGACGTGCTCGGTGGCGAGCACCTTGAGCCGCTTCTCCATTTCCGCCAGGCCCTTGGCGGTGAAGGACGGGTAGATGGCCTTGCGCACCTCCAGGTGGTCCGGCGGGTCCATGAACGGGAGCCCGTAGTAGTAGTCGACCGGGTGGCCGTACTGCTCGGCGCGGCGGACTCGTTCGACCTCGAATGGCTCGATTTCGTCCGGGGTTTCGATCTGGACCCGCTGGCCGACGGTGAACAGGTGCGGGTTCGCGGCGACCCAGGCGAGGTCCTCGTACTTGGTCAGGGCCCAGAACGGCTCGTAGTTGGGCCGCTGGTACCAGTAGACGGGGGCCTCGGCACGCAGCTGGTCCCACTCCTTCCAGGGGTAGCCACGCTGGAGGATCAGCTCTTCGCTGGTGATGTCGAGGGAGTCGAGGGTGGGCATGGTCGGTTGCCTTCTTCCGTTCGCAGCGGGTCTGCTCAGCTGGGGGTGTTCTCGGCGAGGAAGCCGACGATCCGCGCGACGGTGTCCGCACGGCGCTCAGGGGTGTCGAATCCGGGGTCGAGGAGCGTTACCTCCGGGACCTCCGCGCCGAGGCGCTTGGCCACGCCCTCGGGGTGGTGCACGTCGCTGCCGGGCAGGACGAGCATCGGGGCGGGGAACCGCGGCATCCACTGCTCGGGAACGGTGAAGTACGCCGAGCCGTCGGGCCAGACGCCGTCACGGAACCGGATCAGCCGCGTCACATAGCTTTCGCGCGTGAACTGTCGGAACTCCTCGCGGAACGCCGGGTCGTTGGCCAGACGCTGGGAGAAGGGCCCGGCGGCCGGGTTGAGGGCGAAGCGCGGCTCCCGCATGGCCGCGTCGATCACCGCGGCGAGTCCCATCGTCTCGGGATCGTCGAGGGAAGCGGCGCGGACATGGCGCATCGCGTCGTCGAACTTGCCGAAGAACGAGCCGAGAGTGTTGGTGGAGTCCCGGCCGACCGGTTCCTGGCAGACCACGGACGCCACCCGCTCGGGAGCCTCGTGGGTCAGCCGCCAGGCGTGGGCGCAGCCGATCCCGGCGCCGATCACGTGGGCCTTGCCGACGCCGAGTGCGTCGAGCACCGCCAGCTGGTCCGCGGTGGTCTGCTCGTACGAGAAGGGGGTGGTCGGCGCCGGGCTGCGGCCCGCGTGACGCTGGTCCATCGCGATGACCCGGTAGCGGCCGGACAGCTCGGCCACGGGGTGGTAGAAGTTCGCGTCCCAGGACTCGATCTGGCTGCTCACCCCGCCGGCCGCGAGGAGCAGGACGGGGAATCCGTCGCCGTGGACGGTGTAGTGGATCCGGGCACCGTCGGGGCGCTCGATCTCGGGCATGGCTTCCTCCAGGAAGGCGTCGGCAGGATGGGCGGGCCTCATACGGCCCGGGACGGAATGGCGGAGACCAGCTCGGCGGCCATGGCCTCGGCGTTCTCGATGGGGGCGGCGTGCGTCCCTTCGATGTCACGCCGTGTGAAGGCCCCGAGGGTCAGCTCGCGCCAGGCCTCCATCGACTCCTGTGGCACGACCGGGTCCTCGGTACCGGCAACGGCAAGCACAGGGATCTTCAGGGCGTCCCGCTGGACGTCGGCCAGCGCGGAGCGGTGGTTCTCGCCGAGTTCGACGTCGACGATGAGCCGTCGGACGTACTCGGCGAGCAGGTCCTCGTTGTCGAGGATCTGCTGGGGCAGCAGCCCCTGGTAGACCTCGGCGAGCTGCGCGGTGGAGGTGCCGTCCCAGGCGGCGGTGGCCTCTCCGATCCGCTGGATGAGTTCGGGTGTGTCGGCGTACGGGGTGCGGGCGCAGGCGACGACGAGGGAGAGCGGCGGGGCGGTGTCGCGCTCGCCGAGCCGGTGGGCGACTTCCCAGGCCAGCCAGGAGCCCTGGCTGTGGCCGTAGAGGACCACCGGCACGTCGCCGCTCTCGGCCAGCGCGCCGGTGATCTCCTCGGCGACGGCCATCATGTCGGTCATGGGCGGCTCGTCGGTGCGGGCCTCGCGGCCCGGCAGCTGGACGCCCAGGAGTTCGACGCCCTCGGGAAGGCTGCGGATCAGCGGGACGTAGCCGCCGGTGGTGCCGCCCATGCCGGGCACGCACACGATGCGGGCGTGCGGACGCTCGGCCGGTTTGAGCACCCGCAGCCACGGGTTGGCGTCGGTGCCGTGCTGCTCCGGCTCGTCGGAGGGCGTATCCAGGAGGTCTTCGAGGAGGCGCCGGGCGATGGCGTGGCAGGTGCCGTACTTGACGAGGACGTCCGTGGTGAGAGGCAGGCCGGTCGCGCGGGCGAGGGTGCCGCGCACGGTGACGGCCATCAGCGAGTCGAAGCCGAGCTGCTGGAGGGGCTGTCCGGCCGGGATGCCGGTGGGCGGAAGGCCGAGGACGTGGGCCATTTCGGTGCGGACGAGTTCGGTCATCGTGTGCTGCCGGTTGTCCGGGCTCATCCGGGACAGCTCGTCGCGCAGCCGTGCCCCGGCGAGCGGGTCGTGCGGCACGGTGTGGGCGGCGAGCGCCGCGCGGACGTCGTCGATGTCCTGGATGAGGGGCCGGGGCCGGGCCGCACTGTAGGCGGGGGCGAAGCGGCTCCAGTCGATGTCGGCGACGCCGAGGGTCGTCAGGTTCGAGCCGAGGGCGAGGCCGACCGCCGTCAGGGCGTGGGCCGGGTCCATGGAGTGCAGGCCGCGGGCCTGGACGTGCTCTTCGGCGTCGGCGGTGAGCATGCCGTCCCCGGCCCAGCCGCCCCAGTGCAGGACGGTGGCGGTCAGGCCGCGCGTGCGGCGGTGCCGTGCGAGGGCGTCGAGACCGGTGTTGGCGGCGGCGTAGAGGGCCTGGTGGGCGCCGCCCCACAGGCTCGCGCCGCTGCCGTACAGCAGGAAGGCGTCCAGAGGCTGGTCGGCGAGCAGTTCGTGGAGATTCCAGCCGCCGCGCACCTTGGCGGCCAGCTCCCCGGCGATCTGCTCGGGGGCGATGGCGCCAAGCGCGGTACCGCGGGACATGCCGGCGAGGTGGGCCACCACCCGCAGCGGCGCGTCGGGTGTGGCGCAGCGGGCGAGGAGTTCCTCGGTCTGGTGGCGGTCGGCGATGTCGCACGTGGCCAGGGTGACGGTGACGCCCTTGGCGGCGAGTTCGTCGCGCAGGGCGGCCGCTTCGGGGGCGGTGCCCGCGCTGCGGGAGGCCAGGACGAGGTGGGTGGTGCCCCGGTCGGCGAGCCAGCGGGCCAGGTGCAGGCCGAGCGCGCCGGTGCCGCCGGTGATCAGGGCGGTCCCGGAGGTCGTCCAGGCGGTGTCGGGCGTCTGCGGGGCGGTCCGCAGCATGCGGCGGACGAAGCGTCCTTCGGGGCGCAGCGCGACCTGGTCCTCGTGATCGTCCGCCCGCAGGGTACGGACGAGCTCGAGGGCCCAGCCGTCGTGCGGCTGCGGCGGCAGGTCGACGACACCACCGGCCAGGGCGGGCTGTTCCAGGGACACGACCCGGCCCAGGCCGTTGACGAGGGACTGCAGAGGGTGGGGCAGGGGTTCGGCGCCGTCGACGCTCACCGCGCCGCGGGTCAGCATCCAGACGGGCAGGGCGAGTTCGCAGTCGCCGATGGCCTGGACGAGCGCGAGGGTGCGGCGGAAGCCGACGGGCACGCCGTCGGCGTCGGGAGCGGTGTCGATGCCGCCGAGGGTCACGATGCCCTGGAGCCCGGCGGGCAGGGCGCGCAGCGAGCGGGTCAGGGCGGCGCGGTCCTGAGCGGCGTCGACGAGGTGGACGACGGCGCCCGCCAGGCGCAGTTCGCGTTCGAGTTCGGCGGCGAGGCCGGCCTGGTCGTCGGCGACGGCCAGGGCCCAGGCGCCGTCCAGGGCCACGGTCCGGGGCCCGGGCAGGGCAGCGGGCTGCCACACGTCGTCGTACAGCCAGGGAGCGACCTTGCTGTGGGCCTGTTGCTTGTCCTGCCAGGTGGAGAGCAGGGGCAGCAGCTCCTCGATGCTGGTGCGCAGCCGCTCGGGGGCGGCAAGGAGGTCGGCGATCCGGTCGGCGGCTCCGTCGGTGACGGCCTTCCAGAAGGCGTCGTCCGGCTGGGACTTGGAGCCGGAGCCATGGCTGGGCGGGTCGATCCAGTAGCGGCGGCGTTGGAAGGCGTAGGTCGGCAGCGGGGCGACGGGTGCCGCGCCCAGGACGCGGTTCCAGTCGACGCGTACGCCGCTGACGTGGAGGAGCGCGATCATGCGCAGGAATTGCTCGGGGTTGCCGTGTTCGCGTTGCAGGGTGGGGACTACGACGGTTTGGTCGTGGCCTTGTTGGAGGGCGCCGTCGGTGAGGGGCATGAGTAGGACGGGGTGTGGGCTGATTTCGATGAAGACGTTGAGGCCGTTTGTGAGGAGTTGTTGTTGGGTGAGGTCGAGGCGTACGGGTTCGCGTAGGTT
>NZ_JBSFUT010000073.1:0-12922 GCF_053591935.1 Streptomyces sp. NPDC002851 | reverse complement strand
GTGGCGCTCAGCGACGACCCGGCCGCCCGCGCCTTCCTCGAACAACGTGCCGCGACGCTGAGAGCCCGTAACACGATCCAAGGACCGCCCTGACCCCGCCGGTTCGTCCGGCGGGGCCCCAACTGTCTACGTGCGGGCGGAACTGCCTCTGGGTTACGGCAGGTTGCGCGCCATCACGATGCGCTGGACCTGGTTCGTGCCCTCGTAGATCTGGGTGATCTTGGCGTCGCGCATCATGCGCTCGACCGGGTAGTCACGGGTGTAGCCGTAGCCGCCGAGCAGCTGGACGGCGTCCGTGGTGACCTCCATGGCCACGTCCGAGGCGAAGCACTTCGCGGCCGCGCCCTGGAAGGTCAGGGCCCCTTCTCCACCTCCGGCGGCGACGCGCTCCGACTTCGCGGCCGCGGCGTACGTCAGCTGGCGCGCGGCCTCGATCTTCATCGCCATGTCGGCGAGCATGAACTGCACGCCCTGGAAGTCGCCGATCGGCTTGCCGAACTGCTTGCGCTCCTGGACATAGCCCTTGGCGTAGTCGAGGGCGCCCTGCGCGATGCCGAGGGCCTGGGCCGCGATCGTGATGCGGGTGTGGTCCAGGGTCTTCATCGCGGTGGCGAAGCCGGAGCCCTCTTCGCCGATCATGCGGTCCGCGGGGATGCGGACGTTGTCGAGGTAGACCTCGCGGGTCGGGGAGCCCTTGATGCCGAGCTTCTTCTCCGGGGCGCCGAAGGAGACGCCCTCGTCGGACTTCTCGACGACGAAGGCCGAGATGCCCTTGCTGCGCTTCTCCGGGTCGGTGACGGCCATCACCGTGTAGTACTCGGAGACGCCCGCGTTGGTGATCCAGCGCTTCACACCGTTGAGCACCCAGAAGTCGCCGTCGCGGACGGCCTTCGTCTTCATGCCCGCCGCGTCCGAGCCCGCGTCCGGCTCGCTCAGGCAGTACGAGAACATGCCCTCGCCCTGGGCGAGCGGCGCCATGTACCTCTTCTTCAGCTCCTCGGAGCCGGAGAGGATCACAGGCAGCGAGCCCAGCTTGTTCACGGCCGGGATGAGGGACGAGGACGCGCAGACGCGGGCCACCTCCTCGATCACGATGACCGTGGCGAGCGCGTCGGCACCCGCGCCGCCGTACTCCTCGGGCACATGCACGGCGTGCAGGTCGTTCGCGGTGAGGGCGTCCAGGGCCTCCTGCGGGAAGCGGGCCTCCTCGTCGACCGCCGCGGCGTGCGGCGCGATCTTCGCCTCGGCGAGCGAGCGGACGGCGTCACGGAGCATGTCGTGCTCTTCGGCCGGGCGGTACAGGTCGAATTCGGTGGAACCCGCCAAGATCTCTCACTCCCAAGGGTGCTAACTACCGTTAAGTAACCCCGATTTTAGGGCCCGAGGGCCGTCCGGGCCTACGTGAGTTTGCTGACAGCGGAGCCGAAGGGCCGTGGGGCCCTGGGGAGAGGGGAGGCCCCTGGGGACAGCCATGACCTCCCGTAGGGACAGCGGAGAGCTGCCCCGGTACGGGCCCGGCTATGCTCGGGCGCGCAGTCAGCGCCGCACCGTCTGGAGCAGATTCCATGGCCCTCAAGATCACCGTGATCGGCACCGGCTACCTCGGGGCCACCCACGCCGCGGCCATGGCCGAGCTCGGCTTCGAGGTGCTCGGCCTGGACGTCGTACCCGAGAAGATCGAGCTGCTCTCGCAGGGCCGGGTCCCGATGTACGAGCCGGGCCTGGAGGAGCTGCTCCATCAGCACGTCGCCGGGATCGAGGGGTCCAGCGGGCGCCTTCGCTTCACCACCTCTTGGGAAGAGGTGGGCGCGTTCGGCGACGTCCACTTCGTCTGCGTGAACACCCCGCAGAAGCACGGCGAGTACGCCTGTGACATGTCGTACGTCGACGCCGCGTTCGGCTCGCTCGCGCCGGTGGCCCGCGAGGGCTCCCTGGTCGTCGGCAAGTCGACGGTGCCGGTGGGCTCGGCCGCGCGCCTGGCGCAGCTGCTGCCCGAGGGCGTGGAGCTGGCCTGGAACCCGGAGTTCCTGCGCGAGGGCTTCGCCGTGGAGGACACGCTGCACCCGGACCGGCTCGTTGTCGGCGTCGAGAGCGAGCGCGCGGAGAAGCTGCTCCGTGAGGTGTACGCGCGGCCGATTGCCGAAGGCTCTCCTTTTGTGGTGACCGATTTCCCGACGGCGGAGCTGGTCAAGACATCGGCCAACTCCTTCCTCGCGACCAAGATCTCGTTCATCAATGCCATGGCCGAGGTGTGCGAGGCCGCGGGCGGGGATGTGGCCAAGCTGGCCGAGGCGATCGGGTACGACGAGCGGATCGGGCGGAAGTTCCTGCGGGCCGGGATCGGGTTCGGCGGCGGCTGCCTGCCGAAGGACATCCGGGCGTTCATGGCGCGCGCCGGTGAGCTGGGGGCCGACCAGGCCCTGACGTTCCTGCGCGAGGTCGACTCGATCAATATGCGGCGCCGGGGGCACATGGTGGAGCTCGCGCGGGAGGCCGTGGGCGGGGGGTCGTTCCTGGGCAAGCGGGTCGCGGTGCTCGGGGCGACGTTCAAGCCGGACTCCGATGACGTACGGGATTCGCCCGCGCTGAATGTCGCCGGGCAGATTCAGCTCCAGGGTGGGCAGGTCACGGTGTACGACCCCAAGGGGATGGAGAACGCGCGGCGGCTGTTCCCGACCCTTGCGTATGCCGAGTCCGCGGTAGATGCGGTGCGGGGGGCGGATGTGGTGCTGCACCTTACGGAGTGGAGGGAGTTCCGGGAGCTGGATCCTGCGGAGCTGGGGGCTGCCGCTGGGGCCCGGGTGATTCTCGATGGCCGTAACGCCCTCGACCCCGTGCGCTGGCGCGAGGCCGGGTGGGCGTTCCGGGCCATGGGGCGTCCTGCGGCCTGAGCCGGTGGGTGGGCTTCTTCTTCCCCAGCCCCGCCCCTTCCCGTAACTGGGGGCTCCGCCCCCAGACCCCCGTGTATCGCGCTGAACGCGCTCGTCCGCAAACGCCGGACGGGCTGAGATGTTGCAGGCGCGCTCGTCCTCACACGCCGCCGGACAGGCGGCTGACGGGCTGGATCAGTCGCCCTTGCGTGCGCGGTAGTTGCGCATCTTCGCCCTTGCCCCGCACACCTGCATCGAGCACCAGCGGCGCCGTCCCGCGGGGCTGCGGTCGTAGTACGCCCACAGGCAGTCGGTGGCCTCGCAGGCCTTGAGGCGGTGCCAGGTGCCGTCCGATACCGCTGCCGCGATCGCGGCCGCCACTCTTGCCGTCAGGCTGTCCGGGTCCGCCGGGCGGAGCGTCGCCGCGCCGGTCTCCGGGTCGACCGTTACCAGGAGCGGGCCCTCGGCCAGAAGCTCGCCCAGTGGGGGCGTCGGGCGGTGTGGCGGGTGGCCCGCGTGGGCCAGGCAGGCTGCGCGGAGTGACTCGCGTAGGGCCTTGGCCTCGGGCATGTCCGCTTCCGTGATGCCGAAGGGGGTCCGGCCCTCCTCGGTGTCCAGGGCGTCGGCGCCCGTCTCCACGTCCAGCGTGTTCACCAGGGCCGCCACAAAGGCGAGGTCCCCAGGGGCGGGCGCGCGGTCATTCATGGTTGCGACGTTACCTCTACTGCGGGAGTATGAGGTAACCGTTACCGGTTGCCGCGCTTAAGCGGTAACTCTTGTGGAGGGATCGAGATCATGGCTGTCGCCAAGCTGGGCCCTGTCGTCCTGGACTGTCCCGACCCGCGCTCGCTCGCCGAGTTCTACGCCGCCGTCCTTGGCGGCACCGTCACGCACGACGGTCCGGACTGGTACGACCTGGAGGGGTTCGAGGGCGCGCCGCTCGCGTTCCAGGCCGCCCCCGGACACGTACCGCCGAAGTGGCCGGCGCCGGACGCCTCGCAGCAGTTCCATCTGGACCTGACCGTGGACGACCTGGACGCCGCGGAGAAGGAGGTGCTCGCGCTCGGGGCGCGGGTGCTCGACGCCGAGGACCGGTCGCGGAGCTTCCGGGTGTACGCCGACCCGGCCGGGCACCCGTTCTGCCTCTGCGCCTGCTGAGGCTCCGGCGTGAAGATCGATCCTCGGCGTTGCGCCCGTCGTCAGCCGTGCGACGCCGGTGCGCCGTCGAGCTGGTCGATCGTCGCGTTCGACGGGGAGCGGTGGGTCTGAAGGTCGCGGGCCACGTCCTCCGCCGCGCGTAGCACTCGGACCGCGTTCTGCCAGGTCAGTTTGGCCAGGTCGGACTCGGACCAGCCGCGGCGGAGGAGTTCTGCGAGGAGGTTCGGGTAGCCGGAGACGTCCTGCAGGCCGTCGGGTACGAAGGCCGTGCCGTCGAAGTCGCCGCCGATGCCGAGGTGGTTGATGCCCGCCACCTCGCGCATGTGGTCCAGGTGGTCCGCGACCGTCTCGACCGTGGCGATCGGGCGCGGGTTCTCGGCCTCGAAGGCGCGGTGCACCGCCATGCCGCGCTCCGTGGTGTCCAGGTGGTCCAGGCCGTGTGCGTGCATGTTGTCGTCCGCGCGCCGGGTCCACTCCACGGCCGCGGGCAGGATGAACTTCGGTACGAAGGTCGCCATCGCGATGCCGCCGTTGGCGGGGAGGCGCTCCAGGACGTCGTCCGGGATGTTCCTCGGGTGGTCGCAGACCGCTCGCGAGGAGGAGTGGGAGAAGATCACCGGGGATGTGGTCGTGTCCAGGGCGTCGCGCATCGTTGTCGGGGCCACGTGGGACAGGTCCACCAGCATGCCGGTGCGGTTCATCTCGCGTACCACCTCGTGGCCGAAGAGGGACAGGCCGCCGACGCCCGGCTCGTCCGTGGCCGAGTCGGCCCAGGCGATGTTGTCGTTGTGCGTGAGCGTCATATAGCGGACGCCTAGTGCGTACAACGCCCGTAGCGTGGCGAGGGAGTTGTTGATGGAGTGGCCGCCCTCGGCACCCTTGAGGGAGGCGATCCGGCCCTCGCCCCTGGCCTTCTCCATGTCGTCCGCGGTCAACGCGGGTGCCAGGTCCCGCAGGTTCCGGGCCAGCAACTGGTCGACGCAGTCGATCTGTTCGAGCGTGGCGGAGACGGCGGCGTCGCCGGTCAGGTTCGTGCGGACGTATACCGACCAGAACTGCGCGCCGACGCCGCCGTGGCGCATCCGCGGGATGTCCGTGTGCAGGTGGGCGCTCTGGTCGGCGGCGATGTCGCGCTGGTCGTGGTCGTAGCGGACCTGCTCGCGCAGGGCCCACGGTAGGTCGTTGTGGCCGTCGACGACGGGGTGCTCGGTGAGGAGGGCGTGCGCCCAGGCGAGGTAGTCCATCACCCCATCGTCACGGATGACGCCCTCGCCCGGCAGTTACCCCGCGAAGCCGAACGCCCCCGCGTTCTCCACCTTCGCCCGCAGCCGCTTGCCCTTCTCCGTCGCCTGCTCGTTCAGGTCCTCCTGGAACTCGCGCATACGGGCGAGGAGTTCGGGGTCCTGGGTGGCCAGGATGCGGGCCGCGAGGAGGCCCGCGTTGCGGGCACCGGCCACCGAGACCGTGGCCACCGGGACGCCGGCCGGCATCTGCACGATGGAGAGCAGGGAGTCCATGCCGTCCAGGTGCTTCAGCGGGACCGGGACGCCGATCACCGGAAGCGGGGTCACCGAGGCGAGCATGCCGGGCAGATGGGCCGCTCCCCCGGCGCCCGCGATGATCGCCTTGAGGCCGCGGTCCGCCGCCTGCTCGCCGTACGAGATCATCTCTCGGGGCATGCGGTGGGCGGAGACGACATCCACCTCGTAGGGGATCTCGAATTCGTCCAGGGCCGCGGCGGCCGCCTCCATCACGGGCCAGTCGGAGTCCGAGCCCATGACGATGCCGACGACGGGGCCGTCGGCGGACTCGGCGGAGCCGGACGCGGAACCGGGCGCGGTGTTCTCGAGGGAGCTCATTCCGTGATCGTTCCTCGCAGGTAGTCGGCTGCGTGACGGGCGCGCGCGAGCACGTCGTCCAGGTCGTCGCCGTAGGTGTTGACGTGGCCGACCTTGCGGCCGGGCTTCACGTCCTTGCCGTACATGTGGATCTTCAACTGCGGGTCCCGGGCCATGCAGTGCAGATACGCCTGGTACATGTCCGGGTAGTCGCCGCCGAGGACGTTGGCCATCACGGTCCACGTGGCGCGCGGGCGCGGGTCGCCGAGCGGCAGGTCGAGCACCGCGCGGACGTGGTTGGCGAACTGCGAGGTGACCGCGCCGTCCTGGGTCCAGTGGCCGGAGTTGTGCGGGCGCATCGCCAGCTCGTTGACGAGGACGCGGGCCTTGCCGTCGGCATCCCGGATCTCGAAGAGCTCCACCGCCAGGTGGCCCACCACGTCCAGCTCCTTGGCGACACGAAGCGCCAACTCCTGAGCCTCCACCGCCAGTTCGCGGTCCAGGTCGGGGGCCGGGGCGATCACCGTGTCACAGACGCCGTCGACCTGGCGGGACTCCACGACCGGGTACGCGACGGCCTGCCCGTGCGGGGACCGTACGACATTCGCCGCCAGCTCCCGTACGAAGTCGACCTTCTCCTCGGCGAGCACCGGGACCCCGGCCTTGAACGGGTCCTCCGCCGCGCGCTTGTCATCGGCCGAGCGTACGAACCAGACACCCTTGCCGTCGTACCCGCCACGGACCGTCTTGAGGATCACCGGGAATCCCGCGCCCTCGGCCGCGAACGCCGCCACGTCCTCGGGGTCCGTCACGATGCGGTGCCGCGGGCACGGGACGCCGAGGGCATCCAGGCGTGCGCGCATCACGCCCTTGTCCTGGGCGTGCACCAGGGCCTCGCGGCCGGGGCGGATCGGGATGCCATCCGCCTCCAGGGCGCGCAGATGCTCCGTGGGTACGTGCTCGTGATCGAAGGTGATCACGTCGCAGCCACGGGCGAACTCACGCAGCGTGTCCAGGTCGCGATAGTCGCCGATGACGACATCGCTCACGACCTGGGCCGCCGAGTCCTGGGGGGTGTCACTGAGGAGCTTGAACTTGATGCCGAGCGGGATGCCCGCCTCGTGTGTCATACGAGCGAGCTGCCCCCCGCCGACCATGCCGACTACCGGGAACGTCACATCCTCCAGGATACGGGCCCTACTCATACGTACAGACCCACGAGTCCTGCGTCACATGTCACACCGCCGCACCACCCGTCCCACACCTCCGCATCACCTGCCACATCCCCGCCCGCTCCGCTCTCCGCGGGCGGCCGAACGTGTCGCTGGTTAGCATGACTGGGCTATCTGTGTTGCCGACCGGACGGGGCTGAACGATCACCATGAGTGAACGTGGCGCACTGCGCACGCAACTCGACCAGCTCGTCCGGGAGGTGGCCAAGTTCGGCGCGGTGGGCGGCATCGGCACCCTCGTCAACCTCGGCGTCTTCAACCTGGTGCGGCACGTCACGGACATTCCGGTGGTGCGCGCCTCGATCATCGCCACCTTCGTCGCGATCTGCACCAACTACATCGGGTTCCGTTACTTCGCCTACCGTGACCGGGACAAGAGCGGCCGGACCCGGGAGATGACGCTCTTCCTGTTGTTCTCCGTCGTCGGCCTGGTGATCGAGAACGGCGTGCTCTACCTGGCGACGTACGGGTTCGGCTGGGACAGCCAGCTACAGAACAACATCTTCAAGTTCCTCGGCATCGGCATCGCCACGCTCTTCCGCTTCTGGTCCTACCGCACCTGGGTGTTCAAGGCGCTGCCCGCCCGCGAGACGGTCGTGGGCGCCGAATCGTTCCTGGAGGAGTCCGCCAAGGACCGTCCGGTACGTAGGTGATCAGCGGACGGGTGATCAGCGGACGGTCGGCGTCCGCTCGTTCTTGCCGTCACCCGACGGCCTCGGACGCGACAGGAACAGACCGAAGACCGGCGGCTTCTGCTGCAGCAGCTCCAGGCGGCCGCCGTCCGCCTCCGCCAGGTCACGGGCGACCGCGAGGCCGATGCCCGTGGAGTTGCGGCCGCTGATCGCCCGCTCGAAGATCCGCGCGCCCAGCTCGGCCGGGACCCCGGGTCCCTCGTCCGTGACCTCGATGACCACCTGGTTACCGGTGACGCGGGTGCGCAGCGCGACCGTGCCGCCGCCGTGCATCAGGGAGTTCTCGATCAGGGCGGCAAGGACCTGGGCGACCGCACCCGGCGTGCCCACCGCCTTGAGGTGCTGCTTCCCGGAGCGGACCAGGGCGCGCCCGGCGCTGCGGTAGGCGGGCAGCCACTCGGCGACCTGCTGCTTGACGACCTCGTCCAGGTCGAAGGTGACGGCCGAACCGGTGCTGGGATCACGGGAGTTGGTGAGCAGCCGCTCCACGACGTCGGTGAGCCGCTCGACCTGGTGGAGCGCGTACGTCGCCTCCTCCTTGACCGTCTCCGGGTCGTCGGTGAGCGTGATCTCCTCCAGGCGCATCGACAGCGCGGTCAGCGGGGTGCGCAGCTGGTGCGAGGCGTCGGCGGCGAGCCGCCGCTCCGCGGTGAGCATCCGCGCGATCCGCTCCGCGGAGGCGTCCAGGACGTCCGCGACCCGGTCCAGCTCCGGCACTCCGTACCGCCGGTGGCGCGGCCGCGGGTCGCCGGAGCCGAGGCGCTCGGCGGTCTCGGCGAGGTCGGTGAGCGGCGAGGCGAGCCGGTTCGCCTGGCGTACGGCGAGCAGGACGGCGGCGATCACGGCGAGCAGCGCCACGGTGCCGATCATCAGCAGGGTGCGGGCCACCTCCAGGGTGACCGCGGAGCGCGGCTCCTGGACGGTGACGGTCTCGCCCTGCTCCCCGGTGGCGGTGGCCTCGATGACGTCACCCTCGGGCTTCGGGCCGATCTCGATGGGAGCGCGGGACGGGAGGTCCACGCGCGCGTACCGCTCGCCGCCGACCTGGTCGCGGAGCCCGGCCTCGGTGATCCGGTCGGCGCTGAGGATCCGGCTGTCGACGATCGCGACCAGCCGGTCGGCCTCGGAGTCCACGCGCTCCTGCGCGCTGGCGGTGATGGTCCGGGTCTCGACGAGCACCAGGGAGACCCCGAAGAGCGCGATCACGACGAGGACCACGGCGAGCGTGGATTGGATCAACCTGCGGCGCACACGGGCTCAGCTCTTCTCGAAGCGGAAGCCCACGCCGCGGACCGTGGCGATGTAGCGCGGGTTCGCCGCGTCGTCGCCGAGCTTCTTGCGGAGCCACGAGATGTGCATGTCGAGCGTCTTGGTGGAGGACCACCACGTCGTGTCCCAGACCTCGCGCATCAGCTGGTCGCGCGTGACGACCCGGCCCGCGTCCCGCACCAGGACCCGAAGCAGGTCGAACTCCTTGGCCGTGAGCTGGAGTTCCTCCTCGCCCATCCAGGCCCGGTGGGACTCCACGTCGATCCGTACGCCGTGCGTGGCGGGCGGCGGCGCGGGCTCGGTGGCGCCGCGGCGGAGCAGCGCCCGGACCCGGGCGAGCAGCTCGGCGAGGCGGAACGGCTTGGTGACGTAGTCGTCCGCACCGGCGTCCAGGCCGACGACGGTGTCCACCTCGTCCGCGCGCGCGGTGAGGATCAGGATCGGAATGGTGTGCCCCTCGGCGCGCAGCCGACGGGCCACCTCCAGGCCGTCCATGCCGGGCAGGCCGAGGTCGAGCACGACGAGATCGACGCCGTCGGTCCCGTTCTGCAGCCCGGCGTCGAGCGCGCTCGGGCCGTCCTCGCGCACCTCGACCTCGTAACCCTCTCGGCGCAGGGCGCGGGCCAGCGGTTCCGAGATGGATGCGTCGTCCTCGGCGAGCAGTACACGGGTCATGAGGTGATGGTAGTCCGCGCGGCCCATGGGCTTGGGGCAAGTTCCTCAAGATCGACGAACACCCCCGGTCCGCGCGGCCCCGACGCCCTGGCCTGCGAAGGCGCGATCGAACACGGGCAGTGACGGCCGCCCGCGGCGTCCTGCGGTCCAGCCGGAGAGGATGGCGCGATACCTTCGAAACCGTTGATTTGGTTCCGCAAAACCCTGTGATCCACGTCTCAAGCTCTTCCGCACCCCGCCCTTTGGTGACGTATGGTGACCCAACGCCCAAGAGCCCGGTCGGGACCTTTGGACCTCTGAGTCCGCCGAAGGCCCCTATTGGGCTCTGGCTGATTACGTCAGCCTTATATGCGAGTGAATGACCTGTGGGCCGGGCCCGCGCGCGAGGGATGCGCGTGGGCGTGGATCCCGGGACAACACCGCCTCCCCGTCGAACCCACCCATGGATCGGGGCCCCCGGGCGTAGGGCCGAGGCAGTGCTGTGCCGGTGCCGGCCACCCCCCACCCGGGCGCAACCCGCTCCACGGGGCGTCCCGACGTAGCGAGGAACACCACCCATGGCGTCCAGCCTGACGAAGGACTCGGCGGGTACCCCCGGCTCCGAGAAGACCTTCTTCGGCCACCCCCGCGGCCTGGCCACTCTCTTCATGACCGAGATGTGGGAGCGTTTCTCCTACTACGGCATGCGCGCCCTGCTCGTCCTCTACCTGGTATCCGGCGGCGCCGACGCGGCGACCGGCAGCCAGGGCGGCGGCCTGGCCTACACCGCGGCGGCGGCCACGGCGATCTACTCGGTCTACGTCGCCATGGTCTATCTCATGGCCATGCCCGGCGGTTGGTTCGGCGACCGTGTCTGGGGTGCCCGTAAGACCGTCGCCGTCGCCGGTTTCGTGATCGTCGCGGGGCACCTGTGCCTGGCGCTGCCGTCCTCGGCGGCGTTCTTCGTCGGCCTTGGCCTGGTCGCGATCGGCTCGGGTCTGCTGAAGGCCAACATCTCGACGATGGTCGGCCAGCTCTACAACGGCCCGGACGACCCGCGCCGTGACGGCGGCTTCACGATCTTCTACATGGGCATCAACCTCGGTGCCTTCGGTGCCCCGTTCGTCATCGGCTGGCTCGGCGAGAAGGTCAACTGGCACCTGGGCTTCGGCCTGGCCGCGATCGGCATGGGGCTCGGCCTCATCCAGTTCCTGATCGGTTCTCGCCACCTCAACGAGGAGAGCAACCGGGTCCCGAACCCGCTGACGGCCGAGGAGCGGCGCGGTGTCCTCACCAAGGCCCTCCTGGTCACCGCCGCGATCGCGGCCTTCTACTTCCTCATCGGTGCCACCGGCGTCTTCCGGCTCACCCTGAACTGGGTGCTGATCCCGATCACCCTGGCCGGTCTCCTGATCCCGGTCGCGGTGCTCGTCCGGATCAAGCGGGACAAGGACCTCACGCGCGAAGAGCAGACCAAGATGACGGCGTTCACCTGGTTCTTCGTGGCCGCCGCGGCCTTCTGGATGATCTTCGACCAGGGCGCGTCGACGCTGTCCCTCTTCGGTGACGCCAAGACCTCCCGGGACATCTTCGGCTGGGAGATGCCGAACACCCTGTTCCAGTCGCTGAACCCGTTCTTCGTGATGCTGCTCGCCCCGGTCTTCGCCGCTCTGTGGCTGAGCCTCGCCCGCCGGGGCCGCGAGCCGAACACGATCGTGAAGTTCTCCGTCGCTCTGCTGGTGGCGGGCGCCTCGTTCTTCGTGTTCCTCGTCCCGATGGGCATGGCCTCCGGCGACACGAAGGTCACCATGTGGTGGCTGGTGCTGATCTACCTGATGCACACCACCGCCGAGCTGTGCCTGTCCCCCGTGGGTCTCTCCCTGACCACGAAGATGGCACCGGCGAAGTACGCCTCCCAGATGATGGGCGTCTTCTTCCTCGCCGTCACCGCCGGTGACAGCGTGACCGGCATGCTCTCCATCGCCGGGGTCGACCTCAACGGTCAGGTCGCCGTCGCCCTGGAGGCCGCGGCAGCGGTACTCGCCGCCGGCGCCATCTACATGTACCGCAACAAGGTGCGGTCGCTGATGGGCGACGTCAACTGACCGACCCCGTCCCACCCGCCGCTCGACCGAAGGGCCGCCGCACCACCTGGTGCGGCGGCCCTTCGCGTTTCCGGGTGCTGCCCCGGCGGGCCCGTTCCTGCGCGCGGCCTCGGCGCGTGCGGGAGAGCATCGGCCTATGCGGCCTTTGATCCGGATTCGCCCCTTCCGTCCCCGACTGCCCCGTGCGCTGCTCGCCCTCACCGTATGCGGGGCGCTGTGGTCCTTCGCGACCCCGGCCCCGCTGGCGTCGGCGCCCACCGCGGTGCGCGAACCTCAGGTACGCGGCTACTCCTACGGTCCGCACAAGCACCAGACCGTGACCGCGTACACCGACTCCGGCGGTCCCCCGCTGATGATCCTGCACGGCGGTGCCTGGCTACGGGACACCGACTGGAGTGGGGTGGCGCGCTGGTTCGCGGCCCGCGGCTTCACCGTCTACGACACCGACTACCGGCTCAGCTCCGACGCCACCTGGGCCGCCCAGCGCGCCGATGTCCGCACGGCCCTCGCCTGGGTCGCGGCCCGGCACGACAACCAGCGCCCGCTGATCCTCGGCTCGTCCGCGGGCGGCCAGCTCGCGGCGATGGCCGGGGCGTACGGCGCCGGGGCCACCCGGGTACGCGGAGTCGCCGCCCTGTCCCCGGTCGCCTCACCCCACCGCGCCTGGAAGGACGGCGGCCGCCCCGGCGCCACCCGCTCACAGCGGCGGCTCCGGAACGCGGCACAACGCCTCGCCGGGTGCGCGCCGACCCGCTGCCCGAAGACCTGGGCCGACATGGACGTCGCGCAGCACGCCTCGGGCGCCTCCGACGCCCCGATGCTCCTCATCCACTCCGAGCGGGATTTCGTGCCCGTGACGCACGCGCAGGAGCTGGCGGCGGCCGAGCGGCGCAAGGGGGCCAAGGACGTACGGGTGCGGGTGGTGGACGGGGCCGCCCATGGGGGGCCGCTGTTGCGGGTTGCGGGGGTCCGGGATGCGGTGCTTCGGTGGCTGCGGGCGCGGGGGTGAGTTCCCCTACCCGCCCCTTCCCGAAAGCTTGCAGCGGCTTCGGGGGCTGCCGCCCCCGGACCGGCGGAGGCGCGTTGCGCAAGCGATGCGGACCC
>NZ_JBSFUT010000072.1:0-13163 GCF_053591935.1 Streptomyces sp. NPDC002851 | reverse complement strand
GGGCCCGGTCACCTGTGCCGGCGTACCGCCGAACACGGCCGCGAAGAACCCCGCGAAGATCGCGCCGTACAGACCGACGAGCGCGCCCTCAGAAGTACCGGTCGCGGCTATACCGAAGGCTATGGCCAGCGGCAATGCCACGATGGCCACGGTGAGTCCGGACAAAACCTCTTGCGCGATGCGCTGGAACATCAGCCCCACTCCGGGTCGACAGCATGAAGAACCCGACCCACGGCGGGCCGGGCTGCCGACCAGACTTCCCGGCGCTCCGTACGTAAAGATGCCGTATAGAGCGCACCAAATCAAGGTCAAAGATCAACACGTGAGATGCACTGACGCCTCGTCAGCAACCTCCGCACCCCTCCCGCACCCCTCCCACCGCCCGAACAGAACGGGACAATTCATGCCCAACTTGTGGATGAATTTGCGCAGGCCCGGGCGGGCCCAACAGCGCGGCGCGGGGCGGGGTTTGAACGGTTCGTCGACCGGCCACACCAACCCCCACCGGTGACTTTCAGGAGGAGATCCGGATGCTGCACGGGGTAGACGTCAGTTCGCACCAGTCGGACTACAGCACGAAGGGGCAGGACTTCGTGATCGTCAAGGCGACCGAGGGCCGTTCCTACATCAATCCGCGGATGACCGACCAGGTGAAGAAGGCCCGCGACGCGGGCTGTGTGGTCGGCTTCTACCACTTCCTGTGGCCGAACAACATCGAGGCGCAGGCCGAGTACTTCGTCTCGAAGGCGATCGAGCAGAAGGGCGACCTGCTGGCCTGCGACTGGGAGCGCACCAGCGAGGGCACGTACGCGAGCAACGCGCAGAAGGACCAGTTCATCAAGGCGGTCAAGAAGCTGCGGCCGTCGCACCGGACGATCTTGTACACAAACCGCGATTTCTGGCTGAACATCGATAGGACTTCGTACGCCGGCGACGGCCTCTGGATCGCCGACTACGTCACCCCGGGCAAACCCCGTATCCGGGCGAAGTGGCGCTTCCACCAGTACACTTCGACGCCGCTCGACAAGAACGTCGGCGACTTCGAGAGCAAGGCCGCACTGCGTGAATGGGCGGTCATCGGCTGACTGCCCTCTCGGCCCGGAACCGTTTCGCAGGCGGGTCGGAAAGGTAGTCGTTCAAGAGGTCGAAAGTCCGGAGCTCGGGCGGTAGGGCTTCGTACCAGGCGAGCGCGTAGGCATTGCATTTCGAGCAGACCAGCCCCCGCACGCACGCACCACAGCTCCGCCGCCCCGGGCAACAGGTGTGGTCGTGGTCAATATGCGTTCCCCCAGCCCCTGAAGCTGCTCCGCGCCCGCATATCGCGCACACGCCTCCCTGAAACGCGAGGAGCGCGTCAATGTACTCCCTGGTCACGCCATAGTTGCCGAATCGCACGTAGTCCGCGTTACAGGGTTTGCAGTATGGACGGGGCGCACCCGACTTGTTGAGCGTGGAGAACTGGTCTCTCGGCTTGGACTCACCACACCTGAGACACTCGAACACTCCGCGCTCGGCCATGGCCGCGATCTCCCCCCCTTGGCCGCCTCGACCGCAGTGGGCGCAGCGGTTCTCCAGACTTCCACTGCCGATAGTGGGCACCGCAGAGCCCCTTCGCCGAGACCTGCCGTCGGCATCCCTCGAACCCGCAGTCCTTGGGCTCGGGCTTCCGTCCAGAGGCCGCACCAACAGGCGTCAGCTGACGGCCGCGTCGCGCCTGGGCGTAATGCGTCTGGCACAGCCCCTTGGTCAGGGGGTAGCGATCCGAGGACCGACCGCAAGCCCAATCGTCCCCACTCGCCATACACCGCCTCACAAGCATCCCTCCCCTTCGCCGCAGGCGTGCGGACTACCACACACCTGATCGAGCACTCCGACCCACCTGAACTAACGATCGAATCGCGCCTCCGTCACGCGTTCCGGCGAGCCCACGGGCGGCCCAGTCGCGTTTTGGAAAGCCAAGGTGCAAACCTCGAGGACGTCTTTCGGCCAGGGATCCCGCAGGACCGGCGCATCCCGCCGTAAGGGGCGGGGCGCGCAGGCGACTTCTTACGGGCTGGTCGGATGCGGGTTCAACCAGCCTTCCATCAAGCGGAATTGAGGGTTCGGTTCTGGTCAGGTGCGGACCAGAACCGGCCATTTGTGCGTCCGACTCTTCGTCACTCTTTGCCGTCGCGCACTAACGTTCCGGTGTCGCCGCCGTACCGGGAGCGCAGGGCTCCCAAGGGAATAGCGGCGCCGAAGGCGTTTTCATCAGTGAACCGCACAGGAGCTAGGGCGTCCGACCCCGGATGGATCCGGGCCGCGCGGCGCCCTGCTGCCCCCCGCACTCCCCACGCCCGCGGCGGCTGCCTGTCCGCCGGGCGGAACCAGGCTTGCACCGTCGTACGACCGGAAGGAGCCCAACCACGATGACCGCCGTGCAGCATGAACCGCCGCCGGGCGCCACCTGCCCTTTCACCGGCCTCACCGGCCACACCGAGCAGCCCGCGCCCGGCGCGGCCACCGGACCGGACCGGCAGTTCGACCGGCAGTCCGACCGGCAGCCACCCCTGCTCGACCTCCCGCTCTCCCGCCGGGGCGACCGGCTGCCGCCCGAGGCCCGCCTGCTGCGCGAGCGCCACCCGGTCGCCAAGGTGCGCACGCTCACCGGCGACGAGGCCTGGCTGGTCAGCTCGTACGACCTGGCCCAACAGGTCCTGAAGGACGAACGGTTCAGCCTCAAGGACACCGTGCGCCCCGGCGTCCCGCGCCAGTACGCCCAGTTGATCCCGCCGGAGGTCGTCACCAACCTGAGCACCCTGGACTCTCCGGGCCTGCACCGCGCGATCCAGGAGTCGCTCGATCCGCGCGCCGACGCCCTGGAGCCGTGGCTGCTCGCCACCGCGCACGAGCTGATCGACGCGCTGCTCACCGAGGGCCCGCCGGTGGACCTACGAGCGGGGTTCGCCGACCCCTTCTCGGCGGCTCTGCACTGCCGGGTCATCGGGGTGCCGTACGCGGACCGGCGGCGCCTCATGTCCAGCCTCGACATCGCGTTCATGACGAGCGCCGAGCCCTTCGAGGACGCGGCCCTCAACTGGTACAAGGACGTCAGCTACATGGTCGAGCAGCTGAACGCCCCCGCGGCGCAGCGCTCCGGCCTGCTCGGCCGACTCGCCGCGCTGCGCGAGGACCCCGAGTCCGCGCATCTGTCGGACGAGCTGCTCGCGAACGTGGCGGTGCTGCTCTTCGGCGTCGGCGCGGTGGCCACGTCCTCGTTCCTGACCCTGGCGGTGTTCGCGCTGCTTCAACGCCCGGGGCTGCTCGGCTCGTTGCGGGACCGCCCGGAGCGGCTCGGGCGCGCCGTCGAGGAGCTGCTGCGCTGGAATCTGTCGGTCGGGGACGGGCTCGCCCGGCTCGCCCTCGACGACGTCCCGCTCGGCGATGTCCTGGTGCGCCGGGGCGAGTTGGTCCTGGTCCTGGTCGAGGGCGCGAACTTCGATCCGGAGGTCTTCGCGGACCCGTACCGGCTCGACCTGGACCGCGCGCACAATCCGCATCTCGCCTTCGGCGCCGGGCGGCACTACTGCCCGGCCTCGGCGCTCGGCCGTACGCACGCCGCGGTCGCGCTCTCCGTGCTCGCCGAGCGGCTGCCGGAGCTGCGGCTCGCCGTGCCGCCGGAGCAACTGGTGTGGCGTACGGGGTTCATCAAGCGGCTGCCGGAGCGCCTGCCGGTGGCCTGGTAGCGGGCCCCGCCTCCTCCCCGACCGGGGGCCCGAGAACGCGAAAGCGCCCTGGGAGACGGCGCCCAGGGTGCTTTTGCTTGACGGCCTCGCGTACGTCACCGGCTCAGCGGAAGACCCCCGTGTGCCCGAGCGAGTACCGCCCCGGCTGCGGGTAGACCGCGAGGCCGTGCGGGCCGCCGCCGACCGGGATGCGGGCCAGCTGGACGCCGGTGGCGGTGTCGATGGCGTACACCTCGTCGTCGTACCGGCCGGAGAGCCAGAGCACCTTGCCGTCGGCCGAGACGCCGCCCATGTCGGGGCTGCCGCCGTCCGGGAGCCACCACTTCTTGGTGAGCTTGTTCTTCGGGAAGTCGAAGACGGAGATGGAGCCCTCGCCGCGGTTGGGGATGTACATCTCCTTGGAGTCGCGGCTGATGTAGAGGCCGTGGGCGCCTTTGCCGGTGGGCATCAGCTTCGGCGTGGTGAACTTGTCGCCGTCCAGGACCCAGACGCCGTGCGCCATCATGTCGGCGATGTAGAAGGTCTTGCCGTCCGGGGAGACCTTCACATCCTGCGGCATGGCCCCCTTGAAGGGGAGCTTCTGCTGGTCGACGACCTTCATCTTCGCGGTGTCGACCTTGAGCAGCTCGGCGGAGAACTCGCAGGACACGATGAAGTACCGGCCGTCGAACGAGAAGTCCGCGTGGTTGACGCCGTAGCAGTCGACCGGCTCGGTGTGCTGGCGCTTCATGGTGTGCGGGTCGCGGAAGACCAGCTCGCGGTCGAGCGAGGCCATGACGACGGCGCTCTTGCCGTTGGGCGTGAAGTAGAGGTTGTACGGGTCGTGGACCTCGACGTCCGGGCCGCGGCGCTGGGTGGTCTTGGGGTCGATGGGGGTGAGCGTGTTGCCCTGGTTGTTGTTGACCCAGAGGGTCTTGAGGTCCCAGGACGGCACGACGTGCTGCGGGTGTTTGCCGACCTCGATGGTGTCGATGACCTTGAACTTCTTCGGGTCGATGATGTCGACGGTGTTGGAGGTGGTGTTGGGCACGTACACCCGGGACGGGAAGTCCTTGACCACCGGCGAGAGCTTGTTCGGCCGGTCGGCGGCGTAGATGTCCTTGGGGTCGGTCACCGGTGGCATGCCGGGCAGGCCGTAGAGCGGCTTGGGTTTGGCGGGCTTGGCCGGGGCCTTCTGCTTCTCCTTGGCGAGGGCCTGGTCGCTCTGCTCGTCGGCGCTGCCGCACCCGGCGAGCAGGGCGCCGACGGTGAGCGCCGCGCCGCAGATGAGGACGCCGGTGCGCCGGGACAGCGGGGTGAGCGGGGTCGGCGGATTCTGGAGGGCACGAGGGGCGCGTGAGGTGTGAGGGGTGCGGTGGGTCATCAGGTCAGCAGCTCCGTGGTGGTCACCGCGCGCATGCCGCGGCGGTCGAGTTCTTCCAGGACGTCGGGCAGCGCGGCGACCGTGTCCGCGTACCCGAAGTGCAGTGACACCACCGAGCCGCTCCGGATCTGCTCGGTGACGGTGCGGGCGACGGCATCGGCGCCCGGCGAGGTGAAGTCGAGGGAGTCGGTGTCGTACGAGAGGACGTGCGGGTAGCCCGCGCGCCGGGCCAGCTTCTGGACCAGCGGCGATGCGGTGCGGGCGCGGGAGGGCCTGAACCAGCTGCCGATCGAGCCGGTCAGGCGGCGCAGCCGGTCCGCGCACCCGGTGATCTCGGCGTACGCCGCCGCCTCGGGCAGCGCGTTGATGTCCACATGGCGCTGGGTGTGGTTGCCCAACTCGTGGCCGCCCTCGAGGATCCGGTGGGCCAGCTCGGGGTGCTCGTCGAGCCAGCTGCCGACGGCGAGCACGGTGACCCGGGCGTCCGCCCGTTCGGCCTCGGCGAGTACGGCGCGGGCGGTGCGGGGGTCGCCCTGGCCGTGGAAGGTGAGCGCGACCCGGGGCCGGTCGCGGGGACCGTGCTCGATCTGCGCGGGCTGGTCCGGGAACCGCTGGGGGCCGGTTGCCGGGGACGGGGCCCAGGTGGACTGCTGGCGTGCGGGGGCCGGTTGGGCGGTGCGCTCGCGGGACGCGCAGCCGGCGGTGGCCGTACCGGCGAGGCTGAGCAGGGCTCCGGCGCGGAGCACACGGCGGCGGTCGAGAGAGTTCACGCCGCCATTTAAGGGCTACATCCGGTGAAATGTAATGATTAACCCAAATTAGGACGTTTGCGGGTCGCGCTCCTCCATAGGGACCACTTAACCAACGTTTACAAGGCTGGTGCCGCACATCACCATGGATTCATTTGGATGCGCGCCGCCTATCTGTCATAGTCGAAAGCAGCGACCCCCATTGGCCCGGGCCAGGTCGTCTTTGAGCCGCCGTGGATCACACCCCCGAAGATCCCGGCAGGCACCACACCGAAGCCCCCGCGACGCCGTACTACGGCGCGAGGGGGCTTCTGTGCGTAGCGGGTGCTCCTGTGCGTAGCAGGTGCTTCTGTCCGTAGCAGGTGACCGGCCCGGGGCGCGGGCGGATCAGCGGTCGGCGATGCGCATCTCGAACCAGGTGGTCTTGCCGCGCGGCAGCAGATCGACGCCCCACCGGTCGGAGAGCTTGTCGACGAGGAAGAGGCCGCGGCCGCTGGTGTCCATCGCGTGCACCGGCATCAGACAGGGCAGACCGCGCGAGGGATCGCGCACCTCCACGCGGATCCAGCCCGGGCGGCGCATCATGCGGAGGCCGAAGACCCGGGCGCCGGTGTGCCGTACGGCGTTCCCGACGAGCTCCGAGACGAGTAACACGACGGCCTCGGCGACCTGCGGGGACAGACCCCACTTGCGCAGGACGACGACCTGGGCAAGGCGGCGCGCGCTACCGGCGGACTCGGGGCGGGACGGCAGCGGGACCTCCGCCTCCGTCGGGTTGCCGAACAACTCAAGGGCCTTGAGCGCCTGTTCGTCCTCGACGGCCGGCGTCCACCGCGTGGCGGTCGCACCACCGGGCCGACGCGGTTGTTCCCTGTCCTGAAGGCCAGCCATGCCCCCCATCATGGCCGCCCGAAGGGCCTTCTGGGGCCGTTCCGGCGGAATACGCCCCCCGGAAGCATCGATTCCGCAAAGCCGTCGAGGCATATGCCGTAGGCACTTAAGGTGCCCTCACGCCCCAACTCACCTGCGATAACGCCACGTTCGAGGAGGATCGCGCACGGTTCCGGGCAAGCTCGCCTTAAGGCTGCTTTAAGGGTCCGATAATCTGCCCCCTTTCGTGGTACGGGGTCAACTGGCCCACTACCAGGGCCAGTTGACCCCCACGGGACGAGCGCCCGGCAACCTCGGGAAGATCAGCGAAACTCAGCGGAATACAGCCTTGCCCGGACCCTCCTCGACAAAGCTGCGCATGCCGGATTCGCGGTCCTCGGTCGCGAACAGGCCCGCGAACCAGGTGCGTTCGACGGCGAGCCCGGTGTCGATGTCCGCCTCGAGCCCGGTGTCGACCGACTCCTTGGCGGCGCGCAGCGCGAGGGCGGGCCCCTTGGCGAGCTTCGCGGCCCACGCGTACGCCTGCTCGTACACCTCGGCGGCGGGCACGACCCGGTCCACGAGGCCGAGCGTGAGCGCCTCGTCGGCCTTGACCATCCGCCCGGTGAAGATCAGGTCCTTGGCGCGGGACGGCCCGATCAGGCGGGACAGGCGCTGGGTGCCGCCCGCGCCCGGGATCAGGCCGAGCAGGATCTCGGGCTGGCCGAGCTTGGCGTCCTCGGCGGCGATCCGGTAGTCCGCGCAGAGCGTCAACTCGCAGCCGCCGCCCAGGGCGTAGCCGGTGACGGCGGCGACCACGGGCTTGGGGATGCGGGCGACGGCGGTGAACGCGTCCTGGAGCGCGCGGGACCTGAGCACCATGGCGGTGTGGTCCATCGCCTGCATCTCCTTGATGTCCGCCCCGGCCGCGAACACCTTCTCGCCGCCGTAGAGGACCACGGCGCGGATGTCGTCGCGGTCGGTCGCCTCCTGGGCGAGCTCCCCCAGCCGGTCCTGGAGGGCGATGTCGAGTGCGTTCATCGGGGGGCGGTCGAGGCGGATGGTGCCGACGCCCTCGGAGACTTCGAGATACACGGTGGTGGTCATGGGGTGCAGGCTAACCACCGTTCACATGGAGAGGTCCAGGGGGCGGGCCCCCTGGACCTCCGGTTGCGCGGCCTACTTGTCCCACTCGTCCCAGTCGAGGTTCCAGGCATTGAGCCCGTTCCACCACTGGATCGTCTTGTCCTTGGAGTTCTTCACGATCACGACGTCGCCGACCATGGAGCGGTCGTAGAACCAGGCGGCCGGGGTCTTCTTGTCGCCGCCGCCACGCTGATCGCGCAGGCCCACGCAGCCGTGGCTGACGTTGGTCTCGCCGAAGGTGGACGGGGCCGCCCAGTAGTTGCCGTGGATGAACGTGCCGGAGGTGGACAGGCGCATCGCGTGCGGCACGTCCTTGATGTCGTACTCGCCGCCGAAGCCGACCGTATCGCCGTTCATCCGGGTCACCTTGTGCTTCTCGGTGATCACCATCTGGCCGTTGTACGTGGTGGTCTTGGGGGCGCCCGAGGTGATCGGGATGGTCTTGATGGTCTTGCCGTCCCGCTTGACCGTCATCTTCTTGGACTTGGCGTCGACGGTGGAGACCTGGCTGCGGCCGATGGTGAAGCTGACGGTCTTGGCCTGCTCGCCGTAGACGTCCGGGCGGCCCTCGACGCCGTCGAGGTTGAGCTTCACGGTGACCTTGGTGCCGGGCTTCCAGTACTTCTCGGGGCGGAAGTCGAGCCGGTCGTTGCCGCGCCACTTGTGCCGGATCTCGACCTTGGGCTCGGCGGTGACCTCGATGGCGTCTTCGACGGCCTCCGGGTTGGTGATCCCCCGCGTGAAGTTGACCGAGAACGGCATCCCCACGCCGACCTTGGTGCCGTCGTCCGGCGTGAAGACGCCGATGAAGGTGTTCTCCGGGGTGAGGGTGGTGAACGTGGTGTCCTTGGCGGAGACGCGGCCCGCGGAGTCCTTCGCCGTGGCGTGCACCTTGTACTTGGTGGCGGCGGCGAGGTGGTGCCGCGGCTGCCAGGCGGTGCCGCCGTCGGCGATCCGGCCGGGTATCTCGTTGCCCTGGGTGTCCTCGACCCGTACGTCGGTGAGCTTGCCCTTGTCCGCGGTGATCTTCAGGGCCCCGCTGGTCGCGACGTCGTCGGCACCGTTCTTGGGGGCTATGGTCACGACGGCCTGCGAGGGCTCGTTGGCCTTCGCCCGGTCGGAGCCGCCCTTGCCCTTCTCCCCGGCGCCCCCGGCGCAGGCGGTCGCGGCGAACAGCGTGGCCGCGAGGGCCACGGCGAGGCCGCCCCGCCTCAGCTGTCGTACGGCGGCGCGCCCGCCGCGCCCACCGCGCCCCTGCCGTATCGCGTCAACCGACGCCCCCGATATCGGTCGCCCGTTCACCCCGTGTCTCCCCTCGCTTCGCCTTGCGGCACCCCTTTTACCGGCAAGAAAAGCACAGGGTGCGACGGATGACTCCCCCCGGAATGTCACTGTTCCGTCCCAAGTGACGGGAGGTCACCCGTGGAGCGCCGAACCCGCCCGCCACTTCTGCCAGTTCAGGTTCCAGCCGCCGAGCCCGTTGTCCGGGGCGACCGTCTTGTCCGGGGAGTTGACGACCTCCACCACGTCTCCGATCAGGCTGCGATCGAAGAACCAGCCCGCCGGGGCGTCCTCGCTGCCGCCCTTGACATCGCGCAGTCCGACGCACCCGTGGCTGACGTTCTCGCGGCCGAAGGTGCTCGGCGGCGCCCAGTAGTTGCCGTGCAGAAACGTGCCGGAGGTGGTGAGCCGGATGGCGTGCGGGACGTCCGGAATGTCGTACTCGCCCTTGCCGTCGCTGTCGGTGAAGCCGACCGTCGCGCCGTTCATCCGGGTCACGTCGAGCATCTCCGTGATCACCATTTGCCCGTTGTACGTGGTGTTCTTGCCGCCGCCCGCGGTGATCGGAACGGTCGAGACCAGCTCGCCGTCCCGGCGTACCTCCATGGTGTGCTTCTCGGCGTCGACCCGGGACACCTGGCTGCGGCCCACGGTGAAGGTGATCCTCTTCTGCTGCCGGCCGTAGACCCCGGGCGCGCCCTCCACGTCCCGCAGGCCCAGGTCGACGGTGACCTCGGTGCCGGGCTTCCAGTACTCCTTGGGCCGGAAGTCGAGCCGGGACTTGCCGAGCCAGTGGCCGACGACCTCGACGGCGGGCTCCGCGGTGACGCGCACCGCCCGCTCCACGGCCGCGCGGTTCTCGATCTCGCGGTTGAATTCCAGGGACACGATCATGCCGGTGCCGACGGTGCTGCGGTGCTCCGGCGTCACGTAGCCGACGAAGCGCTCGTCGGGGACGTACGTACGGAACGTGGAGTGCCGGGCCTGCCGACGGCCGTGGCCGTCCAGGGCGACCGCGTGGACCGCGTACTGCGCGGCCAGGGCGAGCCGCTTGTCGTCCGGCTCCCAGCGCAGCCCGTCCGGGGAGATCCGGCCCGGCACCGGAGTCTTCCGCGCGTCCTGGAGCTTGACCACCTTCACGGACTGCAGGCGCCCGTGCGGCACCGACACCTTCAGGCCCTGCTCGGCCGAGACACTGCGCTCCCCGTGGCCCGGGCTGACCCGGATGGCCTGGTCGGCCTCCCCCTTGCCGACCACCGCGTCGAGGCCACCGGAACAGCCGGTGAGCCCGGCCGCCGCCGTGACGACCAGTCCTGCCCCTGCCAGTACGGTGGCGATGCCCGCCCGTGCGCGCCCACGGCGCCAGTAAGCCTGTCTCACGTCGCCTTCAACGACCAAGGCCCTTCGGGGGAAACGTGAGGAGGGGCCCGCCGGAGGGCAGAACCCTGGGAGGGCTCGGGGAGCGCCTGACGGAGCCTGATCCGTTACGTGGAGCCGCGGGAGGCTGGCTGGTGGCGAGGGCACCCGAGCAAGGAGCCGAGCAAGATGCCGACAAGACCGCGCGCCGCCAGGGCAACGGGCAGGCCGGGACGGTCGTGCCCGAGCCGCGCCGGGCGGCCGCCGAGACGCGCTCCACCGCGCCCCCGGTGTGGCCCGGCGCGCCGACACCGCTCGGCGCCCGGTACCGCACCGGCCCGGACGGCGTGCCGGGCACCAATTTCGCGCTCTGGGCGGGCGGCGCCGAGGCGGTCGAGCTGTGCCTCTTCGACGAGCGGGGCCGTGAACTGCGCTGTCCGCTCACCGAGTTGACGCACGAGATCTGGCACGGCTTCGTGCCCGGCGTGCGCCCGGGGCAGCGGTACGGCTACCGCGTGCACGGCCGCTGGGACCCGTGGACGGGCGCCCGCTGGAACCCGGCGAAGCTGCTCCTCGACCCGTACGCCCGCGCCGTGGACGGCGAGTTCGGCGCGCTGCCGCTTGAGGTGTACGCCCACGTACGCGACTGGCCGGAGCAGCATGTGGCGGACACGGTCCGCGACGACCGGGACTCGGCGCCGTACGTTCCCAAAGGGGTGGTGGTTTTCGACGACGGCCCTCCCGAAGGGGACGACGAATGGAGCGAGGACCGCCGCCCCAAGACACCATGGGCGGACTCGGTGATCTACGAGCTGCACGTGCGCGGCTTCACCAAGCGCCACCCGGACATCCCGCCCGAACTGCGCGGCACCTACGCGGGCCTGGCCCACGAGGCGGCCATCGACCACTTGGTACGCCTGGGAGTGACGGCGGTGGAACTCCTCCCGGTGCACCAATTCGCCCACGAGGACCACCTGCTGAGGCGCGGCCTGCGCAACTACTGGGGCTACAACTCGATCGGCTACTTCGCGCCGCACGCGGGCTACGCGGCGACCGGAACGCGCGGGCAGCAGGTCGCCGAGTTCCGGCGGATGGTGCGCGCACTGCACGCGGCCGGGATCGAGGTGATCCTCGACGTGGTCTACAACCACACGGCGGAGGCCGACGAGCGCGGCCCGACGCTGTCCCTACGGGGCATCGACAACCGCGGGTACTACCGCCTACAGCAGGACGCCCGCCGGTACGCCGACTACACGGGCTGCGGAAACACCCTCCACGTAGTACAGCCGCAGGTGCTCCGCCTGATCACCGACTCCCTGCGCTACTGGGTGACGGAAATGGGCGTGGACGGCTTCCGCTTCGACCTGGCGGCGGCGCTCGCCCGCTCCATGCACGACGTGGACATGCTCTCCCCGTTCCTCGCGGTGATCGCCCAGGACCCGGTGCTCCGCCGCGTAAAGCTGATCGCCGAGCCCTGGGACGTCGGCTCGGGCGGTTACCAGGTGGGTGCCTTCCCACCGCTGTGGACGGAGTGGAACGACCGCTACCGGGACGCGGTACGGGACTTCTGGCGCGGCACGCTGCCGGACGTACGCGACCTGGGCTACCGCCTGTCGGGCTCCAGCGACCTGTACGCCTGGGGCGGCCGACGCCCGTACGCCTCGGTGAACTTCGTGACGGCCCACGACGGTTTCACGCTGCGGGACCTGGTGTCGTACGAGCGCAAACACAACGAGGCGAACGGCGAGGGCAACCGGGACGGCACGGACGACAACCGCTCGTGGAACTGCGGAGTGGAGGGCGAGACGCAGAACCCGTCCGTCCTGGCCCTGCGCCGCCGCCAGTTGCGCAACCTCCTGACGACCCTGCTCCTGTCGACCGGGGTGCCGATGCTGGTCGCCGGGGACGAGATGGGCCGCACGCAGGGCGGCAACAACAACGCGTACTGCCAGGACGGGGACTTGGGCTGGCTCGACTGGTCGCTGCGCGAAGAGCCCGAGTGGCGCGCACTCTTCGACCTGACGTCGCGCCTGATCGCCCTCCGCCACGCCCACCCGGTCCTGCGCCGTCGGGCGTTCTTCTCGGGCCGGGCACACTCGGCGGACGGCCTGCGGGACCTGGCCTGGTTCACGCCACGGGGCACGGAGATGACGGAGGCCGACTGGTACGCCCCGGCGGCCACCCTCGGCATGTACCTGTCCGGCCGGGACATTCCGGGCAGGGACGCGCGGGGCGGCCCGGTGACCGACGACAGCTTCCTGGCGATCCTGCACGCGGGGGCGGAGCCATGCGACTTCGTCCTGCCGGGCGGGGCTTGGGCGGCATCGGGCTACGAGGTGGTGGTGGACACGGCGGAGGAGGAGCACGGGGCGGAGCCGGGGCGGGTGGTGGAGGCGGGGACGGTATTGAGGGTGGAGGCTCGGTCGGTGGTGCTGCTGCGGGTGCGGTTCTCCTAGACCGCCTCCGGCATTTCTCGCCTGGCTCGTCCGGCAACTCCAGCCCGTCCGGCGTTTGAGGACGAGCGCGTTCAGCGCGATGAAAGCGGGGGTCCGGGGGCGGCAGCCCCCGAAGCCGCTGCAACCACGCGGCGTTAGCCGCATATCGACACAGCCGGGAAGGGGCCTGGCCCGTCTGGTGTCCCGCCCGGCGGACCTGCTGCTCCTCGACGAGCCG
>NZ_JBSFUT010000071.1:0-15265 GCF_053591935.1 Streptomyces sp. NPDC002851 | reverse complement strand
TTCATCCCACTTTCCCCACCCCCCTCTCTCTCCGTCGGCCCCCTTCGGTGTTTGGGGGGGGGGGGGGGGGGGGGCCCCCCCCCCCTGCTTACGGGAAGGGGCGGGGCTGGGGAAAATCAACTACTGCCGCAACTCCGCGATCGCCTCACCCAACTCCCGTGCCACGTCCGGGACAGAGGAGTGCACCCCGTCCCGGACCACCCGCCGCCCCCCGACGACCACGTCCCGCACATCCGCCGCCGACGCCGCGAATACCACCGTCTCCGCGGCGAGCCGCGGCAGTGGTCCCGTCGTGCGGACCGAGTCGAGGGTGACCGTGGCGAAGTCGGCGTGCCCACCGGCCTCCAGGGCGCCCGCGTCCGTCCAGCCCAGCGCCGCGTGCCCGTCGATCGAGGCGGCGCGCAGCAGGGCCGCGGCCGTCCAGTGGCCGCGGGTGCGGCTGCGGAGGCGTTCGTGGAGTTCGAGGGTGCGGGCCTCCTCCAGGAGGTCGATCACCGCGTGGCTGTCCGAGCCGAGCGACAGCGGCGAGCCCGCGCGCTGGAGCGCCGGTGCCGGGCCGATGCCGTCCGCGAGGTCGCGTTCGGTGGTGGGGCACATGCACGTGCCGGTGCCCGAGCCGCCGATGAGCTTGATGTCCTCGTCCGTCAGGTGGGTGTTGTGGACGCCGGTGGCGTGCGGCCCGAGCACCCCGTGGTCGGCGAGCAGCCGGGTGGGCGTACAGCCGTGGGCGTCCAGGCACGCGTCGTTCTCGGCGGTCTGCTCGGAGAGGTGGACGTGGAGCGGCGCGGACCGCTCCCGCGCCCAGTGCGCGACCGTGCCCAACTCCCGTGCGGGGACGGCCCGTACGGAGTGGATCGCCGCCCCGATCCGCACCCCGTCGTCGCCGTCGGCGTACGTGTCGAGTTCCGACGCCCGTTCCGCCCACGCCTGGGCCGTGCCGTCGCTGAAGCGCAGCTGGTGCTGGTTCGGGGCGGCGCCGAAGCCGGAGGACAGATACGCCGCGTCGAGCAGCGTGATCCGGATGCCCGCGTCGCGTGCGGCCGCGATCAGCGCCTTGCCCATGGCGTTGGGGTCGTCGTAGCGGGTGCCGCCGGGCGCGTGGTGCAAGTAGTGGAACTCGCCGACCGCCGTCACGCCCGCGAGGACCATCTCGGCGTACACCGCGCGCGCGAGCGCGTAGTACGTGTCCGGAGTGAGCCGGGACGCGACCTGGTACATCACCTCGCGCCAGGTCCAGAATGTGCCGGAGCCCACCTGCACCGTGCCCCGCAGCGCCCGGTGGAAGGCGTGCGAGTGGGCGTTGGCGAGGCCGGGCAGCGTGAGGCCGCGCAGCGGCTCGGCGCCCGGGGGCGGGGCCTCGACCCCCGTACGGACGGCGGCGATACGGCCGTCCGCGCCGACCTCGACCGCGACGCCCGGCTCGACGTGGGTGTCGATCCAGGCGTGCTCGAGCCAGTATGTCCGCGTGCGTGTCCGCGCGTGAGCGGAACCGGAACCTGTAGTCGTACGCGTCACGTGCAGGCCAGTCCTTCCAGTACGTCGGCGAGTGCCCGCACCCCGGCCACGCAGTCGTCCTCGGTCGCGTGCTCGGCCGGGGAGTGCGAGACGCCGGTCGGGTTGCGTACGAACAGCATGGCCGTCGGTACGGTCCCGGAGAGGATTCCGGCGTCGTGTCCCGCCCCCGTGCCGAGGACGGGGATCTGTCGGCCGGTCGCGGCGCCGAGGATGCGGCCCAGCTCGTCGCGGAGCGCGTGCTCGAACTCCACGACGGGTGTGAACGACTCCCGGGCCACCGCGAGGTCGACGCCGTGCCGGTCGGCGTACTCGCGGGCGGCCTTCTCGATCGCGGTGACCGTGGCGTCGAGGGTGGCCTGGTCGGCGGCGCGCGAGTCGAGCCAGCCGCGGACCAGGGACGGGATGGCGTTCACGCCGTTCGGCTCGACCGCGATCTTGCCGAAGGTGGCGACGGCGCCCGCGAGTTCGGCCTCCCGGCGGGCGGCCAGGACCGTCTCGGCGTACGACAGCATCGGGTCGCGGCGGTCGACGAGCCGGGTGGTACCGGCGTGGTTGGCCTCCCCGCGGAAGTCGAACCGCCAGCGGCCGTGCGGCCAGATGGCGCTGGCGATGCCGACGCTGTCGCCGGACAGGTCGAGGGCCCGGCCCTGCTCGACGTGCAGCTCGACGAACGCACCGATGCGGGCGAGCCGCTCCGGGTCCGGCCCGATGGCGTCCGGGTCGTACCCGGCGCGCTCCATCGCCTGCGGCAGCGCGATCCCTTCGGCGTCCGTCAGCTCGTACGCGGCTTCGCGGGTCAGGCGCCCCGCGGTGAGCCGCGACCCGACGCACGCGAGTCCGAACCGGGCCCCCTCCTCGTCACCGAAGTTGACGAGGGCGAGCGGCCGGGTGAACTCGGCGCCCCGCGCCCGGAGTTCGTCGAGCGCGGCGAGCGCGGCGACGACACCGAGGGGCCCGTCGAAGGCCCCGCCGTCCGGTACGGAGTCCAGGTGCGACCCGGTGACGACGGCGTCCCCGGCGCCCGGGTCCCCGAGCCAGGCCCATTGGTTGCCGTTCCGGTCGAGCTCGTAGGTGAGGCCGCGGGCCTCGGCCTGCTGCCGGAACCAAGCGCGGCAGTCGGCGTCGGCCGGGGTCCAGGCGTAGCGGCGGTAGCCGTGGGTGCCGGGGTTCCGGCCGATGGGGGCGAGGTCGCGCCACATCTGCTGGAAGGTGGGTGGGTCAGCGGCCCGTCCGGCGTTCGAGGACGACTCGCGTGGCACGGTCACTTGCCGTCACCCTCGCGCATCGGCACCCGCACGCCCTTGTCCTGCGCCACCGACTCCGCGATGTCGTACCCCGCGTCCACGTGCCGAATCACCCCCATCCCCGGGTCATTCGTCAGCACCCGCCGCACCTTCTCCCCGGCCAGCGCCGTCCCGTCGGCCACCGTGACCTGCCCCGCGTGCAGGGACCGCCCCATGCCGACACCCCCACCGTGGTGGAGGGACACCCAAGAGGCACCCGACGCCACGTTCACCATGGCGTTGAGCAGCGGCCAGTCCGCGATCGCGTCGGATCCGTCGAGCATCGACTCGGTCTCGCGGTACGGGGAGGCCACCGAGCCGCAGTCGAGGTGGTCGCGGCCGATGGCGAGGGGGGCCTGGAGATCGCCCGACGCGACCATGTCGTTGAAGCGCTCACCCGCGCGGTCCCGCTCGCCGTAACCGAGCCAGCAGATGCGTGCGGGCAGACCCTGGAAGTGGACCCGCTCACCGGCCATCTTGATCCAGCGGGCCAGGGATTCGTTCTCCGGGAAGAGGTCGAGGATCGCCTTGTCGGTCTTGTGGATGTCGGAGGCCTCACCCGAGAGGGCGGCCCAGCGGAACGGGCCCTTGCCCTCGCAGAACAGCGGCCGGATATACGCCGGTACGAAGCCGGGGAACGCGAACGCCCGCTCGTACCCGGCCAGTT
Source organism: Streptomyces sp. NPDC002851 (assembly GCF_053591935.1). Taxonomy (NCBI): domain Bacteria; kingdom Bacillati; phylum Actinomycetota; class Actinomycetes; order Kitasatosporales; family Streptomycetaceae; genus Streptomyces; species Streptomyces sp. NPDC002851. The sequence continues at coordinate 11,800 of NZ_JBSFUT010000071.1, read as the reverse complement.
GGGCCTCACCCCGGATCGAGTTCCCGTAGTCGAAGACCTCGGCGCCCGCGTCCATGAAGCCGACCATCGCCTCGACGTGCCGCGCCATCGACTCCCGGGCGCGGGTCGTGAAGCCCGCCGGGTCCTTGGCGGCGTACGCCTGCATGTCATCGAAGTCGACGCCGAGCGGCAGGTACGACAGCGGGTCGTGGGCCGAGGTCTGGTCCGTGACGATGTCGATGGGCGCGCCCTCGGCGAGCATCCGGGGCAGCAGCTCGGCCGCGTTGCCGAGCAGGCCGATGGAGAGCGGACGGCGGGCGTCGCGCGCCTCGACGGCGAGGGAGAGGGCGTGCTCGAGCGAGTCGGCTCGGACATCGAGGTACTTGTGCTCGATACGGCGCTCAATGGCACGCGGGTCGCAGTCGATGCAGATCGCGACGCCGTCGTTCATGGTGACGGCGAGCGGCTGGGCGCCGCCCATGCCGCCGAGCCCCGCGGTGAGGGTGATCGTCCCGGCCAGCGTGCCGCCGAACTTCTTGGCGGCGACCGCGGCGAACGTCTCGTACGTCCCCTGAAGAATCCCCTGCGTACCGATGTAGATCCACGAACCGGCCGTCATCTGCCCGTACATGGTGAGGCCGAGGGCCTCAAGGCGCCGGAACTCCTCCCAGTTCGCCCAGTCGCCGACCAGGTTGGAGTTGGCGATCAGGACGCGCGGCGCCCACTCGTGGGTCTGCATGACGCCGACGGGGCGGCCGGACTGCACGAGCATCGTCTCGTCGTTCTTCAGCGTCCGGAGGGTGCGGACCATCGCGTCGAAGGAGCGCCAGTCGCGGGCGGCCTTGCCCGTGCCGCCGTAGACGACGAGCTTGTCGGGGTGCTCGGCGACCTCGGGGTCGAGGTTGTTCTGCAGCATCCGCAGGGCGGCCTCCTGCTGCCAGCCCAGGGCGCTGAGCTCCGTGCCACGCGGGGCTCGAACGGGGCGTGGTCCTGACATGGGGGCCTCCTCGCAGATGTTTGCCGTTGTTGTATTCACATCCTGGCCCTCTGAATAGACCTAGTCAATCCTGCCTGTCCGCCGCCTGTGATGGGATGGACCCATGGGCATAGGTGACACGGCGCGTGGCATGGCGGATGGCTCGGCAGACGGCCTGGTGGGGCCGGAAGCCCCGACCCAGAGGCTCGATCCCGGGCAGCACCAGAGGCTCAATCCCGGGCAGCAGGGCGACCCTGGCGCCGCGGCCGCGGCCCGCGCCCGGCGCGACGCGGCCCTGCGCGCGGCCGTGGACCAGGGCCTCCTCGGCCCCGACACCCCCCTCGTGGCGCTCCTCGACATCACCGGCATCCGCCGCTCCGCCGCCGCCCTGCGCGCCGCGTTCGCCGAGGTCACGACGGCACCCGTGCTGCACGCCTTCGCGGTCAAGGCGAGCCCGCTCGTGCCGGTGCTGCGGCTGCTCCGTAAGGAGGGCATCGGCGCGGAGGTCGCCGGGCCCGGGGAGCTGGCCCTGGCCCGCGCCGCCGGGGTGCGGTCGTCACGCACCGTGTTCGACTCCCCCGCCAAGACCCCGGCCGAACTGCGCCAGGCCCTCGCGCTCGGCGTCGCGGTGAACGCCGACAACCCGCAGGAGCTGTCCCGCCTCGACGGGCTGCTCCGCTCCGCGCCCACGCGCTCCCCGATCGGCCTGCGGATCAACCCGCAGATCGGCGGCGGCACGATCGGCGCCCTGTCCACGGCCACGGCCACCTCGAAGTTCGGCATCGGCCTGAACGACCAGGGTGCCCGCGCGTGGCTGATCCGCACCTTCCTCGACCGCCCGTGGCTGACCCGCCTGCACACCCACTCGGGCTCCCAGGGCATGCCCCTGGAACTCCTGGCGGAGGGCGTCCGGGCAACGTACGAACTGGCCGAAGAAATCAACGACTTGGCGGTACGCGAGACGGGCCAACGTCGCATCGACACGATCGACATCGGCGGCGGCCTGCCGGTCAACTTCGGCTCCGACGAGGAGACCCCGACCCACGCGGCGTACGCCCGCCTCCTCAAGCGAGAGGTACCGGGCCTGCTCGACGGCCGCTACGCCCTGATCACCGAATTCGGCCGCTCGTTGACCGCCAAGCACGGCCTGATCGCGGCCCGCGTGGAGTACACAAAGGCGGCCGGCAACCGCGCCATCGCGGTCACGCACGCGGGCGCGCAGGTAGCGGCCCGCACGGTCTACGCCCCCGAGTCCTGGCCCCTGCGCATCGCGGCATACGACGCCCAGGGCCGCCCCAGGACGGGCCCGCCCGTCCCCCAGGACATCGCGGGCCCGGCCTGCTTCGCGGGCGACCTCCTCGCGGAGAACCGCCCCCTACCCCTCCTCGAACCCGGCGACCTGGCGGTGGCCCTGGACACGGGCGCGTACTATTTCGCCCACCACTACGCGTACAACTCCCTGCCCAGGCCGGGCATTTACGGCTTCGCGACGAGGCCGGACGGGACGGTCCGGTTCGCGCCGGTACGGGAGGCGCAGACGGTGGAGGAGATCGTGGCGGAGTCGGGGGCGGGGCAAGTGCGGGCGTTGGATGCGCTGTTGTAGCCGTGGCAGGGGGAGCAATGAAGAGTCATCCGGTGCACGGCACCGTGCGGTCGTGGGACGACGAGTCCGGCTGGGGCGTATTGGCCTCACCCGAAGTGCCGGGCGAGGTCTGGGCACACTTCTCGGCCGTTCGCACCGCAGAGCCGGGCGCGTTCGCGTCCCTGGACCCCGGCGAGGCGGTGCTCTTCACCTGGGAGGAAGCCGAACAGGACGGCTACGCGTACCGCGCGGTGCAGGTACGCCACCCCGGCGCCCCGGAGGCCGACTGGGAGAGTGACGAGGGCGAGGAGAGCGAGGGCGACGAGGGCGACGACGAGGCCTTTGTGTCCGACCTCCGCATAGAGTTCGACCCAGAGTGACCCGTGTTCACTGACCCGCGAACCCCGAGAAACCCGGCCTAGTCGTCGACGGCGCCAGGAGCCAGGGCAGGCGCGGGGAAGGCATGGCGGGCCTCACCGCCGGACCACCACACGCCGATAGCGAAGACGGCTGCCGCCTCCAGGAGCGCCGCCCGCTCCAGACCGCCGCACGGCAACGGAGCGCAGCCCATCGACGTGATCAGCTCCTTCGCCAGAGCGGCGGCGGGCGGGGCGTCCGCGCAGTAGGGCACGGCCAACGGCGCACCCGCGAAGGCCGGTTGCGGGAGCGTCCAGATGCTCTCGTGGCAGATGCCGAACACCTTGACGACATGCGCGTCCGGCGTGGCCGCCGCGATGCGCGTGGCGACGGAGTCCGTACCGCCGGTTGTCGACAGAACGGGACCGTCACCGGACGGCTCCATCGGCACGGTGCAGTCGAGAACGGTCCGTCCGGCGAGGTCGAGGGCCAGTTCCGCGCCCAACTGCGGTGCTACGTCAGCGGGTACGGCAAGGAGTACGGCCTCGCCGTACCGCGCCGCCTCAGCGAGACCGCCGTACGCGTCGGCTCCGATGAGGTCGGCCGTCTTGGCGGCGGAAGCGGCGTTGCGGCCACCCACCATGACGTCGTGCCCGGCCCGAATGAAGGCCCCGCCCAATGCCGCCGCCATGGCGCCCGTACCCAGAATGCCCATGCGCATGGTGCGACTCCCGTTCGCGTCGTGGAATGTCATGCCAAGGACGCTAGGCAAGCCGATACACACCGCCTGGTAGGCATCGGCGGGGGCAGGATGTCCGCATGGGCATGGGAGGGAAAAGCCGAAAGTGGCCGAGGACGAGGACGAGGACGAGCACGAGGACGAGCACGAGAACAGGGATGGGGCTAGGGATGGAGATGGGGATGGGGTCGACATGGGCGGAGCCCCGTTCGCGGCGGACTGCCGGGCCCGGATCGCCTTCGAGGTACTGGCCAACCGCTGGGACAGCGTGATCGTCTACGTCCTCGGCGAGAACGGCCCGATGCGCCCGCGCGCGCTGCTGACCCGCATCGGCGGGCTCAGCCCCAAGGTGCTCAACGAGGCGCTGCGACGGCTGGAGTACAGCGGCCTGGTACAGCGCCACCGTTACGCCGAGGCCCCACCCCGCGTCGACTACACCCTCACCGAGGCGGGCACCGCCCTCCTCCCCCCAATCCGCACCCTGGGCGCCTGGGCGGCGGCCTACGGGGACGACGTACTGGCGGCACAGGCCCGCTTCCACGGCGACTAGGTTTCACACCCCGTACGGGGCGAGCGACAAGCTACGTGAGCATCCGCTGAAACCCTCGGTACAGCGGACCGCGCCGACGCGAGGCCGAGCAAGTGATGGGACGCCTTGTAGTCGACGGCTGGTCAGTCGTACTCCCGTAGTGCGGCCACCAGTTGTCGCCCTTCCTTCGCGCCGTGGCGCATCAGCAGGGCGGCCGTCGTGTGCAGTTCGTTCCACGAGTGCGGGCGACCGACGGCGGCGGCGTCGGGAACGCTCGCCACGGCGACGGACATGGCTTGGGCCGACTCGCCCGCACCTGCGAGCGCGTGCGCGAGGCAGGAGCGGTACCAGGTCTTGTCGCGACGGTACTCGTCCGGCAATGCGTCGAGCCCGACCGTGAGGTGGTCGACGGCCGATTGCCAGTCACGCAGGTGCATGGCTGCCATGCCGCGTTGCAGGGTGAACCAGGTCTCGCCGTAGAAGTACATCCACACGGGCTCGTCCTCGGGGCGCTCGGCCGCGCGGCTGATGAGCGCCTGTGCTTCGTCGAGGAGGCGCCGGGCGTCATCCGCCTCGCCGTCGAGTGCGTGCCCCCGGGCCGCCATCTGCGCGGCCATGCCCTGTACTCCGAGCGACGTGCCCGGAGCAGACCAGCGGGCCGCCTCGGCCAGACGCACGCACCGGGTCCCGCGCCCGCCCGACCACGCCATATGCGCCTTCATGCTGAGCGTCGTCGCGGCCATGTTGGCGTCCCCGGCCTCCAACGCCCATTCGTGAGAGCGGTCGTACCAGGCCAGCGCGGCAGCTGACTGATCCTGGTCCTGCGCCATCCAGGCGAGGAACTGTGCGTGCTCGGAAGCGAGTTGTACGACGCGATCAGCGAGCGGGCCGCGGGCGCCCCCGTGCAGGTCGACGACCGTACGGAGTTGCTGGCGCATCACGTCGACGAGCGGCCGGGACCCAATGAGGTCTTCGGCTCGGCGGTGCTCGGCAAGGAGCCGGTCGAGCCAGTCGAGCGTGGCGGCGTCCACGCGGTGCGTGGAATCGACGACGCCCGTGACGCGGGCCAACAGGTCGTCGTCGGGTCCGGGGCCGGGCAGCGTCAGGCTCGCGACGGGGGCCGTGTCGGCAGCGGCGGGAACCGCCACGGCCCGCAGCTCGGCAGGGACGCCGAGCCCTGACTCGATGCGCTGCCGCACCTCGACAGAGGTCACTCGGCGGCGCCCGCGCTCGATGTCGGACACGTCAGGCTGCGCGAGCCCCACACGCTCCCCAAGCCTTGTCTGGCTGAGACCGGTGAGCTTCCGGTACGTGCGGAAGACGGCGCCCCAGTCCTCGGCGGACACTGCCGCCGCCAGCCGTGGGTGGGACCAGACAGTCCCGGGAGTTTCCCCCATGTCTCAAATATAGGACGGCCCTATAGGGGCGTGGGATGGGATCAACCGACCTCCCGCACAAGGGTCTTGGGCCAGAAAGACCCCCGCGACCGCGATGGGCGCGGCCCGGGGGCGTGGCCATCAACCCCGGGAGGTCGACGACATGACCCAAGCTATCGCGAGGCTCGGCAGCCTGTTACTGCGATTTCTACTCCCCGCAGTGGGGCGCCATCGGGCGCCGGCCACCGCGCCGTTGGTGTCTCCGAGCGCCCCGGCCGGGGACGTCCCCACAGTTCAGCCGCGGCAACCGGCACCACTCGTGCTGCTGTCCGGTGAAGACGCCGGGCTGATTCGCCCTTACGTCCTCACGCCCGAGGAACGGCAGGCACGCCGCATGCAGCGCCGACGGCGGCGCACGCTCTGGCTGGCCGTGCACGGCCTCGACGTGGGGCCGCGCAGGATTCACGGCGTGGAGGTGCCCGCCTGATGAGCTACGACCGCAACGCCTGCTCGGCGCCCCCTCCGGGACTGCGGCTGCTCCCCTGGGAGAACGACATCGGCAAGCCTTGCCTCCTGTCCGCCGACGACCCCAGCAGCAGGCTCTCCCGCATCGCGGACGAGGTCGAGGAGGACCAACTCCAGGACGGTGCCGACGTATTCGAAGGTGCTCGTGCCGTGCTGAACGACCGCGCCGCCGGTGAGTACGCACTGCGTAGCGCGCTGCGGGCGGCGACACAGGCCCTGAGCTGCGTGCTGTGCGTGGCGGACAGCCGGGGCGCCCGGCTGTCGATGCCCAGCGACGCCGAGCACGACGGGGACGACGGGGACGACGGCTCCGTCTGACCGGACGCTCTGCCCCTCCCACGGCCCCGCCGTCCGCCTTCCGGTGTCTGCTGGGCGGGGCCTCCGTCAGCCCTGCAAGCGCTCCCCCAACTCCCCGTCATCCGCCAGGAACCACGTCTGCCGCCCCCGGTTGCACTCGCGTACGAAGTCCTGGAGGGCGGAACTGGACTCCGTGTGGCGGGAGATGTCGCCGAGGACAACGAGGCCCATGCCGTACTGGGCGAACTTCTGGACCATGTTCCCGGCGACGCGCGTGCGCAGCTGGAAGAACGTCTCGTCGAAGCGTTCGGCGGGGATGATGACCCACTGGGCGCCCTGGTACCCGGCGTTACCGATCAGGTCCAGGACGTCGCTATCGGCCGCGATCGGCGCGCCGTCGGGGGCGCACCTCAGGACAGGGACGTCGTGGATCTTCTCCAGGGCGGTAGTCATGGTCGTTACGGTAGGCCCGCCACCCGGGCGTACGCGAGATCTTTTCTCCTACCGGGTCTCCTACCGAGCCGCCGCTGCGCGGTCCTTCCTCCGCACCCCGCCCGGCGCCGCGTCCCCGGCCGCCGGGCCGGTGAGCCGGTACGCCTTCACCGCCTCACCGGCCGGGGCCCCGCCCCGGCGCAGCCAGTCGCCCCGGACCCAGTACAGCGCGTCCGCGGCCCGCTCCCGGCGGCCAAGCCACCCGGCCTTCAGCCAGCACCCCACGCCCGCCCCCGCGAGGAGCATGCCGCCCGCCGCGGGTACCACGAACGACGTTGCCACAGCGCCGACGAACGCCGCGAGCAGCCCCCAGCCGTGCCCGCGCCGCCAGTTGCGCACTGTCACGGCGCGGTCCTGCAGCACGTCACCGCGGCCCGCGCGTGCGGCCCCGCGCGCCTGTGCGACGTACCGGCGCCTGCGCGCGTACGCCACCACGGCCGCCGTCAGCAGGAAGAGCGCGGCCCCGGCGAGCACCCCGATGCGCCGCCCGGTGAGCCCGTCGGGCAGGGCTCCGATCCCCGCCGCCAGTACCCCGAGCCACCACAGTGGGGCTGCTCCGGCCCGTACCACCACGGCCACCCGTGCCAACCCCTGCGCTCCCGTACGCGCCACCGTCCCGCACCCTCCTCGTCCGCTGTCGCTCTCCTACGGCTTCGGCGAGGCGGAGGGTAGCGGCACTTTCTGAGCGAAACCTGAGAGCGAGGCCTGAGGGGCGCCCCCCTCACTCCACGAACAACCCCCGCTCCGCCGCCCCCGCGTCGAACTCCTCCAACCGGGCCTGCGCGTCCGGCAGTCCGTCGCACATCGCCTCCAGGAGCACCCGGCCGAGGAGCATCGGCGCGCAGGCGGTGTCGAAGGCGAGGCCCGTGCCGACGGCCGCCGGGATCAGCAGGTCCGAGACCTTCGAGACCGGGGCGAAGGCGCTGTCGGCGACCGTGATCACGGTCAGGCCCGCCTTCTTGGCGTACGTCAGCGCCTCGACCACCTCGCGCGGATGCCGCGGCAGCGCGAAGCAGAGCAGGGACGTGGCCCCGGCGCGTACCGCCGCGTCGATCCGGTCGGCGAGCATCGTGCCGCCCTCGTCGAGCAGCCGTACGTCCGGATGGACCTTCGCCGCGAAGTACGCGAAGCCGTGTGCCTGCGCGGCCGCCGCGCGCAGGCCGAGCACGGGCAGCGGGCGGGACGCCGCGAGCAGCTCGCCCGCCCGCTCCACGGGCGCCGGGTCGGCGAGGGCGGCGGCGAGGTGCTGCAGGTTCTCGATCTCGCCCTCGACGGCCTGCTGGTACTCGTTGAGCGCCTCCGCCGACCGCGCCTCGCGGGCCTCCCGCGCGGCCGCCGTCGCCGACCCGGGCGCGACCTCACGCAGGTGCTTGCGCAGTGCCGGGTAGCCGTCGAAGCCGAGGGCGACCGCGAACCGGGTCACGGAGGGCTGACTGACCCCGGCGAGCTCCGCCAGTTCCACGGACGACAGGAAGGGCACATCCTCGGCGCGGCGCACCATGCAGTGGGCGATCCGCCGCTGGGTCGGCGTGAGCCGGTGGCCCTCGAACAGCTGCTGCAGCCGGGTGGCCGGCCTCTCCGCCATGGTCGGACCCTCCCGTTATTCAGTCACCCATCGCTCTGCATGAGTATATGCAGGAGGCGGGTCGGGGGGTATCCCTGCGCCGGAGCCCTGCGACCGGGGCCTTGCGGCGGATCCCTGTCGCTGATCCCCGTCGCGGATCCCTGCGGTGCCGGGTCGGCCGCTCCGTACCGAGCGTGTGGGGCGAGTAACGCGGGGACCGCCGCACCCCCGGGTCAGGCCCGGAGGGCGGGACGACGGCGGTCCCCGCGGGGCGCTCTCCGCGCCCGTGGCGTTCAGGAGGTCCGGGAGCCGCTCCGGAGGGTCCTGTGCGCCTGTCACCGTCGGCCCGAGGATGGGGAGCCGCTCCCTCCCCCGTGCCGACATCCGTCAATCTGCCGGAGCCGTGTTAAGCGGGTGCTGCGCGAACGTGTCGCGCGCGTACCTTTTCCACGAACCCCGCCCTGCCGGGCCGCGGGACCGGCGAAAGAGGCGAACGAGCAGTCCCTAGGCGCTACTTGGCGTCCCTGGCCAGGAAGGCAAGCAGGTCCTGCCGACTGACGACCCCGGTCGGCTTGCCCTCCACGAGGACGATCACCGCGTCCGCGCCGCCGGTCCCCGTCTCGCCGAGTACCGTCATCAGGTCGGCGACCGGCTCGCCGGAGCCGACCTGCGGCAGCGGCGGCGACATGTGCTTCTCCAGGGGGTCGGAGAGCGAGGCGCGCTGGGCGAACAGCGCGTCGAGCAGGTCGCGTTCGACCACCGATCCGACGACCTCCGCGGCCATCACATCCGGGTGCCCGGCGCCCGGCTTGACGATCGGCATCTGCGAGACGCCGTACTCGCGAAGTACCTCGATGGCCTGGCCGACGGTTTCCTCGGGGTGCATGTGGACCAGCTTGGGCAGGATGTCGCCCTCCTTGTACTCCAGGACGTCCGCGACCCGCGGGGCGTCTCCGGCCTGCTCCAGGAAGCCGTAGTCGTTCATCCACTCGTCGTTGAAGATCTTGCTCAGGTACCCGCGCCCGGAGTCCGGCAGCAGCACGACCACCACGTCATCGGGCCCGAGCCCCTCGGCCACCTTCAGGGCCGCCACGACCGCCATCCCGCAGGAGCCGCCGACGAGCAGCCCCTCCTCCTTGGCGAGCCGCCGGGTCATCTGGAAGGAGTCCTTGTCGGACACGGCGACGATCTCGTCCGTGACCGTCCGGTCGTACGCCGTCGGCCAGAAGTCCTCGCCCACGCCCTCGACGAGATACGGCCGCCCGGAGCCCCCCGAGTACACCGAGCCCTCGGGGTCGGCGCCGACGATCCGTACCCGCCCGTCGCTGACCTCCTTCAGGTAGCGGCCGGTGCCGGAGATGGTGCCGCCGGTGCCGATGCCCGTCACGAAGTGCGTGATCTTCCCGTCGGTCTGCTCCCAGATCTCCGGGCCGGTCGACTCGTAGTGCGAGCGCGGGTTGTTGGGGTTGCTGTACTGGTCCGGCTTCCAGGCGCCCGGCGTCTCGCGCACCAGGCGGTCGGAGACGTTGTAGTACGAGTCGGGGTGCTCGGGGTCCACGGCGGTCGGGCAGACGACGACCTCGGCGCCGTACGCCCGCAGCACGTTGATCTTGTCCGTGGACACCTTGTCCGGGCAGACGAAGATGCACTTGTAGCCCTTCTGCTGGGCCACGATGGCGAGCCCGACCCCGGTATTGCCGCTGGTCGGCTCGACGATGGTGCCGCCGGGCCGCAGTTCGCCGCTCGCCTCGGCCGCCTCGATCATGCGCAGCGCGATGCGGTCCTTCACGGAGCCGCCGGGGTTGAAGTACTCGACCTTGGCCAGAACGGTGGCGCTGAGGCCGGCCGTGACGTTGTTGAGCCTCAGCAGCGGGGTGTTGCCGACGAGGCTGATCATCGAGTCGTGGATGTGCACCGTTGTCTCCGGTCTCTCTCCGATATCTCTCCCCTGAGGGAGTACGGCCAGCCTAAGCGGAATCCAAGTGCGTGGCGGCAGACTCCTGGAGGTCGGAGACGGTCGGAGACGGTCGGAGATTGACCGACCGGCCGTACGGGGCAAGCAGTTGATGTACGGCCCGAACGGCAGGGCGGGCAGCAGCTCGGACAGACGGTCGGGCGGCGGAGGGCTCAGGGCGACGGCGAGGCGGTGACTTCGGTCCATGTCGAGAGCGAGGGTGGCGCGGCGGATCGCCGCGGGTGCGGCGTACGGCGGCGGCGGAATCGGGCTCCTGGGCGCGGCGGCGGTGGGCGTGGTGCTCACCGAGGTGATGCTCGTCAAGCGGTCGGTGGGCGGCGGCCGGGCCGAGGATCCGCCGCGCGCGGAGGGCCTGTACGGCCGGGGATTCGGGGACGCCGGCGGGGCCAACCCCGGGCCGCTACGGCTGACCCTGCTCGGCGACTCGACCGCCGCGGGGCAGGGCGTGTACCGGCCCAGCCAGACCCCGGGCGCCCTCATCGCCCAGGGCCTGGCGGCGGTCGCGGAGCGCCCGGTACGGCTGCGCAATGTGGCGCTGCCCGGGGCGCAGTCGGACGACCTGGACCGCCAGGTCAACCTCGTCCTCGCCAACTCATCGCCGGTACCGGACGTCTGCGTCATCATGATCGGCGCGAATGACGTGACCCACCGGATGCCACCGACGGTCTCGGTACGCCACCTGGCCGCGGCGGTACGTCGCCTCCGCACCGCCGGAGCGGAGGTGGTCGTCGGCACCTGCCCCGACCTGGGCTCGGTGGAGCAGGTCTACCAGCCGTTGCGCTGGCTGGCCCGACGCGTCTCCCGCCAACTGGCGGCCGCCCAGACGATCGCCGTGGTCGAGCAGGGCGGCCGCGCGGTATCGCTCGGCGACCTGCTCGGCCCCGAATTCACGGCGAACCCGCGGGAACTCTTCGGCCCGGACAACTACCACCCTTCGGCGGAGGGCTACGCCACCGCGGCGATGGCGGTCCTGCCCACCGTGTGCGCGGCCCTCCGCCTGTGGCCGGAGGAGGAGCGCCCGGACGTCTCCCGCGACGAGGGCTTCCTGCCGGTGGCCCGCGCGGCCGCCCAGGCGGCCTCAGAGGGCGGCACAGAGGTCACCGCGGCGATGCCGACGGGGCCGCGGGGCCCGTGGGCGCTGCTCAAGCGCAGGCGGCGCCGCCGGATCACGACCCCTACGGAGCCGCACCTGTCCTCCTCCACGGAGGCGCCGTAACTGGGGGCTCCGCCCCCAGCGCCCCCGCTGGGGCTGCGCCCCAGACCCCCATCGCGCTGAACGCGCTCGTCCTCAAGCGCCGGACAGGCTATTAATCAGCCCCTCCGGCGTTTGAGGAGCGGGGTCTGGGGCGGAGCCTCGACGCGCTCGCCGTCGAGGGTCTGGCCGTGGCGACCGGCGCCGAGCCGGGTGC
>NZ_JBSFUT010000070.1:0-16350 GCF_053591935.1 Streptomyces sp. NPDC002851 | reverse complement strand
CGTGACCACGGCAACGGCCTGAGGGGAGATCGTCATCCTCGAAACGAACAGCAATGTCGACAAGGTCTGGTGGTCCACCGGCGACCTGTGACCTAAGGGCTGTCCCGTAACTGCCCTGCGTGGGCGGTCCGCAGGCATCCCGGGCCCTCGCTCATGGACGCCGCGTATGACGGCATGTGGCCCGGCCAACAACGGGCAACCGGATCCGCCACACCTCAGTGAGACGATCTCGCTCTGGCTGGTGTGATCACGGCGTCGGAGCCGTCCTGGATAGCCCCATTCACTGGGCTGAGCCCGCGCCAGTTCGGCAAGCTGATCACTGCGCTGCGCCGCGAGGGCGCGGACTCGAATCGCAAGGCCGACCGTGGAGCCTGCCGCTGGAGGACCGTGTGCTGCTGGTAACGGCCTACTGGCGCACAAACTTGACGCTGCGCCAGCTGGCGCAGCTGTTCGGCGTGTCAAAGTCGGCGGCCGACCGCATAGTGGGTCACCTCGGGCCGTCCCTGTACTGCATCCGCGCAGGCGCTTCCGCGGGGACGCTGTGCTGATCGTGGACGGCACTCTGGTCCCCACCCGCGACCACACCATCGCCGAGCAGTCGAAGAACTACCGATACTCCACCAACCACCAGGTCGTGATCGACGCCGACACCCGGCTGGTCGTCGCCGTGGGCCGGCCGGTGCCGGGCAACCGGAACGACTGCAAGGCGTGGGAGCTGTCCGGCGCGAAGGACGCCGTCGGCCGGACCATGGTCATCGCGGATGGCGGTTACCGGGGCACCGGCCTGGTCATCCCGCACCGCCGAGAGAAAGGCCAGGCCGAACTCCCGGCCTGGAAGGAGGAGCACAACGCTTCCCACCGCAAGGTCCGTGCCCGCGTCGAGCACGCCTTCGCCCGGATGAAGGGCTGGAAGATCCTCCGCGACTGCCGTCTGAAAGGCGACGGCGTCCACCATGCCATGCTGGGCATCGCCCGCCTGCACAACCTCACCCTCGTCGGATGACAGAGAAACAAGCAGGCCAGCCAGCATCCCGTAGATCATTTACTGGACAGTCTTTAGCATCGCTGGTCATGGCTACAGTGATCGTGACCGTTGGGCTGGCGTTCATCGGCTACCTGATGACCTATCTGAACGGGCTACGTCTGGCGCAGAGACAGGCCCGCCTCACGCGCGTCAACCAGCAGCTAAGTGACTTCTACGGACCGCTGTTCGCTCTTATGGAAGCCAACAGCCGCACCTATGACACCTGGTCAGAGACGTACGCTCGCCCCGACGGCCGCGACCCCTTTCGCCACGACACTCCTCCCACCGAGCAGGAACTTGCGGAGTGGCGCACCTGGGCCACAACCGTCTTCATCCCAAACATCCAGGCTATGCGAGACGTCGTGGTCACCAAGGCCGACCTCCTCATCGAGGAGGAGATGCCTCAGGCTCTCCTCCAGCTTTGCGCCCACGTCTCGGGCTACGAAATCACGGCTGCACGCTGGGCCCAAGGCAACTATGAAGAGCACCTGTCGGTCATATCCTTCCCGGGCCGGGCGCTCAGAGAGTACATCCGCGACAGGTTCACACAGCTCAAGAGGGAGCAGGCTCGATTGCTCGGACACGGCTGAGCTGCCAACAGGAACCGATGGACGAGCCTCGTCGGCCGATGAAATGAAGCCCGTCGGCACAGGCGGCTCATTGCGGGACAGCCTTTAGGGTCCCTCTCATGCCTATATCGTGCATCTTCTGCGGCGCCAGCGGGCTCATGTCCCGCGAGCACGTCTTACCTCGCTGGATGTCCCGAGAGTTCAGCGAACTCGCCCAGGCCGAGGTGCTGTTCCACGGACGCGCCGAACACGCGGGCCCTCGTCGGGGAGGCCCGCACACGGTCCATGTCCGGGATAAGAAGCTGCAGGACCCGTTCTCGCGCCGCGCGAAGGTTGTGTGCGAGCCGTGCAACAACGGCTGGATGTCTCAACTCGAGGAAGCCGTCCGGGAGCCCCTCTCTGCGATGGTTCGTGCCCGACGGTGGTCCTCGGGCCGGAGCGTCAGGCGGCGCTCGCGATGTGGACCGCGAAGACCTGCTTATCGAGCACCGGGCGCCGCAGACCGGTCCGCCTCTGCGGCCCCCGCTGATCCCGCCGGAGGATGCCACGAGCCTGTACCAGGACCGTGCGCTGGGGCCGACGATGGTCGTGACGCTCGCGCTCTACCAGCCGGAGGGGCCGGCGGGCTTCTATGAGCCGGTGTTCGACCAGATGCAGTCCAGCAACGGCGACTACGGGTACTGCGCGACGCTGAGGATCGGCCACTTCGTGGCCCAGCTCGTGCACTACCCGGACGGGGGTGGCCCAATCCAACTGGCTGCCGCCGCATTTGGCGGTTCTGTGGCCCAGCAGCTCGGCCGTGTTCTGGCCTCCGCAAGCGCCGATCCGCGCTGGTGTGGAGTGGGAGAGCTTCATACGGCTTCCCGACGAGATCCCCTCCTAGCCGCAGCACGGCATGTGCGATCGTGGGCCACGAGCCTGAGGGTCCTCGCCAATCCGCCTGGCGAGGGCCCTCACTGTGTCAGCTGCCGAGAACGAACGCGCTGGCCTCCTGCGAGACCCCCGACGCGACACCGCCGAGGATCGCGCCCAGAAGCGCCCACAGCAGCGGGCCGCGGTCCTTCCCCGTCGGGTCGCCACCCATGGCGTACACGAAGCCGTGGAGAACGTTCACGGTCACGATCGGGCGGCGGGCGAGCTCCTGAATCCAGGTACTCACAGTGAATCCCCCTTGCAAGCTTGGTCGTTGATGGTTTGCGTGTCGACACGCCGCGAACCGTAGAGGACCCTCAAGGCCGCCTTGCAACTCGTCCCATAACGCGCAAAACGGAAGGGATAAAGCGGGAAGAAACGTGATCCCGAGCCATTCCTGCGCGCACCCGCGCGGGCGCGCGCGTAGAACGCTACCAGCGTGGTGGACACCACTTCCGCTTGGCCCTTCGGCGAGGCTTCTTCCACTTCGTCGACGGCCGCGGAACCTTCGGCCGATTCGCCATCGCCTCACCCCCGCACCTGCTGCTTGATCTCATGAGCCCCCCCCGCCGCGTCCGACCCTTCCCACTTCTCCAGCACATTCGGGCTGTAGCTCGTCAGTGCAGACACGTGCTGCAGCGAAGCCCCCAGCTGCATCGCCCGCACAACCATTGGCTCAGCCGACGCCTTCAACTGCGACTCGGCCTCCCGCAGTCGTCGCCGCTCCTGGCCTATCTCCGCAAGCGATGCGCCCTCAGCGACACCGCGGTTTGCAAGTCCGGCGCTCTGGAACAGCCGCCAGTCTTGGACCAGCCGATGTTCGTCAGAACGGGCAGCAGCGGATTCGAGCGTCGCCTCCCAATCGCCCCCGGGTCACCCTGGACAGTCCGCGACGCTCCCGAATCTGGCTGGCTATCAGGCGGATCCACCCCCTCGTTGAGCCCGCAACCAAGTGGAGGCGAAGAGCAGGGCTGGGTTTTTTCAAGAAACCCCAACACCGCTGGCGTTACCGCGGTACGGGCTGCACCAATAGGGCATGATCAACAGTCATGGCATGCGAAGTTATAGCCGCGCTCGTGGGAGTCCCCGCCGTCCTCGTGACCGCCGCAGCAGCCTACGCCGCTGGCCGAGCCCAAGCACGTAGCGCCTACGCCGCTGGTCAAGCCCAAGCACATAGCGCCTACCAGGGGCCCATCGACTCCGTACGTCGCCAGCACCAACGTGAGGCTTATGCCCAGCTTCTCGCAGCCGTCCACGAATTCGAGAAGGCCGCGTTCGCAGCCGTCTGCGCTCGGCCCGGCGAGGCGGGTGAGCTGTTCGCCAGGGTCGAGGCGGAGGAGGAGAAGTACTGGTACGCGGACGCGGTGGTCTCCCTGGAAGGGCCGACCCAGCTCCTCCCGTCAGCTGACCGGGTCCGCAGAGACGTGGGCGGAGCCCTCATGCGGCTGCATCAGTTCCTTTTCCCAAGAGAGGGCGCCACGGTAGACCGCGACCACGCCACGAATGCGCTAGGGGAACTGACTGACTCAGTAAGGGAGTTCACGGCTACTGCCCGTTCTCACCTCAACGGCGAGGGATGAGGTAGCAGGTCCTGACGAGCAGGGCGCCCCGAGATGAAGACAGCAACCAACCAGAAGGGAAACGCTGTTGCAGGCCGAGATCATCAGCGGAGCGATAGGCGGAGCCTCCGGACTACTCGGCGCCAGCATAGCCTCCGTGGTGGCCTACTCCGTCGGCAAACGAGCTGAACGAGGCGCGCGCTCGCAAGCACAAGCAGCCCGCGACGCAGCCTCAACCAGCTACGCTGCCAGCCTCGCCCAGCAGAACCACGCAGCACGCCGCACCGCATGCATCCGCCTCGCTGAAGCCACCCAGACCTTCCTAGACAACCTGGAGCGTTACATCAGGCTCGGCATCACGCCCGAAAGCGACAACGAGCGTGACCCGTTCGCCGCTGACCGAACCGCCATTGAGCAGGCCCTCAGTGCCCTTCATATCCATGGCCCCCTGGATCTGTGGCGCCTCGCACACATGTCCGTTGGCGAGGCCCGCCGTCTCACTTATGACGCCGGAACCGGACAGCAAGCCTTCGCCGCATGGCGAGCCCTCGACGTCTACCGGCTCCAACGAGGGCCCCGCGGAGACGCGGCTCGTGCCGTCCGCCGCCATTTGAGGTCCATCAGGGCAGAACACGTGCGGCGTCTGCGTGACCAGGAGCGCACCCGGCCCGAGGAGCACCGGGGAGCCGTCGGCAACCTCCTCCCCGACAGCGACGACCAGCAGCACGAGGAAGCCGCCCGCGTCGCCAGAGACGCTCTTCATGACGCCATTGAAGCCGGAATCATCACGCTGGAGCAGAGAGTCGCTCTCCTCGCGCACGCTAAAGCCCACGACCGTGACCCGCATCGTAGGCTCCGGGACATTCAGCACCGGCTGCGCGACCAACTCCACTGGTTCTCGTCCCTGGCGAGTGCCTATCTCAACCACACGAACCAGCTCACCGGCCCGGACGACACGTCGTGGATACCCGAAGGTCTCATGCAGGCACGGCCCCACTAACCAGGCCGAACGCAGGGCCACCCTTGAGTGGATCGTTCATCGGTCTTTAGGCGCGAGGTATTTCAGCTCGTCCGCTGCCCGCTCCAGGAATCGGGCTATGGACCGGGCGTCCCGCTTGGCGTCGTCCAGCTGGTTCTGGGCCCGGCTGGTATGGACGCTGCGGCGAGTGTCGTCCGTGGACTGCCAGTCGTCTTCGTTCCGGCGGATGTACCGGTCCATCTGTGAGAGGACTTCGGCCAGGTGCTCGACGGCTTCGCGGAGCACGTCCGCCGTGGCCGCAGCTTCTGCCGGGTACTGGTAGGCGTCGCACGCGTCGTCCGTCGCCTTGGCGAGATCCTGCAGGTGCTCGGCAGCGGCGGCGGCCGTAACGCGGTGCGGTTTGGTCATGCCGAGGAGCCTGTCGCACGACTCTGGATACTGATGAAGGTCGCGAGGTAGCCAGCGACGGGATTACCGAATGCTTTCTCGCCTGTGCGCTCGAACTCTTCGAGGAGGTAGCTGGTGAACATTCCCTCCAAGCTGGTGACGTCCTCATTCTTCAGGGGGTTGTATCCCTCCAGGGATATGCCCTCTGCCAGCTGGATGGCCATGGCCCTCTCCTCTGGTGCGTTACATCAGGCCCACAAGGGAATTGTCCCTCTCGCTCCACTGATCCACGGTCTGCATGCAGTCGTCCAGGGCCTGCGGCCTGTGGCGTGCCCGATGCTAAATCAAGATCTTTTTTATCCGCGGCTTGAAAAGACGAGAACCCATGATCAGCTCAGACTTATTCGCAGGAACAGCGAACTCGGGCAAGTCCTTCACGACCTTCAAGATCCGGGGATGCATAGCGACAAGAGGCTGGGACAGACGATCAGGAAACTACGGGGCACGTGGGACTGGGGCACCACCGAGCGCAGGGAGGTGACCCGCTGACGGTGTGCGGGCAGCGCCGCGGCCGCCGTCGGCGGGACCACGCACGTGCGGATCCATATCCGCCGCTGATGAAAGCCCAGCGGCCCTGTCGTTACTGCTACGTGGGCGGTCTTCGGAACTACGGCCTCCGCAGCGGTGAAGCACGCACGCGAGCCCCCGGCTCTTCCACTACTCCCCCTCCCCAGAGGGCAGGGCCTTGTCGTGCGGAACGGGCGCGGCGGGCAGGGCCTGAACCGCGGCATCCTTCGCCGCAACCAATGCGGCGGTGAACCGGTCCGCCACGACCGACGCCTGCTCGGACAGCTGACCCATCTCAGCGGATGCGACCTCGGCACGGGCGGTGGAGGCGAGGAAGTCCAGCACCTCGGCACCATCTTTCTCCAGTTGATGCATCTGCTGCAGCTCCCGAAGGCGGGAGTCGGCCTCGGCCGTCTGCGCGGCGTACGTCTCGATCGCCTCCACCTAGCGCTCGATGGCGGACAACCCCGGTCTTCAACGCCGAGCGGCGGGCCTCAAGTGGCGCCTGCGCGTGCTCGCCCTCCGCCGCGGACGGCGTCTGCTCGGCAAGGCGGCTGTAGCGGTCCAGTGAGCGGGCCACCTCCCACACCTGGGCAGGGAGCTGGAGCTGGGCACGCTGTCGGCCGACCAGATCACGCTCGTGGACCTCGGAGTCGAGGATCTGTGTCGCGGCCGTACGCGCACGGTCGAGCAGCTCGGCGGCCTCTGGTTCGTACGGCCGCACCACCTACCCCGACCAGGACGATCCGAGCGGCTACTCGCGCAAGTGGGTCGGCCCCTACCTGGTCACCCCCGCCGGATGTGAGTACGCCCCGATCCTGGGACGGGAACGCGTCGTCAGCGTGCTCCGCCGCTGACGACGCGGCCGTGGCTTCACCCCTCCTCGGTGGCGTCCGGCTCCCGCAGGGGTCGCAGGCCGCCGGGCAGGTGGGACCCGCCGCCGCGGCCCGGTCCGCGGCGGGGTCTTATCCGAGGTGACAGAGGCCACAGGGGAGTTCCCGGGATTTTTGCCGGAATCCCGCCGCGCCGGGGCCGAGTAGAGAACCTGTTGGCACGACGCGCAAGGAGCCCCCATGGCAACGCTCAAACCCGTCGCGACGGACCCCGCAGCAACCTCCGTCCAGCAAGTGTTCGTCTTCGCCAGGGCAAGGCAGAAACTGCCTGACACCGAGGACCAAGTCACGCGCCCCGGCGTCGCCTACTTCGTCGGCCACGACGGGACCGTCCGCCGCCCCACCAAGGAGGAATTGGACGAACCGGTTCCACCCGCGCTCCTCGGCAACTACTGGGCGCCGGAAATCGGCGCCGACGTCCCTGTCGCGGTGCGTGCGCTCGCTGCCCGCGATGCGGCATTGAACGGCGCGGGCCCGGAGGTGGACCGGTTCGCCTCCGAGGTCCTGGGCCTGTGGCGAGGCGGCCGATGGCGCGAGCCCGTGTCGACCGCCCTGCTGGGCAACTGGGCCGATCCGTTGGCGGAGGACGGCGGCAGCATCGCCCCCGCCTTCCTGGACGCCTTCAAGACCGAGGGGAAGGTGGTGCACCGGCAACTGACCCCGCTCTGGCGGCGCAAGGTCAATGACGCACGCCTCTGGAGCCTGGACTTCTCCTTCGGGACGGCCTGACCACGTACGACGTCGTCGCCAGCGGCCCCGATCCCTACGAGGTGCTCACCGGCGCCCTGCCCGACAACCCCCGCATCGCCGCGGTCCTCGCCCAACTCACCCCGCTGGAACGTCACCCGCTGGGCCGGGGCCGCAGCTATCGTCACCGATCTGGACACGCCTCTGGTCACCAGCTTCAATGCGGCTGCCCTGGGCGAGCGGGTCCGCCGCAAACTCCAGCGCCTCGGCGCCGAGTACAAGAAGCGTGCCGCCGCAGCCGCCTGGCGGGAGAAGCAAGCATGACCAGCCCGTACCGAGACGGCTTCCGCACGCCTCAACCAACCCTGATCGACTTCTGCGGCTCGGAAGCGAGCACACCGCCCGCGCCGCGGCGGCCGCCGCCTGGAAGAGGGAGACGGCACTTGGTGATCACCGCGAACTGTATTTCATCCGGCGCGTTCGCTGTTCCGCTTCTGCATCTGTGCCCTTGCTCCGGGACCGGCGCCGTTCCCCGGTCCACACACGACATGGGACACGCCCCGGGCCGATCGTCTCAGTACCCCCGTTCGACCCACTTAGCGAGATCCGGAGCTTCGATGCCGATGGTGGTGCTGTTGCCGTGGCCAGTGCGGACCACCGTATCGGGAGGCAGCACAAAGATCCGGTCGCGGATGGAGCGGATGATGGTCGGGAAGTTGGAATACGAACGCCCGGTGGCGCCGGGTCCCCCGGCGAACAGGGTGTCACCGGTGAAGACGGAGCCGAGGTCGGGAGCATAGAGGGAGATTGAACCGGGGGTGTGGCCCGGGGTGTGCAGCACGATCAGCTCGGTGTCGGCGACGCTGATCCGGCGCATGTCGGAGAGGTAACCATCTGGGTTGCCGTCGGGGTGGGTGCTCTTCCACAGCAGGCGATCGTCAAGGTGGATCAGAACCGGCGCGCCGGACGCATTGCCAAGGGCGGGGGCGGCATTGATGTGGTCATTGTGGCCGTGGGTGCAGATGATGGTTTTGATCCGGCGGTCGCCGACGGCACCGGCGATGGCGTCGGCGTCGTGGGCGGCGTCGATGACGATCACTTCGTCGTCGTCGCCCACGATCCAGACGTTGTTGTCGACCTCCCAGGTGCCACCGTCCAGGCTGAAGTTGCCGGAGGTGACCAGGTGTTCGATGTGGGCGGTCGCCATCAGAAGGTCACCACCGAGCGGAGCACGTCGCCCTCGCGCATCCGGGTGAAGGCATCTTCGACCTCATCCAGAGTGATTGTCTCGGTTACGAAAGTGTCCAGGTCCAGGCGGCCCTGGAGGTACAGGTCGATGAGCAGGGGGAAGTCGCGCGAGGGCAGACAGTCGCCGTACCAGCTGGACTTGAGTGCGCCGCCCCGTCCGAAGACGTCAAGGAGCGGAAGTTCCAGCTTCATGTCGGGTGCCGGTACGCCAACCAGGACGACGGTGCCCGCAAGGTCACGGGCATAGAAGGCCTGGCGGTACGTTTCCGGGCGGCCGACGGCATCGATGACCACGTCTGCGCCGAATCCACCAGTCAGCTTGCGCACGGCCTCCACGGGGTCTGTCTCACTGGAGTTGACGGTGTGCGTGGCTCCAAGGGCTGCGGCGACATCGAGTTTCCGTTCGTCGACGTCCACAGCGATGATCCTCGCCGCGCCCGCAAGCCGGGAGCCGACCACGGCAGCATCGCCGACGCCGCCACAGCCGATGACCGCTACGGAGTCACCGCGGGAGACGACGCCAGTGTTGATGGCCGCACCGATGCCCGCCATGACGCCGCAGCCCAGCAGGCCCGCCGCCGCGGGCGACGCGGCTGGGTCCACCTTGGTGCACTGCCCGGCTGCGACCAGGGTCTTCTCGGCGAAGGCACCGATGCCCAGAGCCGTCGCGAGTTCGGTGCCGTCGGTCAGCGTCATCTTCTGTTGCGCATTATGTGTGTCGAAGCAGTACTGGGGGCTCCCGCGTCGGCACGCGCGGCACTGGCCGCACACGGCACGCCAGTTGAGAATCACGAAGTCACCGGGGCTCACCTCGGTCACTCCCTCGCCGACCGACTCCACTACGCCCGCCGCCTCGTGGCCGAGCAGGAAGGGGAAGTCGTCGTTGATGCCGCCTTCGCGGTAGTGGAGGTCGGTGTGGCAGACCCCGGATGCCTGAATCTTCACCACGGCCTCCCCGGGGCCCGGGTCGGGCACCACGACCGTCTCGATCGTCACCGGCTCGCCCTTCGCCCGTGCGACCACGCCTCGTACTTGCTGGGACATGTCTGGGATCCTCTCGGTTCGATGCGCTGCCTGTAGGGCTGAGCTTGTTGGTATGGACAGCCCGTTGTGGGCCCGGCGCGATGCGTTCGAGCCGGGCTCCTGCGCTGGTGTGCTGTCAGGAACCGGGTAGCAGCGGGGCAGGCATATGCCCGCAGCAATGCCACACGCGGTGACCTACCTGTGGCGGGCACAAAGGCGGGAACGGCTTTCTGAGTGGGGATCAGTTCGCACTGTCGACGGCCGGGACCGCAGCGGCCGGCACAGGCTGCTTGGCGGGGGGTAGCAGCAGGAAGAGGACGGCAGTGACCACGAACATGGCGCTGACGGCCAGGTAAAGGCTCTGCGGAGTCGAGCCGGCATCGAGCAGGCCACCGGCGACGGTCGGGGCGAGGATCGATCCGATGCGGCCGACCGCGAGGGCACTGCCCAGTCCGGTTGCCCGGATCCCCGTGCCGTAGACCGTAGCGGTGAGGGCGTACAGGCCGGCCACGCAGCCGTTGACGAAGATCCCTATCAATGCGGCGAGAGTGAAGGCCGCCCCGAGTGCGGAGGTCGAGGCGCTGAATGCCGACAGCAGTACTGCCGTGGCGAACAGGTACGCCACGACAACGGAACGCAGTGCGAAGCGGGCGGTGAGAACCCCGAGTACGGCCGCGCCGAAGATGCCGCCGAGGTTGAGGAGCATCCCTCCGGTCAGGCCCTGGGTGCTGGACAGGCCGGCCTCCACCAGCAGCGTCGGCGTCCAGCTCATCACGAAGTAGAAGCTCGACATGACCAGGAAGAATCCCGACCACACCAGCAGCGTGGAGCGGCGCAGCGCCGGGGAGAACAGCTCCCGGAACCCAGCCCCGACACCGGAGGGGAGAGTGGTGGGCTCCGGGAGGCTCTTCAGCGTCGGCTGACCCATCCGCCGCGCCAGGGCGTTGATCTTCACCAAGGCGCGCTTGGGCCGACGCGAGATGAGGAAGTCCAGTGACTCCGGCAGCCCGAGGAAGGTGAGCGGGACAGCCGCAGCGGTGGCGATACCGCCGATCAGGAAGACCGAGCGCCAGCCGAAACGCTCGATCATGCCGACCGCGAGCAGTCCGCCCACAGTGGCACCGATCGCGTAGCCGGTGGCGATGAGGCTGACGGCCAGTCCGCGCCAGCGGCGGGAAGCATACTCGCTGGAGATGACGCTGCTGCTGGCCAGGACGCCGCCGATGCCGATGCCAGTGAGCACCCGCAGTGCCCCGAGCTGAACGGCCGACTGGCTGACCGAGGACAGCAACATTCCGGCGGCGGACACCGCCAGACAGCCAAGGATGACCGGGCGGCGGCCGATACGGTCGGCCCAGGGGGCGATGCACAGCGCTCCCAGGGCCATGCCGACCAAGCCCGCGCTGAGCAGCAGCCCGAGCTGGGAGGAATCCAGCTCCCACTCGCTCGACACAGCTCTGCCGGTGAAGGCCATCACCAGCACATCGAAGCCGTCGAGCATGTTGAGCAGCACGCACACCGCCACCGCGCGCCACTGGAAGCGGCTCATCGGTCCTTCGTCGAAGGCGGCACGCAGCGAGCCGGTCACCGGGCTGCTCCCGGGCAGGGGAAATAGAGACAATTTCTCATGGCAGCACTCCGTAGTCCGTTGTCGGTTAGGTCGTGGTGATCGAGTGGCGCACCAGGTGCTGTGGCTTCAGTGACTTGAAATTCCCGTCCGTGCCCGCGTCATGACGAGACGACGACGTGGACGCGCACGGGCAGCGATTCCCAGGAACGCAGGGTGTTGTTGAGGTGGCGGCGCGGAGCGGCGGCGAGCTCGATCCGGTCGATGCGTCGGGCCAGGGCGGTCAGCAGTGCCTCGGCTTCCAGACGGGCCACATGCTGGCCGACGCACTGGTGGATACCCATGCCGAAGCCGACGTGGCCGGAAGGGTCGCGGGCAAGGTCGAAGCGGTCCGGGTCGGCCCAGCGGGCCGGATCCCGGTTGGCCGCTCCAAGGAACGTCAGGATCTTTGTGCCCTTGCGGATCGCAGTGCCGCTGATCGTGACGTCGGTGGTGGCGGTACGGAAGAAGGTCTGCACAGGCGACTGCCAGCGCACCGCCTCGTCGAACGCGACCCGCACCAACTCGGGTCGCTCCCGGAGTCGTTGCCACTGATCGGGATGGGTGGCGAAGGCGTAGAGGCAGGCAGCCAAACCGTGCACGGTGGTGTCGACCCCAGCCGTCAGAAGGGAGCGTACGACCAGCGGGGCCTGTTCGTGAGTGATGTCGCCTCGGTCAGCGGCGGCCCAGATCTGCGCCCCGAACCCGTCCTCACTCAACATGTCACGAGCGCACTGCGCGTTCACCCATCCCGCCAGGCCGGCCACGCGGTGCGTGTCGGCCTCCACCAGGCTGTTGCGGGGGCCGAAGGAGTTGAAGGCCATGTTGCCGTACGGCAGCAGATTCTCCCGGCCGTCGGGACCGAGCCCTACGGCATCCGGGAAAATCCGGAGGGGAAAGGCCTTGGCCAGGGCCGTGAAGGCGTCAAACTGTGATGCCTTCACCAGCACTTGGCCGACCAGCTCGTCGGCGACCGCCGCCCACGTTTCACGCAGGCGGCGCAGCACGGACGGAGCCAGGATCTCTTGCAACACGCGGCGTGGTGCATCGTGCCGGGGCGGGTCGGCCTCAAGGAGCAGGCTCGGCGGGCGCCATGGCTCCTCGTGGCGGAAGTTGGCCAGGCCAACCCCCGCACCGGATTCAAAGTGCTGCCAGTCCACCAGGGCTGCGTGCACCTCCTGGTAACGGGCCATGGCATGGACGCCGTAACGGGACAGGTAGACGACGGGGCCGGCCTCACGCAGAGCCTGGTGCAGCGGCTCGGGGTGCATCAGCACTTCGTGGGCGAACGGATCGACGTCACTGACGGGCTGCACGACGGCGTGATCCAGTGCCTCGGTCATAGCGGCTCCGTGGGTTGTTCGGCGGCCGGGGAGGGCCGGAGGTGGCTGATGATCGCTTGCCGGTTGTGGCATGGGAGGAGTGGCCGCAAAGCTGTCCCGGGCGCCCTGGCCGCGGATGGGAGAGGTGCGGCTCGGCCGGGATCGCGTGCGGCCAGGATCAGACGTAGATCGACTGGGTCTGCTGGTAGACGGCTAGTCCCTCGGGGCCCAGCTCGCGGCCCAGGCCCGCTGGCCTTGACGCCGTCGAAGGGGGCGGCGGGCTCGGGGCTGTAGTGGTTGACGCCGATTGTGCCGGTGCTGACCCGGCGGGCCACGGCGGCACCCCCGTTCGGGGTCACCGGTCCAGACAGTTCCGCCAAGTCCGAATTCGCTGTCGGTGGCTATCCGGACGGCGCCGTCGATGTCGTTGTACGCAGTGATCGACAGCACCGGTCCGAAGATCTCCTCGTGGGCGATCACTGAGCTGTTGTCCACCTCGGCGAAGACGGTCGGCTGGACGAACCAACCCCTGCCAAGACCTGCGGGACGGCCACCGCCGGTGGTGATCCGTTCGCCTTCGCCGCGCCCCTTGGCGATGTACGACTCCGCCCGGTCGCGCTGCCGGGCCGTGGCCAGCGGCCCGATCCCGGTGTCCGGGTCGAGGGCGTCGCCGATGGTCAGCGATGCGGCGAGAGTGGTGAAGGCGTCGACCACCTCGGCGTAACGGCTGTGGGGTGCAAGGATGCGGGTGCTGGTGAAACAAGTCTGGCCGTTGTTCAGCAAGGTGGCGGTGAAGAGATCCGCGCCGATCTTCGCGAGGTCGAGTTCCGCGTCGTCCAGGGCGATCGCAGGCACCTTGCGTACCTCGACCGAGGCGCCGGACAGGGCGCTCTGCGCTTCCTCACTCGCCGCCTCCCGGGCAAGGCCCGCGTAGTAGCGGAGGACCATGGTCGGAAAGTCGGCCTCCAACTGCTGCCCTACGGCGACCGGCATGCCGCTCTGGCTGCTGACTCGCAGGACGAACCCGCCCGCACGCTTGTCGATGGCGTCCGCCAGCCGCTCCATCGCCTCCGCACGCCGCTGGGGTGCCCAACTCGCCCGGCCGACGGGATCGCCGAAGGCCCGGCGAGCGGCGGTGACGGCGGCGTCGATGTCGGCCGGAGCGCCTTCCGTTACCTGACCGAGCGGCTCCTCAGTGCTTGCGTTGACCGATGTGATCACCTGACCCGTGGTCGTCCGTTGCCAGGTGCCGTCGATGTAGAACGTGTCGTATCTCAGGTTCATGGTCCGTCTTCCGGCTTTGGTGGGGTGCAATCCCCCGGCGTGTCACCTACTGGCCCAACGCGCCGAACCGAAAGGCGGAACACACTGATCGCGTCGCCGCGTGCGAAGAACAGGCGAAGGGCTGGATCTCACAGGTCGAGTACGAGGCGGTCACTGCAGGAGCGCGACACACACAGGAACATGCAGTCGTTCGCGGCCCGCTCGTGGTCGGCGAGGATGGCGTCCCGGTGGTCGGGGTGGCCCTCCAGAACGGGCGTAAGACAGGTGCCGCACGTCCCCTGCCCGCACGACGAGAGCACGTCCACTCCAGCGCGGCGCACCGCCTCTAGCACAGAGACGTCCGGCTTCACGGTGATGGTGCGCCCGGTACGCCGCAGCTCGACCTCGAACGGGGTGTCCCGTGCCGAGGTGGGCTGCGCGGCCGCGGTGAAGTGCTCGGTCCGCAGCGCGTGCGGCGGCCAGGAGGCGCAAGCAACCTGCACGGCGGCGAGTAGCGGGGCGGGACCGCAGCAGTACACCTTTGTGTCCGCCTGAGGTGTGCCCAGCCAGGTGTCGAGGTCGGGCAGCCCGGACTCGTCCTGCGGGACGAGGTGCACACGTTTGCCGTGGGCGGCGGTGAGTTCTTCTCGGAATGCCATCGACACACGAGTGCGCCCGCCGTACAGCAACTGCCAGTCCGAGCCGAGTTGTTCGGCCTGGTGAACCATTGGCAGCAGCGGG
Organism: Streptomyces sp. NPDC002851; assembly: GCF_053591935.1. Taxonomy (NCBI): domain Bacteria; kingdom Bacillati; phylum Actinomycetota; class Actinomycetes; order Kitasatosporales; family Streptomycetaceae; genus Streptomyces; species Streptomyces sp. NPDC002851. Next base: position 1,570 of record NZ_JBSFUT010000070.1, on the reverse strand, counting down.
GTGATGCCGATGCCGCCCGCGATGAACAGGTACTTCTGCGATGGCGCCAGGGGGAAGTGGTTACGCGGTCCGCCCACGCCGACACGGTCGCCCGGCCGGAGCAGGTTGTGGACGTACGCGGATCCGCCTCGGCCGTTCGGTTCGCTCAATACAGCGATGCGGTATGTGTGGGCATCCCACCGGTTCCCGCACAGCGAGTACTGCCTCGTTGTCCCGTCCGGGAGAATCAGGTCGATGTGGGAGCCCGGTGTCCAGTCCGGCAGCCGTGCGCCTGCCGGATGGGCGAGGGTGAGGGCAACGACGCCTTCGGCTACCCGCTCCTTGGCGGCAACCTCCAGAGTCACGGCGTTCACGGTGCTCTGTGGAGCCGCCCGGCGGGCGCCGACGGCGGACATACTGTCCGCATCCACACTCTTTACGACCACGGTGTCGCCTCCTGTCGCTGGGCTGCGGAAAGCATGCTCAGCGGAAGCGGACGGCAGCGACTGCGTTCTCACTCAGTGAGAGACAAAGTTCTCGCAGCCGCCACGCAGAGGTCATTGAGGCGTGACACGCATCGGCTATGGCGCACCGTGGGCGCCCAGTGCGCGCGAGAGGCCCCGGGCGGCAGTGCGCACCACGGGGACGACGGAAGGACCCTTTGGATCGTTGGGCACGACCGCTGCCAACGCGGCCACCACCTCCCCCACACCGTTGCGCACCGGCGCCGCGATGCCGAGGGCATCGGGGTGTACGAAGCCGGGGCAGTAGGCATAGCCCTGCTGGCGAACGTCGGCCAGCAGGGCCCGGAGCTGAGCGGGGGTGGCTGGTGTTTGTGAGGTGTAACGGCGCAGCGGCCGGGCGAGCACGCGCTCGCGCAGGTCGGCCGGGCCGTGAGCGAGCAGTACGAGGCCACTGGAGGAGACGTGCAGCGGCAGCCGGCCCGCGATGCGCGTGAAGTTGACCACCGCCCGCGGAGCCGTCAGCCGCTCCAGAAACAGCACCTCGTCGCCGTCCAGCACACTGAGCTGTACATGGTGGCCCACGACGTCGTGCACACCCTCCATGAACGGCAGCGCCGCTTCCCGCAGCGACATGGCGGGCGAAGCCCGCGTCGCCAGTTCCCACAGCCGCATGCCGACGCGCACCCGCCGGTCCGCATCCCGTGTCAGGAAACCGTGTGAGACCAGCTCGGCCACCAGGCGTGATGTCGTGGCGATATGCAGTCCAGAACGCCGGGCGACCTCCGAGACGGTAAGGGCCGGCTCCTCAGCGGTGAATGCCTCGAAGATCCGTATCAACCGTGACAGGACCGATTCGCTCATCTGTGTCTCACCTGGCCATCATCGGCCCGCGCGGGCGTGTCGGCCAGCCAGCCGACAAGGGCCCGGGCCACCAGCTGGAGATCCCGCGCTGGTGGCCGGGATGCTAGGCCCTTGTCGCCAGAACCTGTCAAGACCTTGGAGCTCCGTCGTGTCTGCCGGAACTGCGTCAACGCGCCCGAGCAGCTCGGTGAAGCGGGGGTCGTCACGGAAGACGGGCTCGCCGCGGCCGTGCACCCGGACGATGTTGGGCGGGCCCTGGAAGGCGC
>NZ_JBSFUT010000069.1:0-21982 GCF_053591935.1 Streptomyces sp. NPDC002851 | reverse complement strand
TTCGGCCTTCCGGCGGTGTTGACTCTATCAGATCCTTTCGGGCCTGACTCCCAGTCAACCGGGTTTGTCTTTGCGGCTGTTGGGCCGTTCCGACGAGTGAGACTTTAGCGGAAACCCGGCCCCGAATCTAATCGGGGGCGTTCTCTCGAACGCGGATTCCTCATTCCGAAAAAGCGCACGAAAACAAGGCCGCGACAGAGCGCGGTCTGCTCGTAGGTTTCTTGCGGGATGGCCGCCCGGGGACCGACCAGAAGTCGGCGCTCACGTCGGGCAACCCGGAGAACACTACGGATCGGCCAGTCGGGTGTCAACTTCGGTACCCGAGGACTCAAGTCCCTGTCCTCGGCTGACGAGTCGGGGCTACTGTGGCGCCATGACTACGCGCACGTGTACCCAGCTGTGGTGGGCCGCCTGACGGCGGCCGTACTCACGTGTGCACTCACGGCCGCCGCTTCGGCGGCCGTTGGCGTATCTCCCTCCTGAGCGACGCGGCACGGCCGGCGGACGCGGCGGCCCCGACCAGGAGGTGGAAGAGAAGTGACGCGCATCTTCAGTGGGATCAAGCCGACCGGGCATCTGACTCTGGGGAACTACCTGGGCGCCCTCCGCCGGTGGGTAGAGGTCGACCAGCACCAGGCGGACGCCCTGTTCTGCGTGGTGGATCTGCACGCCCTGACCGTGGAGCACGATCCCGCGCGGGTGCGCAGGCTCACCCGACAGGCGGCGACGCTGTTTCTCGCATCGGGGCTCGATCCGGAGCTCTGCACGTTGTACGTGCAGAGCCATGTGGACGAGCACGCGCGGCTTTCGTACCTCCTCGAATGCGTCGCCACCGACGGAGAGATGCGGCGGATGATCCAGTACAAGGAGAAGGCGGCGCGCGAGCGGGGGCGCGGCGGGAGCGTGCGGCTCTCCCTGCTTACGTATCCCGCCCTGCTGGCCGCGGACATCCTGGCGTACAACGCGGATGAGGTGCCGGTCGGGGACGATCAGACGCAACACGTCGAGCTGGCGCGGGATCTGGCGGTCCGGTTCAACCAGCGGTACGGGCACACGTTCACGGTGCCGCGGGCCACGCCACCCGCGGTCGCAGCGCGAGTGATGGATCTGCAGGACCCGACGTCGAAGATGGGGAAGTCCCACGCGGGCGGCGCCGGGATCGTCTATCTGCTCGACGAGCCCGATGTCGTACGCAAGAAGGTGTTGCGGGCCGTCACGGACAGCGGGCGGGAAGTCGCGTACGACCGGGAGAACCAGCCCGGGGTCTCCAACCTCCTGGAGATTCTGGCGGCTTGCGAGGGCGGGAACCCCGAGGCGCTCGCGGGCGTTTATGAGTCGTACGGCGCTTTGAAGAAGGACGCCGCGGACGCGGTGGTGGAGGTGCTCAAGCCCGTACGCAAGCGGCACATGGAGCTGTGTGCCGATCCGGGGTATGTGGAGGGGGTGCTCCGACGTGGTGCGGAGAAGGCCAGGGGGATGGCCAGGCCCACGGTCGACGCGGCCTATCGCGCCATTGGGCTGCTGCCGCCCGGTGGGGAGGTCGGCTGAGGCGGGGCCGGAGGCGGGGCTCATACCTGAGGCTGAGCGGTCCTGACCGTTCGGCGTCGCCGGACAAACCGGAGCCGTCGCCGGGCCGTTGAGGCGTCGGCCGCCAGCTGTCGGCGGCCGACCGGCCGGTGGAGCGTCAGCCGTTGCCGGAGGCGAGTTCGCGGCTGCGGTCGCGGGCGGCCTCGAGGGCGGCGATCAGGGCTGCGCGTACGCCGTGGTTCTCCAGCTCGCGGATGGCGTTGATGGTGGTGCCCGCCGGGGACGTGACGTTCTCACGGAGCGTCACCGGGTGTTCGCCGCTGTCCCGGAGCATCACGGCGGCGCCGATGGCGGCCTGCACGATGAGGTCGTGAGCCTTGTCCCGGGGCAGGCCGAGCAGGATGCCCGCGTCGGTCATGGCCTCGACCAGGAAGTAGAAGTACGCCGGGCCCGAGCCGGAGAGCGCGGTGCAGGCGTCCTGCTGGCTCTCCGGGACGCGCAGGGTCTTGCCGACCGAGCCGAAGATTTCCTCCGCGTGGGTGAGGTCGGCGACGGAGGCGTGGGAGCCCGCCGAGATGACGGACATGCCCTGGTCAACGAGGACCGGGGTGTTGGGCATGACGCGGATGACCGGGGTGTTCTCGGCCAGGCGTTCCTCGATGAAGGAGGTGGGGATACCGGCGGCCGCGCTGATGACCAGGCGGTCCGGGACGACGTGCGGGGTGAGCTCGTCGAGGAGTTTGGCCATGTCCTGCGGCTTGCAGGCGAGGATCAGGGTGTCGGCGCGCTTGGCGGCGTCGGCGTTGGTGACCGCCTCGACGCCGTAGCGGGCGTGCAGCTCATCGGCGCGCTCCTGGCGGCGGGTGGTGACCAGGAGGTCCTTGGTGGCCCAGCCGGACCGGATCATTCCGCTGAGCAGGGCCTCGCCGATCTTTCCGGTGCCGAGGACTGCGACTTTCTGGGTCATGAGCGGTGCCTTCCGGTGCCTTCCGGTTTGTCGTCCGTGGCCATCCTCGCATCGTGATCCGGAAGGCGGTCGGGGTGTCTCGATGGGCGGTACGTGTGGGGTGCGGGGTCTTCCGGAATCAGGGGGTGCGGCGGCGCAGGGTGGCGGCGCCGAGGCCGAGGACGAGGAGGGCGCAGAGGGCGACGATGACCACGTCCCGGATGAATTCGGCGGTGACGTCGGGGTACCTGAGGACCTCGTTCATGCCGTCGACGGCGTACGACATGGGCATGACGTTGGAGATCGCCTCCAGGACGGGCTGCATGGTGTCGCGGGCCGCGAACAGACCGCAGAGCAGCAGCTGCGGAAAGATCACGGCCGGCATGAACTGCACGGCCTGGAACTCGGTCGACGCGAAGGCCGAGACGAACAGGCCGAGTGCGGTGCCGAGCAGCGCGTCGAGCAGGGCGACCAGGAGCAGCAGCCAGGGCGAGCCCACCACGTCGAGGCCGAGGCCCCAGAGGGCGAGCCCGGTGGCGAGGACCGACTGGATCACGGCGAGCGTGCCGAAGGCGACGGCGTACCCCAGGATCAGGTCGGCCTTGCCGAGGGGCATGGCGAGGAGGCGTTCGAGGGTGCCGGAGGTGCGCTCGCGCAGCGTGGCGATGGAGGTGATCAGGAACATCGTGATCAGCGGGAAGATGCCGAGCAGCGAGGCGCCGATGTTGTCGAAGACGCGCGGGTTGCCGTCGAAGACATAGCGGAGCAGCAAGAGCATCACGCAGGGCACGAGGAGCATCAGCGCGATCGAGCGCGGGTCGTGCCGGAGCTGGCGCAGCACGCGGGCGGCGGTGGCGAGGGTGCGCGCGGCCGAGAACGCCTGGGCTGCGGCGGTGGCGCGGGCGGGACCGGGAGCGGGCGCGTCCGCGGACCGGGTGGCGGACGGGCCGATGGGGGTGGGGCTCATCGCGCTGACTCCTTGTGCTCGGGACCGGCCGAGGGGCGGCGGTCGGTGGCGGTGTCCGGGGTGGTCCGGTCCAGTGCTGCCTGGCAGGCGTCGGCCTCGTCGACGAGGCGGAGGAAGGCGGCCTCGACGGTTTCGCAGCCCATGCGGGTACGCAGGGCATCCGGGCTGTCGTCCGCGAGGATCTCGCCCTCGCGCATGAGCAGCAGGCGATGGCAGCGCTCGGCCTCGTCCATGACGTGCGAGGAGACGAGGACCGTGGTGCCGCGCCCGGCAATGGTGTGGAAGAGGTTCCACAGGTCGCGGCGGAGCACCGGGTCGAGTCCGACGGTCGGCTCGTCGAGGACCAGGAGCTCGGGGTTTCCGAGCAGGGCGACACCGAGCGATACGCGGCTGCGCTGACCACCGGAGAGGTTCCCGGCGAGGACGTCGGCGTGCGAGGTGAGGTCGACGTCCTCGATCACCGCGGTGACGTTGGCGCGGCGCGAGCGGGCGGCCGCACGGCCCGGGGTGAGGATCGCCCCGAAGTAGTCGAGGTTCTGGCGCACCGTCAGGTCGTCGTAGACGGACGGCGCCTGAGTGACGTAGCCGATGCGCGACCGGAGAGCGGCACTGCCGGCGGGCCGGCCGAGCACGTCGAGCGTGCCGGTCACCCTGGCCTGAGTGCCGACGATCGCGCGCATCAGCGTCGACTTGCCGCAGCCGGAGGGCCCGAGCAGGCCGGTGATCTGGCCGGTCGGGACCGCGAAGTCGAGGCCGCGCAGGACGGTTCGGCCGCCGCGGACGACGGTGAGGCCCGCGGCGTGGATAGCGGGGGTGAGGGCTTGTGGTGGTGACCCGGCCGCGTAATTCATCATGTGATGAATAATGCGCCTGGGGAGAGGAGGGCGTCAAGGGACCGGGCCGCCCGGGTCCCGGCCCCTGCTCCGGTCCCGGTCCCGGTCCCGGACGGCCGTACGACCCATGCGGGAAGGGGGGACTGGGTTTAACCGGTTACACCGGGGAGGAGGCGGAGGGTGCCGGGGTGGGCAGCCGCGGCGCGCAGGAGGCGGACCGTGGAGCGGACCACTTGCTCCTTCGTACGGGCGGCCGCGCGGCCCTTGAGGATGAGCTCGCGCGGGGTGTCGTCCGCGCGGACGCTCTGGATCAGGCCGTTGTGTCGGCCGAGGCTGACGCACTGAATGGCATAGCGGAAGCGCAGCGGGCGGGCGGCGTCTCCTCTCAGAGAGGCGACGATCGAGGCGCCCGCGTGCGCCCCCGTCGGCAGCGCGGTGGCGCAGGCCATGCGCAGCTGCCTGCCGCCGGGGCCGGGGACGGCGGCCGCGTCGCCGACGGCGTAGATCTCCGGGTACGCGTGCGTGCGCAGGGTCGCGTCCACCGGGATGCGGCCCGACGCCGGGTCGAGGGGCAGGCCCGCGGCCGCGGCGAGTTCGGTGTTGGGGGTCATCGAGGCGGACCAGACGACAACGTCCGCGTCGACCTCGTCGGGGCTCGTCACCGGTCGGCCGTCTTCGGTGAGCGAGACGGTGACGCCGAGGCGCTCCAGGGTCGTCCGCACATGGGCCCGGCCCTTGGCCGAGAGGCTCTCGCCGAGCCGACTGGAGAGGAGCCGGACGTCCCATTCGGGATGGGCCTCGGCGAGTTCCGCGGCCATCTCGACGCCGGTGAGCCCACCGCCCACCACGGTGAGCCTGCCGGGACCGTCCTGGAGGCGTTTGCGCAGCTCGGCGGCGGATTCGGCGGTGTAGGCGCGGGTGCGGGTGCGCGGATGCGTGCTGTCGAGGGCGGCGGTTTCGGCGGGTGCGGTGCTGTTCGCCGTACGGCTGCCGAGGGCGTAGACGAGACGGCCGTACGGAAGGTCGCGGCCGTCGTCCGTGGTCACCACGCGCGCGTGCGGGTCGATTCCGGTGGCCCGTGCCGCGATGTGGGCGACACCGGCGCGCTCCAGGAGCGGGCGGAGCGGGTGGGTGACGTCGGGGCGGCCGGCGGCCAGTTCGTGCAAGCGGACGCGTTCGGTGAAGCGGTCGCTGGGGTCGACCAGCGTCACGCGCGCGTGCGGGGCGATACGGAGGGCCGCGACGAGGCCGCCGTAGCCCGCGCCGAGGACCAGGACGTCGGCCCGGTCGTGGGTCCGGTGGTCGGGCCGAGAGCCGGTCTGGGGTTTGGGTGAGGTGTTCATGCAGGGGAGACGACGTAGCCGCTTCCCGTGTGACACGCGGCGCGGTCAGAGCTCGTTGAACGCGGTCAGAGCTCGTTGAAGTCGAGGTGGCCGAGCTTGTCGGGGTTGATGATCGCGTCGATCCCGGTGATCCGGCCGTGGTGCACCGTGAAGGCGAAGACCGCCGCCTGCTCGCCGACCGGGTCGACGAAGACCAGGCCGGGGGCGCCGTTGATGTCCCGTACGAGCGCGCGCATCGTGGCCGGGTCGAAGCCGCGGGCGAGGCGGCTCGCGAAGCGCGCGACCTGCTCCGAGCCGAGCACCGGCACGCGTGCCGCGACGACCTTGCCGCCGCCGTCGGAGCGCCAGACCACATCCGGGTCGAGGACCTCGAGCAACCGGTCGAAGTCGCCACCCGTCGTGGCCTGGAGGAACGCCTCGACGGCCCTACGGTGCTCGCCCCGGTCGACCGAGCGGCGGGGCGCCTCGGCGCGGACCCGGCGGCGGGCGCGGGAGCCCAACTGCCTGACGGAATCCGGGGTTCGGCCCACCACCTCGGCGATCTCGGGGAACGGCACGCCGAACACGTCGTGCAGGACGAAGGCGGTGCGCTCGGCGGGCGTGAGCCGCTCCAGGACGGCGAGCAGGGCGACGCCCACCGACTCGTCGAGCGTCACACGGTCCTCGGGGCCGCCGACGACGCCGGTGCCGTGACCGCCATCGACGCGGGCGCCGCCGGGCAGAGCGGTCACGGCGGAGCCACGGGCGGTGCCCGAGACGATCGGTTCCGGCAGCCACGGGCCCACGTACGACTCGCGACGCGCGCGTGCCGAGCCCAACTGGTCGTAACAGAGGCGGCTGACGACGGTCGTCAGATACGCCCGCGGGTCCTCGACGGTGTCGTCGTCGAGGGCCTGCCAGCGCAGCCAGGCGTCCTGCACGGCGTCCTCGGCGTCGGCGACCGAGCCCAGGATGCGGTAGGCGATGCCCCACAGCCGGTGCCGCTGCTCCTCGAATGCCGCCAAGTCGGCCATGACCTCATCCTTCCAGCCCCTGTTCCGCCGTACCTCCTCGTAGAGGAGACGGTTCGGGTCAGCGGAGTGTGACAGTGAGGTCCACCGCGAACGCCTCCACGACCTCCCCTTCGGGGAAGGCCCGCAGCACCTCCGCGCGTTCTTGCGCGAGCAGCGGCGCGGCGGCCTCGGGTCCGAGCGCGGCGAAGTACGAACGGCTGCCGAGGTGCGCCATGTGTACGTCGATCGGGACGCGGCGGGTCCAGTGCAGGCGGCGGTGGACGGGGCGGAGGCCCGGGGCGATCCCGGCGATGATCGACCGCGCTGCGAGGGCGATGTCGTGGGCGTGATAGCCGGGGAGCCTGCGCTTGAGGCGGGCCTCCTGGTCGGCGGCCCAGGTGACGTCCGGGTCGGGGATGTTCCGCCACAGGGCGAGCGCGCCGCCCGGAGCGAGGACCCGCAGCGCCTCCGGAACGGAGCGCTTCGGGTCGGTCCAGTGCCAGGACTGGGCGTACGTGATCAGATCCGCGGTGGCATCCGTGAGCGGCAGCGCGTCACCGACGGCGCGGAGCAGCGGGACGTCCGGGAGTGCCGCCCGGAACCGGCGGCCCATGCCGGGGCCCGGCTCGATCGCGACGACGCGGGCGCCGCGGACTGCGAGCAGCCGGGTGGCGATACCGGTGCCCGCGCCCACATCCAGCGCGCGGGTGCCGTGGAGCGGGCGGCCGGTCAACTCCTCCACGGCGTCGAGGAGTTCCGGCGGGTAGCCGGGGCGGGCGGCGGCGTACTGGGCGGCGACCGAGTCGAAGGACAGGGCGAAGTCCGTCATGGGGCTGTCTCTCCTTCGTCATCGGCGCGGCCAAGAGACCGCTTTCGCGTCCGCCGTTCCTTCTGTAGCGGCCGTTTTCGCGCCCGTTCTTCCTTCTTCCTTCTGTAGTCGCTGTTCTGGTGGGCCGGTCGCTCCCGCTACTTGCGCTTCTTCTTCCGTGCCGACGGGTTTCCCGCGCGGCGGGCGGTGCGCCGCTCGTACTGCTCGCGGGCCGTCTCGTACTCGGCGCGGCGCAGCTTCTCGCCCGGGGCCTCGACCAGGGAGCGGCAGAAGTAGGCGAGCAGGGCGCCGACGAAGCCGATGGCCATCATCGAGCGCAGTTGCTGTTGGGTGCCGCCGTCGAGGCGCCTGCCGTACGAGTCCCAGGTACGGCGGAACGCGAGCGCGCTGCACACCGCGAAGACGACCACCATGAGGAGGCCGACGAAGCCGCCGACCTTCGCGATCTCCAGGCCCTGGTAGGCGAAGCGCAGCACGAGGCAGCCGACGGCCGCGGCGGCGAGCGAGCCCACGGCGACGCCCACGCGGCGCAGCGCGTAGCCGCCGTCGTGGTCGACCCACGTGGTGCCGAAGAAGCGGATGGGCTCGGGCTCGGGGCCACCAGTACCAGTGGCGCGGGCCGGGGTCGCGCCCGAGGTCGGGGCCGGGGCGGCCGGGGACTTGCCGTTCTCGTCTTCGCTCACGTCCTCGATTATCGCCCGGGGTGGCGGCCGTATCGCCTGGAGCGGCGGCGCGGTGCGCGCGGGATGGCGGCGGAGTGCGGGCTTCCGCCCCCGCGCCGGTCGCGTTGTCAGTGAAGGGCGCTAGCTTGGTCGGTGCACGAGGTGGGAGTGGTCCGAGACGGGGGAGGTCGGCGGCTGTGCGGCTGCGCTCAGGCGATCCGGAGGCGATCGGCGGGTATCCGCTCGAGGCGCGCCTCGGCGCGGGCGGGATGGGCACGGTCTATCTGGCGCGCACGGCCTCGGGGCGACGCATCGCGATCAAGCTGATCCACCGGCAGTACGCCGACGACGAGGAGTTCCGTACCCGCTTCCGGCAGGAGGTGTCGGCGGCCCGGCGGGTCAGCGGCGCCTTCACGGCCGCCGTGGTGGACGCGGACCCGGAGGCCGAGCACCCGTGGATGGCCACGGCGTACATCACGGGCGACACCCTGTCCCAGCGCATCTCCGGGCACGGCCCGCTGCGCGGCGTGGCGCTGCGCACGCTCGGTGTCGGGCTCGCCGAAGCGCTGCGGGACATCCACCGCGCGGGCGTCGTGCACCGCGACCTCAAGCCGTCGAACGTGGTGTTGTCGCCCGAGGGCCCCCGCGTCATCGACTTCGGCATCTCGCGGGCGGCGGACCACCAGACGCTGACCATGACGGGCCGGGTCATCGGCACACCGCCGTTCATGTCCCCCGAGCAGCTCCAGTCGCCGCGCGACGTCGGCCCCGAGTCGGATGTCTTCTCGCTGGCCACGCTCCTGGTGTACGCGGCCACGGGGCAGGGGCCGTTCGACGCGGACAGCCCGTATATGACGGCGTACCAAGTGGTCCATGAGGAACCGGCGTTGGGCAAGGTGCCGGTGCCCCTGCGGGGCGTGGTCGAGCCCTGCCTGGCCAAGGAGCCGCAGGGACGGCCCACGGCCGACCAGCTCCTGGCACAACTGCTCGCGCTGCCGGGGGACTTCGGGGCGCCGGATCCGCGGGACGGCGGTGAGCGGAGGGGCGGTGAGCGGAGGGGCGGTGAGCGGAGGGGCGGTGAGCGGAGGGGCGGTGACCGGAGGGGCGGTGACCGGGGCGACAGCAGTACGGACTCCGACTCCGTCGTCCAAGGTCCTCACGGCTCTCGAAACCCTCGGAGCTCTCGACGCCCTTGGAGCCCTCGTACGCTCACCGGTCGATTGCTGTTGCGGAACCGCCGTCGGTCCGTGCTCGCGGCGGTCGTCGCGGTGGCCGCGATCGCGGGCGGTGTGGCACTGCTCAAGCCCGGGCAGGACCCTACGGGCCCGGCGGCGAGCGCTGCCGAGAGCGATGACGGGACGCGTACGACGGCCGCTTCGGGCGCGAAGCTGCCCACCGGCTTCCGGCCCTGGCGAACCACGGTTCGCGGCGGGCAGGACATCACCGACGAGCTGCGCTGTGTGCCGCGCGGCGCTTCTCTGTACTGCGGGGGCGGCGGCGTGGTGGCCGCACGCCTGAAGGCCGCCGACGGCCGTGCCGTCTGGAAGGTGAAGAGCCCCGGCGTGCCCGTCCAGGGCATGCACCTGGTGGGCGTCACGGGCGACGCCCCGGCCACCGGCGGCACCCGGGCCACCGTCGTCGGCTACCGCCAGTCCGTCGACACCGACGCACCGAGCGAGGCCGTCGCCCTGGACGCGGGTACCGGCAAGGAGCTGTGGTCGACCCGGCTCGGCCAGCCGTCCGCCGCGTTCACGGTGGCGTCGGCGGAGGCGTTCCTCTACGAGAACCCGGCGGACAGCGGGGAGAGTTCGGGCTCGGCCACCGGCGTCCTCTCCGTCGACACCGCGCACACCCGGATCGAGTTCCGCCAGGCCCGCACCGGTGAGCTCCGCTGGACGGCCCCGTTCCCGTCGGGTACCCGCTGCACGCCGTACCCACCGGACGCGCAGGCCGGACAGGCCGGACAGGACGCACCGGACGCCGCAGACACCGAGGGCGCCGCCCGCCCGGCCCTCACCGGACCGCCACCCCTGTACGCGGTCTGCGCCCCGCGCGCCGAGGTGGAGACGGGCGACGTGCGGCACCCGACCCTGCACCCGCTCGACCCGGAGGACGGCTCCCTGGGCGAGGCGATACGGCTGAACGGACGGCTGCGGCCCGTGGGCACGACCGGCGACGGGAAGCTGGTGCTCGTGCGCGAGCACTGGTCGGGCGCGGCGTTCGAGGGCTACGACCAGGTGGCGGTGCTGGATCCGCGTACCAAGAAACTGACCACGCGCGCGTTGCGGGGCATAAGCGGGTCCGACGCGGCGCCGGCGAACGGCGCGGCGCCGCAACTGGTCGACGGGACGCTCTACTTCGTGACGCCGACCGGCCGGGTGCACGCCGTCGACCCGGCGACGGGACGCGGCAAGTGGTCACGGCAGACCGGCGCCGAGTGGGCCTCCGGCCCGGTGGCGGCCGACGGAGTGCTGTACATAGCGTCCCCCACCGGCCGCGTGGCCGCGCTCGCCGCCCGCGACGGCAAGCTGCTCTGGGGCACCGACCCGAGGGCCGAGAGCCCGGGCGGCGACGTCGGCGCGGGGCCTCGGGTGGCCGTGTCCGGTCGCGCCCTCATCGTGACCGCGGGCGAGAACACTGTGTTCGGCTTCGACACGGACCAGCCACCCAAGAGCGGCGAGCAGTAGGACTCCTTGCCTCAGCAGCGCACCTCAGCAACGCACCTCAGCAGCGCGGCGCCACGTACCCATCGCTGCCCGTACGGACATACGTGTCGGAGACATAGCGGCCCGCGCCGATCCGGTCCCAGAGGGCCGAGGTGCCAAGCGGTCCCGTGACCGTCTGGCCGCGGGTCTGGCAGCCGATGGTGACCCGGGTGCCGGCCGAGAGGCGGCCGACCTTGGCGTACGAAGTGCCCGGGCCCGAGCGGACGTTGACGTCGGCGACCAGCGTGTAGCTGTGGGCCGCCAAGGTCTCGACACCGGACTCGGGCGCTGCCTGGCTCTCGATGAGGTTCTCGCTCATGTCCTGCTCCCCCGTGATTCCCCGTAGTTCCCCGTGATGCGCCAAGACCGGCGGCACACGGCCGCCGGTCTTGGCGCATTGTTCACAACGTCGTTCGCTCAACAAGACGGAACGAAGAGACCTCTTGGTTCCCGCGGGGCCGAGCCCCTTGGTTGCGCGGGCCCCGCCCGTCAGCCGAGCTTGCTCACGTCCCGCACCGCGCCCTTGTCCGCGCTGGTCGCCATGGCCGCGTACGCGCGCAGCGCCGCCGACACCTTGCGGTCCCGGTTCGCCGGGGCGTACACGCCGTCGAGGGCGGTCTCGCGCGCGGCCAGTTCCTCCTCCGGGACGAGGAGTTCGATGGTCCGGTTGGGGATGTCGATACGGATCCGGTCGCCGTCCCGCACGAGCGCGATGGTGCCGCCCGATGCGGCCTCCGGCGAGGCGTGGCCGATCGACAGACCCGACGTACCGCCGGAGAACCGGCCGTCCGTGATCAGGGCGCAGGTCTTGCCGAGGCCGCGGCCCTTGAGGAAGGACGTCGGGTAGAGCATCTCCTGCATGCCGGGGCCGCCCTTGGGGCCCTCGTACCGGATGACGACCACGTCGCCGTGCGTGATCTCCTTCTTGAGGATCTTGTCGACGGCCTCCTCCTGCGACTCGCAGACGACGGCCGGGCCCTCGAAGGTCCAGATCGACTCGTCGACGCCCGCGGTCTTCACGACGCAGCCGTCCACGGCCAGGTTGCCCTTGAGCACGGCGAGCCCGCCGTCCTTGGAGTACGCGTGCGCCACCGAGCGGATGCAGCCGTTCTCGGCGTCGGTGTCCAGGGCCGCCCAGCGCTCGGACTGCGAGAAGGCGGTGGCGGAGCGGACGCAGCCGGGCGCCGCGTGCCACAGCTCCTCGGACTCGGCCGAGGGCTTCTCGCCGCGCACGTCCCAGGCGGCCAGCCACTCGGCGAGCGAGTCGGCGTGCACGCTGTGCACGTTCTCGTTCAGGAGCCCGCCGCGGTACAGCTCGCCGAGCAGGGCCGGGATGCCGCCCGCGCGGTGCACGTCCTCCATGTAGTACGTGCGGTCCTTGGCGACGTTCGGCGCGACCTTGGCCAGGCAGGGCACCCGGCGCGACACCGCGTCGATGGCGTCGAGGCCGAACGGAACGCCCGCCTCCTGCGCGGCGGCGAGCAGGTGCAGGATCGTGTTGGTGGAGCCGCCCATGGCGATGTCGAGCGCCATCGCGTTCTCGAAGGCGTCGAACGTGGCGATGTTCCGCGGCAGGACGGACTCGTCGTCCTGGTCGTAGTAGCGCTTGGTGAGCTCGACGACCGTGGTGCCGGCCCGCTCGTACAGCTCCTTGCGGGCGGTGTGCGTGGCGAGCACCGAGCCGTTGCCCGGCAGGCTCAGGCCGATGGCCTCGGTCAGGCAGTTCATCGAGTTGGCGGTGAACATGCCGGAACAGGAGCCGCAGGTCGGACAGGCGTTCTCCTCGATGCGGAGGATGTCCTCGTCCGAGATCTTGTCGTTGACGGCGTCCGAGATGGCGTCGACCAGGTCGAGGGTGCGCACGGAGCCGTCGACGAGCGTGGCGCGGCCGGACTCCATCGGGCCGCCGGAGACGAAGACCGTCGGGATGTTCAGCCGGAGCGCGGCGTTCAGCATCCCCGGGGTGATCTTGTCGCAGTTGGAGATGCAGATCAGGGCGTCGGCGCAGTGCGCCTCGACCATGTACTCCACGCTGTCGGCGATCAGGTCGCGGGACGGCAGCGAGTAGAGCATGCCGCCGTGGCCCATCGCGATGCCGTCGTCCACGGCGATCGTGTTGAACTCGCGCGGGATGCCTCCGGCGGCCGTGATGGCGTCGCTGACGATCCGGCCGACCGGCTGGAGGTGGGTGTGGCCCGGGACGAACTCGGTGAAGGAGTTGGCGACCGCGATGATCGGCTTACGGCCGATGTCCGCACCCGGTACACCGGAGGCCCGCATAAGGGCGCGGGCGCCCGCCATGTTGCGGCCGTGGGTGACAGTGCGGGACCTCAGCTCGGGCATCGTCGCTCGCTCCTTGGATAACAGTTCTGACTGTCGTCGAGCGTACGCCGGTGATCCAAGATCCGGGACAGGGTGTCCGGAATACGGGACGAAAGGACCACGGTTCGGTCAGCTGAACGGTCGACCCTCCGGTCGACCGAGACGCCGATCCCTCCGGCCCGCCGCCCCTTCCGCCCTCTTCCGCCCGCTTACGTCTCGGTCATGCCTCGGTCAGATACCGCTGCAAGGTCGGCGCCACCATCGCGATGATCTCCTCCGGATCGGCCGACGCCAGCGGCTCGACCTGGATGACGTACCGCACGAACGCGATCCCGATCATGTGCGAGGCGGCGAGCTCCGCGCGGAACTTGGGATTCGGCACGTCGAGGTCGCCCGCCACCCGCTCGAGGAGTCGGCGCAGGACGAAGTTCCGCAGCGCCTTCGCGGCGGCCTCGTGGGTCACCGCCGAGCGGACCACCGCGAGCAGCGGCGCCCGGGACACCGGGTTCTCCCAGATGCCGAAGAAGAACCGCGCGAGCCGCTCGCCGACCTGCTCGGTCCCCTCTCCCAGGATGGCCGGGACGACCAGGGCGGGCTCGAAGCTCACCTCGATCGCGGCGGCGAAGACCTCTTCCTTCGTGCCGAAGTAGTGGTGCACGAGCGCCGCGTCCACGCCCGCGACCTTGGCGATGCGGCGTACGGACGTCTTGTCGTAGCCGCGGGCCGCGAACTCCTCCCTGGCGGCCTCCAGGATCCGGTCCCGGGTCGCGGGCCCCGCGCTCTTCTCCGTACGGGAGGGTCGCCCCCGGCGCCGCGGGGCGGCGGCGTCACCACGGGGCTCGCCCGACTCGCCCGCCGCGCCGTTCGCGTCCGCCTCGCCGTTCTCGTCCGCCTCGCCGTTCACATCCGACCCGCCGTTCGCGTCCGACCCGTCGTTCGCGTCCGTCACGACCGCTCCGCACGGGCCGCCGAGGCCAGGTGGAGCCGGGTGAAGGCGAGTGCCTCCGCCAGGTCGGCCTCGCGTTCGGCGCTGGACATCGCCCGCCGCGTGTTGACCTCGATGACGACATGGCCGTCGAAGCCGCTGAACGCGAGCCGTTCGAGCAGCTCGGCGCAGGGCTGGGTGCCGCGCCCGGGCACCAGGTGCTCGTCCTTGGCCGAGCCGCGACCATCGGCGAGGTGGACGTGGGCGAGCCGCTCGCCCATGCGGTCGACCATCTCCAGGGCCTCGATGCGGGCGGTCGCGGTGTGCGAGAGGTCGACGGTGAAGTGCCGGTAGTCGTCCTTGGTGACGTCCCATTCGGGGGCGTACGCGAGCATCTCGCGGTCCCGGTACCGCCACGGGAACATGTTCTCCACGGCGAACCGCACATCGGTCTCGTCGGCCATCCGCCACAGGCCGGTGATGAAGTCGCGCGCGTACTGCCGCTGCCAGCGGAACGGCGGATGCACCACCACAGTAGAAGCGCCGAGTTTCTCGGCGGCGGCCTGCGCGCGCTGAAGCTTCATCCAGGGGTCGGTGGACCAGACCCGCTGGGTGATCAGGAGGCAGGGCGCGTGCACCGCGAGGACGGGGATGCCGTGGTAGTCGGAGAGCCGGCGCAGCGCCTCGATGTCCTGGCTGACGGGGTCCGTCCAGACCATCACCTCGACGCCGTCGTAGCCCAGGCGCGCGGCGATCTCGAAGGCCGTCGCCGTCGACTCCGGATAGACCGAGGCCGTCGACAGGGCGACCTTCGCATCCGGGATGCGCACCACTGGTTCTGCCACGAGGGACAGCGTACGGGCCGCGCACCCGCCGCTGGCAGGCGCATGGCTCACGTCGCACGTCCTGTCCCGTCGTCCGGGGGCTCCGCTCCTGGGGCTGTGCCCCCAGGCCCGCCTTTGTCGCGCTGAACGCGCTCGTCCTCAAACGCCGGACGGGCTGATCGTTGCCCCGTTCGGCATGTGGTCGAGGCGGCGCAGGATGACGCCCTCGCGGAGCGCCCAGGGGCAGATCTCCAGGGTCTCGACTCCGAACAGGTCCATCGCCCCCTCGGCCACCACGGCGCCCGCGACGAGCTGCCCGGCCCGCCCGTCGGACACCCCGGGCAGCTGGGACCGCTCGGCCGTGGTCATCGCGGCCAGCTGCGGAACCCAGTCCTCCAGGGACTTCCGTTTGAGTTCCCGCTGTACGTAGA
Source organism: Streptomyces sp. NPDC002851 (assembly GCF_053591935.1). NCBI lineage: Bacteria > Bacillati > Actinomycetota > Actinomycetes > Kitasatosporales > Streptomycetaceae > Streptomyces > Streptomyces sp. NPDC002851. The sequence goes on along the minus strand of NZ_JBSFUT010000069.1, from coordinate 6,676 downwards.
GGCCCTCGGCGGAACGTGCGGCTCCGGCGAGCCGGGCGAGCTGCTTGAACGTCTTGGACGTCGCCACTACGTGGTCGGGCGCCCCGAACCGGCTGAATTCCCCCACCGTACGGGCGATCTGGGCCCGCACATGGCGGCGCAGCGCCTTCACATCGGACGGGTCGGGCGGGTCACCCTCCAGCCAGCCGGAGGTCAGACGCCCGGCTCCGAGGGGCAGCGAGACCGCGGCGTCGGGCTCCTCGTCGATGCCGTACGCGATCTCCAGGGAGCCGCCGCCGATGTCGAGCACGAGGAGCCGCCCCGCGGACCAGCCGAACCAGCGGCGGGCGGCGAGGAAGGTGAGCCGGGCCTCGTCCTCACCGGAGAGGACCTGCAGATCGACGCCGGTGGCCTCCTGGACCCGCTCGAGCACCTGGTCGGCGTTGGTGGCCTCGCGCACCGCCGAGGTGGCGAAGGCGAGCACGTCCTCGCACCCCTTGTCCTCCGCGGCCTCCAGGGCGTCCTGCACCACGGTGATCAGCAGGTCGACGCCCTCGGGGCCGATCGCTCCGTGGGCGTCGAGAAGTTGGGCAAGCCGCAGATCCGCCTTGTGCGAGTGGGCGGGCAGCGGGCGCGCGCCGGGATGTGCGTCCATCACCAGCAAGTGCACCGTGTTCGATCCCACGTCGAGGACACCGAGTCTCATAGGGAAAACGCTACTGCGCGTTCCGCACCCGCTGGTCCACACGGGGTCCATCGCCCGCATACCCTGGGTCTGTGCCCAAGACGAAAAAGGCAAAGCAGAAGAAGTTGGACCAGAAAAAGTCGGGACAGAAGAAGGATCAGAAGCAGCAGGAGCGGGCCGTCGACGCCGCGGTGCCGGACGAGAAGGGCCTGGACTTCCCGCGGGCCTGGGTCGAGTTCCCGGACCCGGCCGACGACGAGCAGGTCTTCCGCTGCGATCTGACCTGGCTGACCTCGCGCTGGCACTGCATCTTCGGCAGCGGCTGCCAGGGAATCCAGGCGGGTCGCGCGGACGACGGCTGCTGCACCCTGGGCGCGCACTTCTCGGACGAGGAGGACGAGAAGCGGGTGGCCGGTCATGTGGAACGGCTCACACCGGAGATCTGGCAGAACCATGCCGTCGGCACGGAGACGGGCTGGACCCAGGAGGACGAGGACGGCGACCGCCAGACCCGCCGCTACAACGGCTCGTGCATCTTCCAGAACCGCCCCGGCTTCGCGGGCGGCGCGGGCTGCTCGCTGCACATCCTGGCGCTGCGCGAGGGCCGCGAGCCCCTGGAGACCAAACCGGACGTCTGCTGGCAGCTGCCGGTCCGGCGGACGTACGAGTGGATCGACCGTCCGGACGACACCCGCATCCTCCAGATCTCCATCGGTGAGTACGACCGCCGGGGCTGGGGCCCGGGCGGCCACGACCTGCACTGGTGGTGCACCTCGGCGACCTCGGCGCACGGCGCGGGCGACCCGGTCTATGTCTCGTACCGCCCGGAGCTCATCGAGCTGATGGGCAAGGAGGCGTACGACGTCCTCACGGAACTCTGCGAGGCCCGCCTGGCGTCGCAGCTGCCCCTGCTCGCCCCGCATCCCGCGGACTAGGGGTGTCTCCCCGATCTTGGCGGCCCCGCAACGATCGGAGAGACACCCCTAGGGCGTTTCCGACGACGGGCCGGTGGTCGTCGGCGTCCCGGGCTCCGAGGGCGACGGGCTGCCGGACGTCGGCGGCCCCGTCGGCTCGGACGGCGACGGATCGCTCGGTGAGGGCGACGGGTCCGACGGCGACGGCGTGGGCGACGGGTCGGTCGGCGAAGGGCCGGGGTCACTCGGCGAAGGCCCAGGGTCAGTCGGTGATGGGCCGGTGTCGCTCGGCGAAGGCGACGGGTCCGACGGTGACGGGCTGCCGGGCCCGGTCGGCGAGGGGCGCCCCGGGACCGTCGGTGACGGCGACCCCGCCCCGGATCCGTCGATCATGACCACCGAGCCGCCCGGACCGATCCGGACCCGCGCGCTCCAGGGCCCGGCGGGCTCCCGCGACTCATCTACGTAGACCCTGATCGTGGCGGACTCCCCGGGCGAGAGCGTGCCCGAGGTGCGGCTCAGCCAGAGCCAGGAGACGCCTTCGTACGCCGTCCACTCCACCGGCGCACCGCCGGAGGCCCGCAGCGTGATGAGCGTCGCGCCCCCGCTGGGCTGCGCCTCGACCGTGAGCCGTCCGGGCCCGACGCCGGGCCGCGAGGGCTTGACGTCCGGGCTGACCACCTCGACGGAGACGTCCGCCGCGCGGCTGTCCGCCGTGAAGCGGGAGTCGGGCTCGCTGCGGGCGTTGCCCGCGTTCTCGTACGTGTCCGGGGTCCGGTCACCGGCCAGGTCGCCCTGGGCGTCGGAGCTCGCGGTCACCGAGCGGCCGCCCTCGCCCTCGCCGGTCAGCGGGGCGCCACGGTAGGCCGCCCAGAGCGCGAGCACCGGCGCGGCCACCACGGTGGCGACCACGGTGGAGGTGACGGCACGCGCGCGCAGCCGGTCTCTTCGGGCCGCCCGGTCCCTGGGGTCCACCGGGAAACCCTGCCGGTCGAAGCGCGGTACCCCGCCACGCGCGCGTGCGCAGCTCGAAACGGCCGCGTGCACCGCGGACCGGGGCGCCGGGACGACCGGCAGCGCGGCGGGGGCGACCGCGGTGCCGGGCCAGGCGTCGGACCCGGCCCGCTCGGCGGTACGGCGGCAGCGGGGGCAGTCGTCCACGTGCCGGACGAGCTCGTCGCGCAGGGCCGTGCCGAGGAGCAGCTGGTGGTCGCCGGTGAGCCGGGCGACGGCCGGGCAGCCGCCGGTCTCGACGACGGCGAGGGCGGCCCGGGTGCGTTCCACCGCGCAGGCGGCGGCCGCGAGCAGCTCGCGCGTCGCGGCGGGGGCGAGGCCGAGGACGGCGGCGACCTCGTCGGCGGCCAGGCCGTGGCGGACCGCGAGCTCCAGGGCCTCGCGCTGCTCGGGTGTGGTTCCGGCGGCCTCCGGCCAGGCGAGCAGGGCGAGTTGGCGGCGGCGCTCGTCGTCCAGGACGGCGGCGGCCGGGTCCGCTCCCTCGGCCGAACCATCTACGTCGGTCGCGTCCGCGGGGACGGAATCGCGGGTTCTGCCCGCCGCGTCACTCGCCGTGTGACCGCCTGTGCTGCCCGCCGCATCGTTTCCTCTGCCCTTACCGGCCGCGTGCGCCCCCTGCCGCATGCGCTTGGCCTCGGCCAGCTTGCGCAGGCAGACCCAGCGCGCCAGGGCGTAGAGCCAGGCCCGCCGCCGGGACTCGTCCGCGGGCGCGGGTGTGCGGCGGCGCTCGGCGAGCGCGAGGGCCTCGCCGAGCGCGGCGGTCGCGGCGTCGTGGTCGCAGAGGACCGACAGGCAGTACGTGAACAGGCCGTCCAGGTAAGGCTCGTAGCCTTCGGGCGGGCTGTTCACGTACTGCGCGACCGGCCGTTCGGACCGGGGCGCACGACGGTGCGCCCCCTGTGCGCCGGTGGGGTGCGTGGGGTGCTCCGGGCTCCGTTTCGTCACCCATGCGACCGTAGGCGGCCGAAGGAGGGGCGGTCCGGGCTCTTGCGGACGTTTAATCCTTACGGGTGAACAGATCCCTCAAAAGGGGACAGGAGCCCCAGATTCCGCGATCGTCCCCTCCGGCACCACCCATCGGAATTCTTCCCTCCGGAGACGGGGCGCACGGAAGCACACCGTCCCCGGCCCGGCTTCGCGGGGTCTGGCACGTGCATCTGCGGCGTTGTCGTCGGTTGCCGACGGTCCGCGTCGGAAAAGCACCGTCGTCCGCAGCCGGGCTGACCCGGAAGACCGGAAGCGAGGACCTAGGTGGCCTCGTTGTCAGTGCCCCCCGCTACGGTCTTCGCATGGCTGCCCGTACGAAATCCACCAAGGACCGTCCGTCGTTCCGCTGCACCGAGTGCGGCTGGCAGACGGCCAAGTGGCTCGGCCGCTGCCCCGAGTGCCAGGCCTGGGGCACGGTCGAGGAGTACGGCACGCCCGCGGTCCGCACCACGACGCCCGGCCGGGTCACCACCTCCGCCCTGCCCATCGGCCAGGTCGACGGCCGCCAGGCCACCGCCCGCTCGACCGGCGTCGACGAGCTGGACCGGGTGCTCGGCGGCGGCCTCGTCCCCGGCGCCGTGGTGCTGCTCGCGGGCGAGCCCGGCGTGGGCAAGTCGACGCTGCTGCTCGACGTCGCGGCGAAGGCGGCGAGTGACGAGCACCGCACGCTCTATGTCACCGGCGAGGAGTCCGCGAGCCAGGTCCGGCTCCGCGCCGACCGCATCCGCGCCCTGAACGACGACCTGTATCTGGCCGCCGAGACCGACCTGGCCGCCGTCCTGGGCCACTTGGACGCGGTAAAGCCGTCCCTGCTGGTCCTCGACTCCGTACAGACCGTGGCGTCCCCCGAGATCGACGGCGCGCCCGGCGGCATGGCCCAGGTCCGCGAGGTGGCCGGCGCCCTGATCCGCGCCTCCAAGGAGCGGGGCATGTCCACGCTCCTGGTCGGCCACGTCACCAAGGACGGCGCGATCGCGGGCCCCCGCCTCCTGGAACACCTCGTGGACGTGGTGCTGCACTTCGAGGGCGACCGGCACGCCCGCCTCCGCCTGGTCCGCGGCGTCAAGAACCGGTACGGCGCGACGGACGAGGTCGGCTGCTTCGAGCTGCACGACGAGGGCATCACCGGCCTCGCCGACCCCAGCGGCCTGTTCCTGACCCGCCGGGCCGAGCCGGTGCCCGGCACCTGCCTCACCGTCACGCTGGAGGGCCGCCGCCCCCTGGTCGCCGAGGTCCAGGCGCTCACGGTGGACTCGCAGATCCCCTCCCCGCGCCGTACTACGTCCGGCCTGGAAACGTCCCGCGTCTCGATGATGCTCGCCGTCCTGGAGCAGCGCGGCCGGATCACCGCCCTCGGCAAGCGCGACATCTACAGCGCGACGGTGGGCGGAGTGAAGCTCTCCGAGCCCGCCGCGGACCTCGCCGTCGCCCTCGCCCTGGCCAGCGCCGCCAGTGACACCCCGCTGCCGAAGAACCTCGTGGCGATCGGCGAGGTCGGCCTCGCCGGGGAGGTCAGACGGGTCACGGGCGTGCAGCGGCGGCTGGCCGAGGCGCACCGCCTGGGCTTCACCCAGGCCCTCGTCCCGGCCGACCCGGGCAAGGTGCCGCCCGGTATGAAGGTCACCGAAGTCGCCGCCATGGGGGACGCGCTGCGTGTGCTGCCCAGATCCCGTCGCCGAGAGGCCCCGCGGGAGGTGGATGACCGCCGGTAGACTTTGCCCCGGTCTCGCCCATCCGTACGAACCAGGGGCAGTACGGGGGCCGCGCACGAGCCGCGCGCGCCCCAGGGCAAGGACAACCGCGACCGGAGGAGTTCAGTGGCAGCCAACGACCGGGCGGCAGCTCCCGGCAAGTCCGGCGGGAGCTCCGGCGGCGACGGCAAGACGGGGCTGATGCGCGCCTCACTGAGCGCGGTCGCGCCCGGCACGGCGCTCCGCGACGGCCTGGAGCGCATCCTGCGCGGGAACACCGGCGGGCTGATCGTCCTCGGCTCCGACAAGACCGTCGAGGCCATGTGCACCGGCGGCTTCGTCCTTGACGTCGAGTTCACCTCGACCCGCCTGCGCGAGCTCTGCAAGCTCGACGGCGGCATCGTGCTCTCCTCGGACCTCTCCAAGATTCTGCGCGCCGGTGTGCAGTTGGTGCCGGACCCGACCATCCCCACCGAGGAGACCGGTACCCGGCACCGCACCGCGGACCGGGTCTCCAAGCAGGTCGGCTTCCCGGTCGTCTCGGTCTCCCAGTCGATGCGCCTGATCGCGCTCTACGTCGACGGGCAGCGCCGCGTCCTGGAGGACTCCGCGGCGATCCTGTCCCGCGCCAACCAGGCCCTGGCGACCCTGGAGCGGTACAAGCTCCGTCTGGACGAGGTCGCGGGCACGCTCTCCGCCTTGGAGATCGAGGACCTGGTGACGGTCCGCGATGTGTCGGCGGTGGCGCAGCGGCTCGAAATGGTGCGCCGTATCGCCGCCGAAATCGCCGAGTACGTAGTAGAGCTGGGCACCGACGGACGTCTTCTGGCCCTGCAACTCGACGAGTTGATCGCCGGTGTCGAGCCGGAGCGCGAGCTGGTGGTACGGGACTACGTCCCGGAGCCCACCGCGAAGCGCTCCCGCACGGTCGCCCAGGCGCTGCACGAACTGAACGACCTGACCCACACCGAGCTCCTTGAACTGCCCATAGTGGCCCGCGCGTTGGGGTACAGCGGCTCGCCCGAGACCCTGGACTCCGCGGTCTCGCCGCGCGGCTTCCGGCTGCTCGCGAAGGTGCCGCGGCTGCCCGGAGCGATCATCGACCGCCTGGTGGAGCACTTCGGCGGCCTGCAGAAGCTGCTCGCCGCGAGCGTCGACGACCTGCAGACGGTGGACGGCGTGGGCGAGGCCCGGGCCCGCAGCGTCCGCGAGGGCCTGTCGCGGCTCGCGGAGTCGTCCATCCTCGAGCGGTACGTGTAGTCAGGTTCGGCCTGTCCGGCGCTAGGGCCCGTCTCCCGGGTCTTCGCGGGCCCGCGAATGAAACGAAGCGTGCTGACCCGCTACCGCGTCATGGCGTACGTCACCGGCGTACTCCTGGTCCTGCTGACCCTCGGCGTGATCGCCAA
>NZ_JBSFUT010000068.1:0-22941 GCF_053591935.1 Streptomyces sp. NPDC002851 | reverse complement strand
CTTCCCGAAAGCTTGCAGCAGCTTCGGGGCTGCCGCCCCGGACCCCGCCGCAGATATCGCGCTGAACGCGCTCGTCCTCAAGCGCCGGACGGGCTACTACTCGGGAAGGGGCGGGGCTAGGAGAACACCGCGCAGCACCCCCACCGCCCCGCAGCCTAGAATTTCCGGGTGAACGCCCCCCGCCCCATCGACCCCCGCCCCGCCGAGACCCTCCGCACCGCCCTCGGAGAGCTGCTCGACGGCATTCCGCCCAAGCAGGCCGCGCAGGCCGTGGAGCGGCTGATCGCCCACTACCGCGGGCAGACCCCCACCGACGCCCCCGTCCTGCGGGACCGCTCGGACGTCGCCGCCTACGCCGCGTACCGCATGCCCGCCACCTTCGCCGCCGTCAGCGCGGCCCTCGGCGCCCTCGCGGACGCGCTGCCCGAGGAGTGGAGCCCCGGCAGCCACGTCGACGTCGGGGGCGGCACGGGGGCGGCCACCTGGGCGGTGAGCGAAACGTGGCCGGACCCGGGACAACGGGACGTGACCGTGCTCGACTGGGCGGAGCCCGCCCTCGCGCTCGGGCGTGAACTCGCCGCCGCCAACCCCCTGCTGGACGGCGCCCGCTGGCAGCGCGCCCGGATCGGCAACGGCCTCGACCTGCCCGCCGCCGACCTCATCACCATCTCGTACGTCCTCGGGGAGCTGACCGAAGCCGACCGAGGCAGCGTCGTCACGGCCGCCGCCCGCGCCGCGGACACCGTCGTCGTGATCGAGCCCGGCACCCCGGACGGCTACGCCCGCGTCATCGAGGCCAGGGACCGGCTGATCGCGGCGGGCCTCCGCGTCGCCGCGCCCTGCCCGCACAGCGCCGCCTGCCCCATCGAGCCCGGCAAGGACTGGTGCCACTTCTCCGCCCGGGTCAGCCGCTCGTCGCTGCACCGGCAGGTCAAGGGCGGCTCATTGGCGTACGAGGACGAGAAGTTCAGCTACGTCGCCGCGACCCGGCTGCCGACCGAGCCCGCCGCGAACCGGGTCGTACGCCGCCCACAGATCCGCAAGGGCCAGGTGCTGCTCGACCTGTGCACCGCGGACGAGGCGCTGCGCCGCGAGACCGTCACCAAGAGGCACGGCGCCCGCTACAAGGAGGCGAGGAACGCCGAGTGGGGGGATGCCTGGGGCGACGCCTGGCCGCCGCCCCGGCCCCACTGACGTACGGGATCGTCAGGAACGCAGCTCCTGGGTGCAGCACTTCACGCTGCCGCCGCCCTTGAGCAGCTCGCCCAGGTCGATCCCGATCGGCTCGAAACCGCGCTCCCGCAGCGGCTCGAACAGGCCCACCGCGCCCTGCGGGAGCAGCACATGCCGCCCATCGGAGACCGCGTTCAGGCCGAGCGCCGCGGCGTCCCGCTCCGTCGCGATCAGTGCGTCCGGGAACAGTCGACGCAGCACCTCCCGGCTGCCGGGCGAGAAGGCGCCGGGGTAGTACATGACGTCGTCGGCCGCGTCGTCGAGCACGGCGAGCGCGGTGTCGAGGTGGTAGTAGCGCGGGTCGATCAGATCGAGCCCGATCACCGGGCGGCCGAAGAACTCCTGCGCCTCGCCGTGCGACAGCGGGCTGGCCCGGAAGCCACGGCCCGCCAGGATCCAGGAGGCGGTGACGGCGAAGTCGCCCTCGCCCTCGTTGATATGGGCCGGTGCGTGCACCTCGGCGAAGCCGTTCCGGACGAACCAGTCGGCGTGCTCCTCGGCCTCGGCCGCGCGCTCCGCGTACGCGAACCGGGCGCCGAGCACCCGGCCGCCGATCACCGTGGCGCCGTTCGCGGCGAACACCATGTCGGGCAGATCGGGTCGCGGCCGCAGCTCCTCGACGATATGGCCGAGCGAGCGGTACCGCTCCCGCAGCTCCTCCCACTGCGCGACGGCGAGCGGGACGTCCACGGGCTTGCCGGGGTCCATCCAGGGGTTGATGGAGTACGTGACCTTGAAGTGCGCGGGTGGGCACATCAGATAGCGCCGGGGTGTGGCGATTCGGGGCAATGAAGGCTCCTCACGATCGGCCGTGTCGGCAGGGACGTGTGGAGCCCATGGTCCGTTGTGAGAGGCCCAACTGCGCCGTGGCGAACGGGTTGTTTTCTGCCAGGGCCACGCCTGTTCACTGGCGGTACGAGACGTGCCGTTGCGTGAGTACGAGACGTGCCGTTGCGCCAGTACGAAACGAACCGTCGCGTGCGTACGAGACGAACCGTGCCGTACGCGCGAGACGATACGTCTCGACTCATCCCGCTGCTACATTCGACCCATGGCCACCAAGACTGCCCCGGACTCCTCGCGCCGCAGCGAGCGCTCGCGCCGCGCGATCTACGACGCAGCCCTCACCCTCGTCGGCGAGGTGGGCTATCCGAAGACGACGATCGAGGCGATCGCGTCCCGCGCGGGCGTCGGCAAGCAGACGATCTACCGCTGGTGGTCTTCCAAGGCGGAGGTGCTCTTCGAGGCGTTCCTGGACCTCGCCGATCAGGCGGCCGAGGAGGCCGGGGCGCCCGAGGGAGCGGAGGAGTGGAACGGCCTTCCGGACACCGGTGACCTGGCCGGGGACCTGAAGTTCGTGCTCCGGGCCACCGTCGACGAGCTGCTCAGCCCCAAGTACGACGCTCCCGCCCGGGCCCTGGCCGCCGAGGGCGTGGTCAACCGGGAGCTCGGCGAACAGCTGGTGGAGAAGCTTCTCGAACCGCAGCTCCAGCTCTACGTGGAGCGCCTGAAGGCGGCGCAGGAGGCCGGGGACGTGCGCGCCGACGTCGACCCGCGGATCGCCCTGGAACTGATGGTCTCGCCGCTCGCCCAGCGCTGGCTCCAGCGCACCGGCCCGCTCTCACATCAGTACGTCGACACCCTCGTCGACTACGCCCTCCACGGCCTGGCCCCCCGCTGACCTGCCCCGTCACCCTTCACCGAGCGGCCGCACGGGCACGGCGCCCCGAGCCGGTGTCCGCGCGAGCAGCCCCGGGGCATCCGTGATGACGCCGTCGCAGCCCAGGCGCAGCACCCGGTCCCGCTGCTCCGGGGTGTTCACGGTGTGCGCCCACACGCGCGGGATGCCCGAGGCCACGGCGCGCCGCAGATCCTTGTCGCTGGCCCGGTAGTCCACGTCGAAGACGTCGACGAAGCCGCTCCACTCCTCCGGCTCGTCGGTGCGCATCTGATTGGCGGAGCGCCACAGCTGGGCGACCAGGCCCATCTCGTGCGCCTTGCGGGCGACCTCGGGCTTGTTGGAGTTCACGAAGACCGAGCGGGACAGGCCGCGTGTGTACAACTGGGTGGCCAGCCGGCTCAGGCTGTCCGGATCCTTGGCCTCGAGTACGAGGACGATCTTGCCGCCGAACTTGTCGAGGACCTCGGCCAGCGTCGGCGGCCGCTCCGGCTTCCAGTCGCCCTTCAGGTCCGGGTCGGGGGTGATCCGGACCCGCTTCCAGTCCTCGCGGGTCAGCTCGCGCACCGGGCCCGTCATGTTCGTGGTCCGGTCCAGGGTCGCGTCGTGCATCGCGACCAGGGTGCCGTCGCCCAGCATCCGCACGTCCACGTCCAGGACCTGTGCGGTGCCGCGCTGAAAGGCCGCGGTCAGCCCGGACATGCTGTTCTCGGGCACTTCTAGGGCGCCGCCGCGGTGCGCGGTGTACACGATGCGGGGGAGCGAGTTGACGGTCACCCAGCGGGAGAACGGCCACGAGGGGGTGTCCGGGGGGTTGGGGTCCATGGGCAGAGGTCCGGCAGGCGTCAGAACCGCCAGCGAGGTCAGGGCCGCGGGGAGAGCCAAGGTGATCATGGCGACCAAAGTAGGTGCATATACGGGGACTTGCATTGCAATGACACCCAAGGCATCCCATCACCCCTGGTACCCCCGGATGGGGAGTACGGCCACCCGGGGAGCAGGATGGTGGCACCATGGATCGCATCGCACGACGCTTGGTGAGGGGATTGATGGGCGCTGAGTTCGGCCGCCGCTCCGGCCGACAGAGCAGGATTTCCGAATGGCTGCGCACCCGCCGTCCGAAGGAGCCGGACGGCGGACACGACGCAGCGCGCGATCGCGAAGCCCTGCTCCTGGCTGTCGCCGCCGTGGGCCTGCCCCTCGCGCCCGCCGCCCACCCCTCCGGATACGGCTGCTCCTGCGACCGCATCGGCTGTCCGACCCCCGCCCGGCACCCCGTCTCGTTCGCCTGGCAGACCCAGTCCACGACCGACACCGCGCAGATCGAGCGGTGGGCCAGGCACCAGCCCGAGGCCAATTTCATCACGGCCACGGGCATGGTGCACGACGTGCTCGACGTCCCCCTGGAAGCAGGCCGTGACGCCCTGGACCGGCTGCTCGCCGCCGAGATCGAGGTCGGCCCGGTGGCCCAATCGGGCGACAGCGACGGGCAGGGCCGTCTGCTGTTCTTCACCGCGACCCGGGGCACCCCCGAGGACGAGGACGAGTGGTGGCCCTGCGAGCTGGACTGCCACCCCGAGACGATGGCCGAGCACCCGGGCCTCCGCTGGCACTGCCGCGGCTCCTACGTCCTGGTGCCCCCGGCCCGGCTCCCCGGCGACCTGACGGTGACCTGGGTACGCGGCCCGGAGCACGCCCTGCCGGAGCCGCTGACGCTGATCGAGGTGCTGACGGACGCCTGCGCGCGGTACGCGGGCGCGCGCGGGGACGAGGCCGGGCAGGACGAGGCGGGGGCGTGGCCGTTGCGGCGTTGAGGGTGTGCCTCAGCTGAGAAGCAAGCGTGGCTGGGCACCGCCCGTGCCGTGGCCCCCGGCCGAGACGCGTCCTACTCGCCCTTCGCCCCCGTAAGCCCCTGCACCCGGTTCAGGACCTTCACCGCCGGGGACTTCGCGTCCTTCGCCGGGACCAGGGCCGTCTGGCCCGCCGCGAACTCCAGGGTGACGGCGCTCTTCGCGTCGCCCTTCATCAGCGCCCGTACATCGTCCGAAATGCGCAGGTTCAGACCGCTCGCCGCGGTCCGCTTCTCGAAGTGGCGGGTGGAGAAGAACACCAGGGCGCCGCCGTTCTTGGTGCGCAGCCCCACCGGGGCGAAGTCGCCGGAGTTCAGCGAGTGGTCGATGTACTGCGTGACGATGCCCGGCCGGTTGGCGTTCTTCTCCCGCGCCGCGCGCCAGGCCGAGGTGTGCGTACCGGGCGCGAAGTCCTCGCCGCCCTTCTTGAGGTACGTCGCGTAGGACTCGCTCAGATCCTTGGGGCGGGCGGCGAGCGACGGGTCGTCCACCGGGACCGGCTCGGCCCAGCCGTCCTTGTCCTTCTTGAACTGCGGCACCTTGCCCGGGGCGACGAGCGCGAGATACGACGCCTCCCACTCCTGGGCCGCGCTGCCCTTGGTGAACACCATCATCCAGCGGAACGGGGCCTGCGCGGTGTCCTTGTTGCTGTCCGTATCGGCGACGAACCAGCGCGGCCAGCCCTTCTGCTTCGGGATCGTGAACTTGGCGTCGGTGAGCTTGAGCGGCGTCGGTTTGGCGGCGTTCGCCTTCTTGTTCGCCGCGCGCGCCTTCAGGCCCGCCTGGTTGATCGCGCCGAACGGTCCGGTGACCCGGTTCGCGTCCTCGTCCGGATCGGCGTTCTGCTCCGCCTTGTTGTACGCCTTGGTGAAGTCCCGCAGCGCCTCGGCGGCCTCTGACTTCGTCGCCGCCGGGACGATCTCCCGCTCCCCGTGCACCGTCACGCACCCGCTCGCGGTCGCGGTCAGCGCTGTCACCAGCGCCGCCGCGGCGCCCGGCCGACCCACCCTGCGCAGCCTGCTCATCGCTTGCCTTCTGCTCACTGTCTCAACTGACTCCACGGACGGTCGGAACCCTACCGGGGCCGCGAACGGCGCAGACGCCGGGATCGGATACCGCACCCACACCGTGACCTGCGCCGTGGAAGTTGGTGCTTCAATACCTGGGTGATCGACATAGTGCGGGTCTTTTGCGGCCCCGAGGGCGGATACGGCAACCCGCTGGCCGTCGTCCGCGACGGCGCCGAACTCCCCGGTGACGAGGCCCGGTCGGCGCTCGCACGCCAACTCGGTTACAGCGAGACCGTGTTCGTGGACGACGACGAGCGCGGCGCCATCGACATCTGGACTAGGCCCTGCCCTTCGCGGGCCACCCCTGCGTCGGCGCGGCCTGGCTGCTCGATCTGCCCGAACTCGTCACGCCCGCCGGGGTGGTGGGCGCCCGGCAGGACGGCGAGTTCAGCTGGGTCACGGCCCGCGCCGCGTGGGCGCCGCCGCGCACGCTGCGCCGGTACCCCTCGGTGGCGGCCGTGGACGCGCTCGACGTACCGCGTCCCGGCGAGTGGATCTACGCCTGGGCCCCAGGCCCTGTCGTCAGACTCCCGCCTGCCGCGCGACGCCTGGCACGCACGCTCGCAGCGTTGCCGAACCGCCCACGTGGCTCCGCCACGAGGACGCTCCGGCGCCTTGCGATCGCCGCACCAGACTCCCCCACTCTCGGCTTCGCTCGAGCGGGAGGTGCCCCCGGCGCGGCCGCCCTCCGGGCGACGACGGGAGTCTGACGACAGGGCCTGGCAGGACGAGGCCGCGGGCCGGGTGCGGGCGCGCGCGTTCCCCGGTCGCGGCGACGGTATCGACGAGGACGAGGCGACGGGCGCGGCGGCGCTGCTCCTCACGGCGGAGCTCGGCCGCGCCCTCAACATCACGCAGGGACGCGGCTCGCAGATCCTGACGGCACCGGGGCCCGACGGGACGGTGGAGATCGGCGGACGGGTCGCCTTGGAGCCACAGGCTAGGCGGTGAGCGGGAACTCCGCGCCCAGTTCGCGGAAGACCGCCGTATTGAGGGCGAAGGCCCGCTTGCACTCGTCGACGATCCGCTGCTTCTCCAGGTCGTCCACCCGCACCTGGTCGAGCAGTTCGCGGTAACTCCGCTTGAACGCCGCCGGGTTGGGGATGCCCTCGAAGACGTAGAACCGCACACCGTCGCCCTTGCGGGCGAAGCCCCAGGTCTTCTCCGCCTTGCCGCGGATGATCTGGCCGCCCGAGAGGTCGCCGAGATAGCGCGTGTAGTGGTGCGCGACATAACCGCCGGGCCAGCCGCCCGCGCACTCCTCGATCCGGGCCGCGTACGCCGCCGTGGCCGGCAGCGGTTCGAGCCCGGTGCGCCAGCCGGGCCCGCGCAGATGCGCCAGATCCCGCTCCAGCTCGGCGACGCGCATCAACTCGGCCTGGATGAACGGCCCCGCCACCGGGTCCTCGCTCAGTGCCTCGGCAGCTTGCTCGAGCGCCCGGTACACGTGCCACAGCTGCTCGGTGTAGCGCGTGTACGCCTCGATGCCGAGCCTGCCGCCGAGCAGATCGCTCATGAAGGTCGAGGTCTCGGCCTCCATGTGCTGTTCGTGCGACGCGGTACGGATAACCGTCGAGAAGGGCGCCGATGGCGCGGACGGCGTGCGCGGGGTGGGCGAGGTGAGCGGGCTGACCGGCGTGTCCACGGGGACCTCCGTGCCGAGGGGACGACTGGGTGGCGCTACCGCTGATCCTTCTGGTTAGGTAAGCCTAAGTCAATGGTTCCCGACAACCTGTCGGTAAAAACTCTAGCGCCGCCCCCGGTTCATGGCACAGCCATGTGATTCGGGCCCGCGATGCCGGGATTCAGGGGAGGGTGAGGATCTCCGAGCCGTTGTCGGTCACGACGAGGGTGTGCTCGAACTGGGCGGTCCGCTTGCGGTCCTTGGTGACCACGGTCCAGCCGTCGTCCCACATGTCGTACTCGTGCGTGCCCAGGGTCAGCATCGGCTCGATGGTGAACGTCATGCCCGGCTCCATCACGGTGGTGGCCTGCGGGCTGTCGTAGTGCGGGATGATCAGGCCGGAGTGGAACGCCGAGTTGATGCCGTGCCCGGTGAAGTCCCGCACGACGCCGTAGTTGAAGCGCTTGGCGTACGACTCGATGACCCGCCCGATGATGTTGATCTGACGGCCGGGCCGGACCGCCTTGATCGCGCGGTGGGTGGCCTCGCGGGTCCGCTCGACGAGCAGCTTCGACTCGTCGTCCACGTTGCCGCAGAGATACGTGGCGTTGTTGTCGCCGTGTACGCCGTTGATGTACGCGGTGACGTCCAGGTTCACGATGTCGCCGTCGCGCAGCACCGTGGAGTCCGGGATGCCGTGGCAGATGACCTCGTTGATGGAGGCGCAGAGCGACTTCGGGAAGCCGCGGTAGCCGAGTGTGGAGGGGTAGGCGCCGTGGTCGCACATGTACTCGTGCGCGACCGCGTCCAGCTTGTCCGTGGTGGTGCCGGGCTCGATGTACTTCGCGGCCTCCGCCATGGCCTGCGCCGCGATCCGCCCGGCGATCCGCATCAGCTCGATGGTCTCGGAGGACTGCACCTCCGGCCCGGTGTACGGCGTGGGGGCGGGCTTGCCCACGTATTCGGGACGCCGGATGTTTCCGGGCACGGAGCGGGTGGGGGAGAGCTTCCCCGGTGCGAGCAGCGACTGGCCAGACATACCAGTGAGTGTATCCAGCCGTTCCTGGGGGACGATGGCGGCGGAACCTCGGAGGGCTCGCAGAGAGAGGGGGCCGGTCATGGCCCTGTTCAAGAAGCGCACTGTCGGCAAGCCGGGTGAGTGGTACTACTGCCTGGAGCACAAGAAGGTCGAGGAGGGACCGGAGTGCCCCAACAAGGACCGCTTCGGGCCGTACGCGTCCCGGATCGAGGCCGAGCACGCGCTGCAGACCGCGCAGGAGCGGAACCTGGAGTGGGAGACGGATCCGCGGTGGCACGACTCCGCGCAGGGGCCCTCGGACAACAAGGAGTGACCCCGCGGCCGGGCCACCGCACCCGGGGGCTCGCCCCAGACCCCGCATCGCGCTGAACGCGACGCTCGTCCTCAAGCGCAGCAGGTGGGGGCGGCAAGGGCTGATACTCCCCAGCCCCGCCCCTTCCCGTAACTGGGGGCGCCGCCCCAGACCCCCCGTATCCGCCCTGAACGGGCGTCGTCCTCAAACGCCGGACGGGCTGATAGCTGCCGCCAGCCTTGATAGGCAAGCCCCCTCGGGTGGGTGGGGGAGGCGGGGGCAGGGGGGCGGAGCCCCTTGTATCCGTCCTGAACGGGTGTCGTCGTCAAACGCCGGACGGGCTGGTAGTTGCCGCACAGCCGTGGTTCGCGCGCTTGCGGTGCGGGGGTAAAACAAGCCTCTCCGGCGTTTGAGGAGCGGGGTCCGGGGGCGCTGTATCCATCAGCGGCTAACGCCGCGGGCCCCGAAGCTGCTGCAAGCTTTCGGGAAGGGGCGGGTAGGGGAAAAGCTCACCAGCTCGCCGGGGGCGGCGAAGTCAGTTGGTCCGCCAGGCGGGACAGGCGATCACGGAAGCGGCGGCGGCCACGGGGTGCCGGTGAGGGCAGACTGTTCTCCCCGGCCGCCGCGCTGACCAGGTGCTGGACCGTGTCCAGGTCAAGATCCGGCTGCTCGGGCACCGTCAGGGCCTCGTGGGCGAGGGACTGCAGGTCCCGGGATCCGGCGTCCAGGGCGAGGACCGTCGTGCCCGCGCGGCGGGCGTCGTGGACTCGTTCCAGGAGGCCCGCGCCCGGTGTGTCCGGGGCGACCACCAGGAGCGTCTCGCCGCCCTTCGCCGCCGCGATCCGGCCGAGCCCGACCGACAGGTGCGCAGGGTCACCCGGGCGGACCTGGTGGCGGACCAGGGTCGGGGTCAGCTCCGGCGTGCCCGACCACGCCGCCTCGTCGACGAGGTGTGCGGCCAGGTGCCACGGCTCGTACTCCGCCGTGCCGACCAGGAGCAGCCCCCCGCCGTGCGGCACCACCGAGGTGCGCAGCGCCCCGGCGAACCGCCGCGTCGCCCGCGGCCACTCCGTCCCCGCGAGCACCTCGCGCAGCAGCGCGACCCGTACGGCATCCATGGGCCCGCATCCTGCTACAGGGCCCATGCGGCACGCCGGGCGTTCGGGTTTCCTTTACCTCAAGTTCGGCTCGGCTTGCGAGAGTTGGTCGCTTCCGCCACACCGTACCGAGCCATACCGAGCCGTACCGAGCTATACCGAGCCGTATAGAGCCGTACAGAAGGGTGGGCACCATGGCAGGCACAGCAGACGTGTCCGTACCGTTCCGCGCCGGGCAGGAGGGATACGCCAGCTTCCGGATCCCCGCGGTGCTCGCCACCCCGGGCGGCACCGTGCTCGCCTTCTGCGAGGGGCGGGTCGGTTCGCACGAGGACTTCGGGAACATCGACATCGTGCTCAAGCGGTCCACGGACGGCGGCCGCACCTGGGGCCCGCTCCAGGTGGCCGTGCAGCACGGCACCGACCTCGCCGGGAACCCCGCACCCGTACTCCTCGACACCGGCCGCATCCTGCTCGTCCACGTGCGCAACGCCGCCCACGCCACCGAAGACCGGATCCGCCGCGGCGAGATCTCCGCCGCCGACGGGCGCCGCGTCTGGGTCACGCACAGCGACGACGACGGTGCCACCTGGTCGCCGTCGCGCGACATCACCGCGCAGGTGAAGAAGCCCGAGTGGCGCTGGTACGCCACCACGCCCGGGCACGCGCTACAGCTCAGCACCGGCCGGGTCGTCGTGCCCGCCAACCACTCGCTGCCGCCCACCGGCACCGACAACGGCACCGAGGGCCGCTACAACGGCGGCCACTGCCTGCTCAGCGACGACCGCGGCGAGACCTGGCGGCTCGGCTACCTCGATGACAACACCGACGGCTATATCAATGTGAATGAGACGACCGGGGCTGAATTGCCTGATGGACGGCTCTACTTGAATACGCGTAACGATTCGCCGTCTCCGGGTACACGGGCCGATGCCTACTCGGAGGACGGTGGCGCCAGTCTCGTCACGCCGTTCCGGCCGCAGGCCGGGCTGACCGGGCCGGTCGTCGAAGGGTGTCTGCTTCAGCTGCCCGACGGCGGGCCGCTGCTCTTCTCCGGGCCCGCCGATCCCGGCTTCCGGGCCCTCATGACGGTGCGGGCGAGCGCTGACCTCGGGGTCACCTGGAGGGTCGCGTATACGGTCGACGGGCTCCCGGCCGCGTACTCCGATCTCGTACGCCTCGACGCCGAAACCCTCGGACTCCTTTACGAGACAGGGGACTTCAGCGCGTACGAGACGGTGACGTTCCGGCGGATTCCGCTCGCAGAGCTCGGCTGACGCGGGCTCGACGGCGGACAAGTGCCGCGCTTTACCGGGCATGTGCCGCGCGATACCGGCAAGTATCGTCGCCCCATGACTTCGACTGACTCCGCCCCCGAAGCGACTGCCGCGCCCGCGAAGGCACCGGCCAAGGCACCGGCCAAGGACCCCTGGGAGCTGCCCGATGTGTCCGGGCTCACCGTCGGCGTGCTCGGCGGCACCGGCGACCAGGGCCGTGGCCTGGCCTACCGGCTCGCCCGCGCCGGGCAGAAGGTGATCATCGGCTCCCGGGCCGCCGAGCGCGCCGTCACGGCGGCCGCGGAGCTCGGCCACGGCGTCGAGGGCGCCGAGAACGCCGAGTGCGCGCGGCGCAGCGACATCGTGATCGTCGCCGTGCCGTGGGACGGGCACGCCAAGACCCTCGACGCGCTGCGCGACGAGCTCGCCGGGAAGCTCGTCGTCGACTGCGTCAACCCGCTCGGCTTCGACAAGAAGGGCGCGTACGCCCTCAAGCCCGAGGAGGGCAGCGCCGCCGAGCAGGCCGCGGCGCTGCTGCCGGAGTCCCGGGTGACGGCCGCGTTCCACCACCTGTCGGCGGTGCTGCTCCAGGACGCGTCGGTCGAGGAGATCGACACGGATGTGATGGTGCTCGGCGAGTCCCGGGCCGATACGGACGTGGTGCAGGCGCTCGCCGCCCGTATCCCCGGGATGCGCGGGATCTTCGCGGGGCGGCTGCGCAACGCCCACCAGGTCGAGTCGCTCGTCGCCAATCTGATCTCGACGAACAGGCGGTACAAGGCGCACGCGGGGCTACGGGTCACCGACGTTTAGGTACGGGGCGGGCATGGGGGACACTGGTCGGGCAGCACCCGCACCGACCGTCCCACAGGAGCCGACCCCCATGCCGCGCCTCGCTCTCTACGCCCTGATCGTCTGCGTCCTCTCCCTGACCGCCGCCGTGGTCTCGTTCGCGAACGGCAGCTGGCTCGGCATCGTCTGGGTGCTGCTCGTGGGCCTGTCGTCCAACATGGCCTGGTACTACGTGCGCAAGGCGAAGGCCGATCGCGAGGCCGTCACGGGCTGACGCACAGCGGGTTGTCGGGCTGCCAGAACCGGTAGAGGTTCAGGCCGCAGTACGACTCCACGTCCGTGATGCCGAGGCCGCCCAGGGCCGCGTACACCGCATCGAAGAACGCGGTGTTCACCCCCGGGATCCACAGGATGCCGAAGACCGCGAGCAGCCCGTACGGCGCGAAGGGCTCCACCTGGCGCCGGACGCGGTGCGAGAGCCAGGGCTCGAGGACGCCGTACCCGTCCAGTCCCGGAACCGGCAGAAAGTTCAGAACCGCGGCCGTGACCTGCAGCAACGCCAGAAACGCCAGGGCGAACCGGAACGTGGGCGGCACGCCGTCCAGGGCGTCGAGCCAGAACGGTGCGGTGCACACGACGGCGAACAGGACGTTCGTCAGCGGGCCCGCCGCCGAGATCAGGCTGTGCCGCCAGCGGCCCCGGATGCGGGCGCGCTCGATGAAGACCGCGCCGCCCGGCAGGCCGATCCCGCCCATGATCACGAAGAGCACCGGAAGCACGATGCTGAGCAGCGCGTGCGTGTACTTCAGCGGGTTCAGCGTCAGATAGCCCTTCGCGCCCACCGAGATGTCGCCGCTGTGCAGCGCGGTGCGCGCGTGCGCGTACTCGTGCAGGCAGAGCGAGACGATCCAGGCCCCGGTGACGAACAGGAAGATCGCGAAGCCGGTGCTCTCCGCGAAGCCGGTCCAGGTGGCCCACCCCGCGGCCGCGGTGACGGCCACGATCCCGAGGAAGACGGGGCTGACGCGCCGGTCACTGCGCTTGAGGGCAGAGGTGGTCATGGGGTGCGGCTCCCGGGGTGGTGCGGACGGTGCAGACGGTGCGGCCTGGCTGACCGTACCCGGCACGGTACGAACGTCCGGCGATCTGTGGTGAGTTCCGGGTGCGTCTTGTCTGCGGGCAGGATCTGGCCTGGGACGTCTTCTTCCCTCACCTTGGGCCATGGAACTTTCCTAACCTTGGGCCATGGAACTTCTCCGGGTGGAGTACGAGAGCTGGCAGCTGGAGTGCTGCGGCAAGCCCTTCGCGGTGGGCGACGAGGTGACGTGGCCGATCACACGTGATCCCGAGCGGCCGGACCGCACGCCGTGGGTGGAGAACCATGCGGATCGGGTGCCGACGGTTACGGGAACGGTGCGGGGGATCGAGCTGGTACGTGAGGATGGCGGGCGGCGGGCGGTCGGATCCTGTCCCAAGTGGTTCGACCGGGACGACCGGCGGGCCGTGGTCGAGCTCGACGTCAGCTCGTCCGGCTCTTGAATCTCGACATCAGCGCGTCCGGCGGTTGCATCAAGCCCGTCCGGCGTTTGCGGACGAGTGAGTTCAGCGCCTGGAAGCGGGGGCGTTGGGGCGCGGCCCCGTCCGGTGACCGGGCCGACGGTGCCGATCACGTGCGGGGAGAATGGGCCCGTGCGTTACGCGATCCTCGGTCCCACCCAGGCACTGCGCGCCGACGGCACCCCCGTGCCGGTCGGCGGGGCGCGGCTGCGTGCGCTGCTCACCGTGCTCGCGCTGCGGGCGGGGCGGGCGGTGCCGGTGGGGCAGTTGGTGGCCGAGGTGTGGGACGGGGAGCCGCCGGCGGATCCGGGCGGGGCGCTGCAGGCCCTCGTCGGGCGGCTTCGCCGGGCCCTTGGGCATGCGGCCGTCGACTCCGGTGAGGCGGGCTATCGGCTTGCCGCCGCTCCGGACGACGTGGACGCTCATCGCTTCGAACGGCTTGCCCGTGCGGGGTCGGCGGCTCTTGCTGACGGAGATCCGGGGAAGGCCGTGGCCCTGCTCGACGAGGGGCTCGGCCTGTGGCGCGGGCCCGTGCTCGCCGACCTGCCGTCGCCGGGGGCCGAGGCGAAGCGCTGGGAGGCTCGTCGCCTGGATGCTCGACGGACCCGTCTTGCCGCGATGCTGCGTCTCGGGCACGCGGCGGAGGTGCTGCCGGAGCTGACGGAGCTCTGTGCGGAGCACCCTCTTGATGAGCCGTTGCAGGCGTTGCGGTTGCGGGCGCTGCGGGATGCGGGGCGGGGGGCGGAGGCGCTTGCGGCGTACGACGAGACTCGACGGCTCCTCGCTGAGCGGCTGGGGGCGGATCCGGGGGCGGAACTCCGCGCTCTGCACACGGAGTTGCTTTCCCCGGCCCCGCCCCTTCCCGAAACTGAGGGCCTTGCCCCCAGCCCTCCGCTTCATCGCGCTGAACGCGCTCGTCCGCAAACGCCGGACAGGCTGGTAGCAGGCAACCTCCCCGCCCGCCTCACCTCCTTCGTCGGTCGCGAGGCAGACATCGAGACCGTACGAGCGGACCTCGCCCGCGCCCGCCTCGTCACCCTCCTCGGCCCCGGCGGTGCCGGAAAGACGCGGTTGTCGATCGAGGCGGCCGAAGGGCTGACCGTGCCCGATGGGGTGTGGCTTGCCGAGCTCGCGCCCGTTGACCCGGACGCCGACCCCGAGGCCGTACCGGAGGCCGTGCTCACCGCGCTCGGTGCGCGTGAGACCGTGCTGTACGGGGCCGGGGCCGAGGAGCTGCGGGCCGTTGACCCGGCCGCTCGGGATCCGTTGGCGCGCCTTGCCGAGCACTGTGGGCCGCGCCGGATGGTGCTCGTCCTCGACAACTGTGAGCATGTCGTCGGCTCCGCCGCCCGGGTCGTGGAGTATGTGCTCGCGCGGTGTCCGGGGCTCACCGTGCTCGCCACCAGTCGTGAACCTCTCGGTGTGGCCGGTGAGTTGGTTCGGCCCCTTGAACCGTTGCCCGAGGCCGTCGCGCTGCGGCTGCTCGCTGATCGTGGGGCCGCGGCCCGGCCGGGGTTCCGGGTCGAGGACGACCCCGGTGCCTGTGCGGAGATCTGTGCCCGGCTCGACGGGCTTCCGCTCGCCGTCGAACTCGCCGCCGCCCGGCTGCGGTCGCTGACGCCGCGGCAGATCGCCGACCGGCTCGACGACCGGTTCCGGCTGCTCACCTCCGGCAGCCGCACCGTACTGCCGCGTCAGCAGACCCTGCGTGCGGTCGTCGACTGGTCCTGGGAGCTGCTCGACGCGAGTGAACGCGCCGTGCTGCGACGCCTTTCCGGGTTTCACGGTGGGTGTGATCTGGATGCCGCCGAGGCGGTGTGCGGGGGTGCTCCGGTGGGGGTTCCGGAGGCGGGCCGGGGGGCCGCGGCGGGTGGTGCCGGGGAGGCCGCCTGTGCCGTGCATCTTGTCGTCGACCGGCGCGATGTCGCCGGGATTCTTGGGTCGCTGGTCGACAAGTCCCTGGTCGTGGCGGCCCCTGCGGGGGCCGACGGTATGCGGTACCGGCTGCTCGAGACCGTAGCGGAGTACGCGGCCGAGCGGCTCGACGAGGCCGGGGACCGGGCCGGGGCCGAGCGGGCACACCTCGTGCACTACCGGGAGCTGGCCCGGACCACCGACCCCGAGCTGCGCGGGCCCGGACAGGGCGCCGCGGTCCGGCGGATCGAGACCGAGTACGAGAATCTGCGCACCGCACTGCGCCGCGCGGTCGCCGCCCGCGACGAGCAGGAGGCCCTCTGCCTGGTGCTCTCGCTGTGCTGGTACTGGCACATGCGGGACGCAAGGAGCGAGAGCCAGCACTGGGCCGAGGCCGCAGCGGCACTGGGTCCCGACCCGTTCGCTCCGCCGGTCGATCCGGCGCCCCCGCTGACCGAGCGGTGCACGGACCGACCGCCGCCGATGCCGCCCGAGCAACTAGGGGAGGCGCGGCGCGGGGTGCACCTGCTGAAGCTCGCGGGCATGGAGCACACCCACGACGCCTGGACCGCGCCTGAGAACATGCGGCGGCTGCACGGAGTCGTCGCCGCCTACCGGCCGGGCCTGCCGCAGACCTGCCGGATGCCGGGGTCGTTGTGGTTCTTCGCGGTGCTTTTCACCGGCAGCCCCGACGACCTGCGGGAACTGCTCGACCGCTCCGTCGAGGCCTGCCGGGAGTTCGGTGCCGACTTCCGCTGGGACCTGGCCTCCGCGCTCCAGATGCGGGCAAACGTCCTGGCCAACCGCGGCGACTGGGCGGGCGACGCGGACCGGGACGCCGAGGAGGCGCTCGCCCTGTTCACCGAGCTCGGTGATGTCTGGGGCAGTGCCGAGGCGCTCTCCGCGCGAGGTGAGGCGCACGAGCGGCGCGGCGAATTCGCGCGCGCCGGGGACGACTTCCGCGCGGCCATCGAGCTGACCGGGCGGCTCGGCGCGGACACCCAGACCGGGGTGCTCAAGGCCCGGTACGCCGGGACACTCCTGGAGACCGGGCAGCACGAAGAGGGTGAGCGGCTGCTCCGCGAGGTCGTGGACCAGCAGGGCAACCGCAGCCGGGAGGCGCTGCCCGCGGCCCGGATCTACCTGTCGATGTGGCTCGGGCGCACCGGCCGAGGCGATGAGGCCCGGGAGCAACTGGCCGCGGTGCACGAGGAGTTCCGCACCGGGCCCGCGGTGCTCTTCGACGGGTTCGTACGCGGGATTCTCGCCTGGCTGGACAACCTGGACGGCCGGTACGCCGAGGCCCTGGAGCATGTGCGGGTCGCGTTCGCGCGGGCCCGCGACTCGCTCTCGCTGATGATCGCGCCGCAGATGCCGATGGTCCATATGGTCATCGCGGCCTGGGCGTTGGCGGGCCCGGACGACGTAACGGACGAGCGGGCCCGGGACGCCGCCCGGCTGCTCGGAGCCGCCGCCGCGCTGCACACCGAGGGCCACGTGGAGGTCGCACAGGAAAGGAAGAACCGGGAGACTGCCGAGGCGGTGGTACGGGCGCGGCTCGGCGCGGCCGCGTACACGCGCGCGTACGAAGAGGGCGGCCGCCTCTCCTTGGACGAGGCGGCCGCCTTGCTCTGACCCCGGGCCGCACTCCGACAGGACTGAGAACGCCAGGCTCAGCTCTTCTTCGTGAACTTGCGGATCGCCAGCGGCGCCATGACGGCTGTGAGCACCGCCGACCAGGCCAGGGTCACCCACAGGCCGTGGGCCACCGGGCCGCCCGTCATCAGGCCGCGTGCGGCGTCCGCGAGCGCGGAGAGCGGGTTGTAGTCGGTGAACGCCCGCAGCCAGCCCGGCATCGTCGTGGTCGGCGCGAAGATCGACGAGCCGAACTGCAGCGGCATCAGGACGAGGAAGCCCATCGCCTGGATGGCCTGGGCGTTCTTCATGGTCACGCCGAGCGTGAGGAAGATCCACATGATGCCCATGCCGAACAGGGCGGTCAGGCCCACAGTGGCGAACAGGCCGGGCCAGCTCTCGATGTGGAAGCCCACGAGGACGGAGACGGTCAGCATGATCGTCATCGCGACGAGCAGCCGGGCCAGCTCCACCACGACCTTGGCGACGAGCACCGAGGACCGGCCAATGGGCAGCGCCCGGAAGCGGTCCATGATGCCGTTCTGGAAGTCCTGGTTGAAGCCGGTACCGACGCCCATGGCGATGTTCATGCCCATCATCGCGAACATGCCGGGCACCACGTACTGCACGTACTCGTCCTGGCCGCCGCCGAGGGCCTGGCCGATGGAGCCGCCGAAGACGTACACGAAGAGCAGCGTGAAGACGATCGGCATCAGGACCGCGTCGAACATCGACTCCGGGTCCTGCCGGATCCACAGCAGATTGCGGCGGACCAGGGCGCCGGTGTGGCGCAGGTTGGCGCGCAGGCCTATGCGGCCGTCGTCCTCGCCGACCTTGGCGGGGGCCGAGGGGGGCAGAGTGGTGGTGGTCATGCGGCGACCTCCTCGAGTTCACGCGGCGCGGGGTCCTGCGGGGCACTGGCCTTCTGGCCGGTGATGGACAGGAACACCTCGTCCAGGCTGGGCAGTTCGGTGGTGATGCCGGCCAGTGCCATGCCGCGGGCGGCGAGCGTCCCGACGACGGCGGTCAGCTGCTCGTCGCTGAGTACGGGCACGAGTACGGCCTGGGCCTCAGCGTCGACGGTGGCCGTGGCGAGGCCGGTCAGGCCGGATGCGTCGAGGGCCGCGGCGAGCGGGCGCAGGTCGAGCGGGTCGGCCGGGCGGATCCGCAGGGTGCGGCCGCCGACCTTGGCCTTGAGCTCCTCGATGCCGCCGCTGGCGATGACCCGGCCGCGGTCCACCACGGTCAGCTCGCTCGCCAACTGCTCGGCCTCCTCCATGTACTGGGTGGTGAGCAGCACGGTCACGCCGTCCTCGCGGACCATGCGGCGGACCTCGTCCCACACCTCGTTCCGGGTGCGCGGGTCCAGGCCGGTGGTCGGCTCGTCGAGGTAGAGGACCGCGGGCTGCCCGATCATGGACGCCGCGAGGTCCAGGCGGCGGCGCATTCCGCCGGAGTACGTCCCGGCCGGGCGCTTGGCGGCCTCGGTGAGCGAGAACCGCTCGAGCAGCTCGTCGGCGCGCCTGCGGGCGTCCTTGCGGGACAGGTCGAGCAGCCGCCCGATCATGTAGAGGTTCTCGAAGCCCGGGAGCTTCTCGTCGACCGAGGCGTACTGGCCGGTCAGGCCGATGGTGCGGCGCAGCGCGCGCGGCTGGCGCACGATGTCGTAGCCCGCGACGGTGGCGCGCCCGGCGTCCGGGACGATCAGGGTGGACAGGCAGCGTACGAGGGTGGTCTTACCGGCGCCGTTGGGGCCGAGCACGCCGAGGACGGTGCCCTCGCGGACGTCGAGGTCCACGCCGTCCAGCGCTTTCGTCTCGCCGTAGTGCTTGACGAGGCCGCGCACCTCGACGGCGTTGCCGCCGGGGCTCTTGCCGTGGTTCTTGTCGGATCGCGTCATGCGGTCCAATGTGCAGGGCCCCACCGACAGGCTGCCTATAGCGGACCGACAGGCTGCCGACGGGGCCTCCGGCGGTGTTTCCCCAGCCCCGCCCCTTCCCGTAAGCCTGACGGCACTTCGGGGGCTCCGCCCCCGGACCCCCGCTCCTCAAACGCCGGAGGGGCTACTAATAAGGGGCGGGGAGGGGATCAAAACCCACCGGCCGCGGACTCCCGCTAGTGGAAGGCGTGCTCCTCGAGCGGGAACGTCCCGCCCGCCACGTCCTCCGCGAACGCGCGGGCCGCGTCGCCCATGACCGTACGCAGTTGCGCGTACTGCTTCACGAAGCGCGGCACCTTCGTGCCGGTGAGGCCCATCATGTCGGTCCACACCAGGACTTGGGCGTCGCACCCGGCACCGGCGCCGATGCCGATGGTCGGGATGTGCAGGGACCTGGTGACCTCGGCGGCGAGCTCGGCCGGGACCAGCTCGAGGACGACCGCGAAGGCGCCCGCGTCCTGCGCGGCCTTGGCGTCCCGGAGCAGGCGGTGGGCGTCCTCGTCGCCGCGGCCCTGCACCCGGTAGCCCATGGTGTTCACGGACTGCGGGGTCAGGCCCAGGTGGGACATGACCGGGATCCCGGCGGAGACCAGGAGCTCGGTCTGGGGCAGCGACCGCTCGCCGCCCTCCAGCTTCACGGCGCCGACGCCCGCCTCCTTGACCAGACGGGTGGCCGAGCGCAGCGCCTGCACCGGGCCCTCCTGGTACGAGCCGAACGGCAGGTCGCCGACGACGAGCGCCCGCTGGGTGCCGCGTACCACCGCGGCGCTGAGCATGGCGACCTCGTCGAGCGTGACGGGCACGGTGGTCTCGTACCCGAGGTGGCAGTTGCCCATCGAGTCCCCGACCAGGAGGACGGGGATCCCGGCCTCGTCGAAGACCGAGGCGGTCATCGCGTCGTAGGCGGTGAGCATGGGCCAGTGCTCGCCGCGCTCCTTGGCGGCGGCGATGTCCCGGACGGTGACCCGCCGGGTGCTCTTCCCCGGCACTCCGCCGTACAGCGCCTTGCTGCTGCTGGTGGCGGCGGTGGGGGTGGGGGGAGCGGTGGTGTCGCTGGGAGTGCTGGTGCTGGTGCTTGTCGCGGCGCTGGTGCTGCTGTCGTCCGCCTGCGTCCGGGCAGGCGTCTGGGCAGCCTGAAGCTGCGTCATGGCAACGGCTCCTTCGGTCATCTCGAGGCGCCCTGACGGCGTCCCCGGATCACGCTCATGGTGGCACCTGGGGCCGACGGATGGCTAGTGAGGGCCTAGAAGTGCGGGGCCTTAAGTGTGCGCGTTCTGTCACAGCGGTCCCCTTCGTCCCTCCGGGCGGAACTCTGCGCGGGGGGCGGTCGTCCTCGTGCAAAAGACGGCAAGTCGAAACACGTACAGGTCGAGTGCGCGATGCGGGGGCGGGTCCCGCCATCACCTAGGGTCGTGGGGCGGAACGGTGCGCACGCAGGCAGACACAGCACGCACGGCCAGGCAGCGAGGCAACGGTATGGCGCAGGCATATATGACGGAGCAGAACAACGGCGGCCGGGGGCAGGGCCCCGACCCCCGGCTCCGGGGCCTGGCCGGGCGGCTGCGCCGGGACCGCGGGGTCTGGCGCCGCGGGATCGTGCTCGCCGTGCTCTGCGTGCTGCTCGCCCTGGTGATGCTGCTGCACGCCCGCATCCCCAACGCCGTCGGCAACCTCGGCAGCCTCACCGAGACCTTCCTGCCCTGGCTCGGCCTGTTCGTGCCGGTGTTCCTGCTCCTGGCCCTGGTACGCAGGTCGGCCACCGCCCTGATCGCCGTGGTGCTGCCCGCCCTGGTCTGGGTGAACCTCTTCGGCGGCCTGGTCTGGGACAAGTCCGGCAGTGGCGGTGACCTCACCGTCGTCACGCACAACGTCAACGCCGACAACCCGAACCCCGAGGACACCGCCCTCCGGATCGCCGCGTCCGGCGCGGACCTCGTCGCGCTCGAAGAGCTCTCGCAGGAGGCCGTCTCCACGTACGAGAAGGCCCTGGCGGGCACGTACAAATACCACGCCGTCAAGGGCACCGTCGGCCTGTGGAGCAAGTACCCGATGACCGACACCCGGGCCGTCGACATCAAGCTGGGCTGGGACCGCGCGCTGCGCTCCACCGTCGAGACGCCCAAGGGCCAGGTCGCGGTGTACGCCGCCCACCTGCCGTCGGTCCGGGTCAAGCTGGAGGCCGGGTTCACGGCCGGGCAGCGGGACAACAGCGCGGAGGCGCTCGGCCTCGCCATCCGGAACGAGCCGATCAAGCACGTCGTGCTCCTCGGCGACCTCAACGGCACCATGAACGACCGCGCGCTGTCCCCGGTCACCTCGCAGGTGCGCTCCACCCAGGGCGCGGCGGGCGACGGCTTCGGGTTCAGCTGGCCCGCGGCGTTCCCGATGGCGCGGATCGACCAGATCATGGTGCGCGGCCTGGAGCCGGAGGCGTCCTGGTCGCTGCCGCGGACGGACAGCGATCATCTGCCGATCGCGGCGTCGGTCAAGTTCTGAGCCCTGTTGATTCTGAGCCCTGTTGAGGGCGAAGCCAGGCTTCTGACACCTGGTCTTTACGTAGCGGAATAGAGCGCCTGCGAGACTTTGTTCCGTACGAGAACTTACCTCCGTCCTGTTTTAAGGGTCCCCTCATGCCTGTGGCGCTCCTCGCGCTCGCCGTGTCCGCCTTCGGCATCGGCACCACCGAGTTCGTGATGATGGGCTTGCTGCCCAACGTCGCGGACGACCTTGGCACCTCCGTCCCCACCGCCGGATACCTCGTCTCGGCCTACGCCATCGGCGTCGTCGTCGGCGCCCCGCTGCTCACCGCGCTGGGCTCCCGTATCCCGCGCAAGAAGATGCTCGTGCTGCTCATGGCCGTGTTCACGGTCGGCAATCTGGCCTCCGCGCTCGCCCCGAACTTCGGCCTGCTCGCTGCCGGACGAGTGCTCGCGGGGCTGCCGCACGGCGCGTTCTTCGGCGTCGGCGCGGTGGTCGCGGCCCGGCTCGTCGCCGAGGGGCGGCAGGCGCGCGCCGTCGCCACGATGTTCCTCGGTCTGACGGTCGCCAATGTCGTCGGCGTTCCGGCCGCGACGCTGCTCGGCCAGCACCTCGGCTGGCGCGCCACGTTCCTGGTCGTCGCCGCGATCGGCCTCGTCTCGATGGCGGCGCTCGCACGCCTTGTGCCGTACGTTCCGGTCGAGGCGGGGCAGAGCCTGGGCCGGGAGCTGCGCGCGCTCGGCAACCGGCAGGTGGTGCTCGGCCTGCTCACCGCGGTCTTCGGCTTCGCGGGCGTCTTCGCCGTGTACTCGTACCTGGCCTCGATGACGACCAAGGTGATGGGCCTCGCGGAGTCCTCCGTGACCCTGGTTCTCGCGCTCTTCGGCATCGGCATGACGTTGGGCGCGCTCGTCGCCGGGCCGCTGACCGACCGGGCGCTGCGGCCCACGCTGTACGGGTCGCTCGCGGCGCTCGCGCTGGTGCTCGTGGCCTTCGACTACACGGTGCACGTGACGTGGGCGGCGACGGTGACGGTGGTTGTGTTGGGGGCGGTCGGATTCCTGACGACCACGCCGCTCCAGATGCTCGTGATGCGCAAGGCCGCGCACGCTCCGACGCTGGCGTCCGCCTCGAACCACTCGGCGTTCAATCTCGCGAATGCGGGTGGGGCGTGGGCGGGTGGCGCGGCCATCGCGGCGGGGTGGGGGTGGATGTCTCCGACGCTGGTGGGGGCGGGTCTTGCTGTGGTGGGTCTGGCCATCGCCGCTGTGGCCGGGCTGCTCGACCGGGGTGCGGCGCCGGACGCGTCCCGCGTGGTCGCGGGGAGCCGGGCCGTGGCGGAGCCGTCGACGGAGCGGGTGGGCTGAGGCCGGGGGTTTTCTTCCCCAAGCCCGCCCCTTCCCGTAAGCAGGGGTCGACGACGTTGCCGCCCTGCACAAGGTGACGCTCGGTCATCCGGACGCAGC
>NZ_JBSFUT010000067.1:0-25078 GCF_053591935.1 Streptomyces sp. NPDC002851 | reverse complement strand
GGCTGTTTGAGCAACAGCCCGCCCGGCGCCCGTTGGCGTCGAAGTGAGCCCTCAGAGCTCGTGCTTCTCGGCGCGCTCCGCCGCCGCGTGCACGCGGCCACGGGACCGCGTACCAACCCTGTAACCGGCGTCGCCCGCGTCCGCGGGCGGCTGGGAGGCGGCACCTGTGCGGGGTGGGGCCTCGACCGTCGTGACGGCATCCTTGCTCACGGGTAGATCCGACCCGTCTCACATAGCGGAACATCTCACATGCTGGACGGAGTGACGCCGGGCTCCGTCCGGCCATCCCAGAACTTTCTCAAGACTGGTGTGCCAGCAATACTGTTCCACCGGATACTTGATGTACGGACGCGGATCCGGATCGACGTACGACCTCAGATGGAGCGCAGCCATGACGACCGAGACGGACAGCGACGCGCGCGCGGATACGCATCCCGGGGCGCAGACCGGCGCGCACGCGCGCGCCACCGAGCCGAGCCTCACCGTCGACGAGCTGGCCGCCCGGGCCGGTGTCACCGTGCGCACCATCCGTTTCTACAGCACCCGCGGCCTGCTGCCGCCGCCCGTCATAGGACCGCGCCGCGTGGGGCACTACGGCCCCGACCACCTCTCCCGGCTCGCCTTGATCGAGGAGCTGCAGCACCACGGTCTGACGCTCGCCGCGATCGAACGGTATCTGGAGCAGCTGCCCGCCGATATGAGCGAGCACGATCTGGCCATCCACCGCGCCCTGGTGGCGAGCTGGATCCCGGACAGCGCCGAGGAGATGAGCCGCGCGCAGTTGGAGCGGCGGGCCGGGCGGCCCCTGACCGAGAAGGACGTCGACCGGCTCGCCGCGATGGACGTCCTGGAGCGCACCGACGATCCGGACACCTTCCGGATCGACCCGGGGATACTCCACCTCGGGGTGCGGCTCCTCGACGTACCGATCGGCCTCGACTCGATCCTCGCGGCGCGCAAGGTGATGCTCGAGCACTCCCGGGAGGCGGCCAAGGAGCTGACCCGGCTGTTCCAGGACGAGGTGTGGGGGCCGTACCGCGAACGGGAGCGGGACCCGGAGGCGGTGGCGGCGATGAAGTCACTCTCGGCCCATATGCAGCCGATGGTGGTGCAGGCCCTGGTGACGGCGTTCCAGCGGTCCCTCAAGGAGGAACTGCGGGCGCGGTACCAGAACCCCGAAGGGGCGCGGGAGGCCTGAACCTCCGGCGCCCCTTGGGCCTTGCGGGGCCGGTCAGTCGGTGAACTTCTCGCCCTTGTCCGCCTTTTCGACGAGCAGCGCCGGGGGCTGGAAGCGCTCGCCATAGCGCTCCGCGAGCTCCCGCGCCCGCGCTACGAAACCGGGCAGGCCGACGCCTACCCCGGCGCCGCCGTCGTAGCCGTTGATGTACTGCAGCACGCCACCGGTCCAGCCCGGGAAGCCGATGCCGAAGATGGAGCCGATGTTGGCGTCCGCCACCGAGGTCAGGACGCCCTCCTCCAACAGCCGTACGGTGTCGAGGGCTTCGGAGAACAGCATCCGCTCCTGCATGTCGCGGAACGGGATCTCGTACCCGGGCTTCGTGAAGTGCTCGCGCAGGCCCGGCCAGAGTCCGGTGCGCTTGCCGTTCTCGTCGTAGTCGTAGAAGCCCGCGCCGCCGCTGCGCCCGGGGCGCTCGAACTCGTCGAGCATCCGGTCGATGACCGCGTCCGAGGGGTGGGCCGGCCAGGTGCCGCCCGCCTCCTCGATGGCCTTCCGCGTCTCATTGCGGATCTTGCGCGGCAGCGTCAGGGTGAGCTCGTCCATCAGGGACAGGACCTTCGCCGGGTAGCCCGCCTGCGCGGCGGCCTGCTCCACCGAGGCGGGCTCGATGCCCTCGCCGACCATGGCGACGCCCTCGTTGATGAAGTGCCCGATGACGCGCGAGGTGAAGAAGCCGCGCGAGTCGTTGACGACGATCGGGGTCTTGTTGATCTGGCGGACCAGGTCGAAGGCGCGGGCCAGGGCCTCGTCGCCGGTGCGCTCGCCCTTGATGATCTCGACGAGCGGCATCTTGTCGACCGGCGAGAAGAAGTGCAGGCCGATGAAGTCGACCGGGCGGTCGACGCCCTCGGCGAGCAGCGTGATCGGCAGCGTCGAGGTGTTGGAGCAGAGCAGCGCGTCCGGCTCGACGACGCCCTGGATCTCCTGGAACACCTTGTGCTTGAGCGCCGGGTCCTCGAAGACCGCCTCGATCACCGCGTCACAGCCCGCCAGGTCCTGCGGGTCGGCGGTGGGCGTGATGCGGGCGAGCAGTGCGTCCGCCTTCTCCTGGGTCGTACGGCCGCGCGAGACGGCCTTGGCGCACAGCTGCTCGGAGTAGCCCTTGCCCTTCTCCGCGGCCTCCTGCGCCACGTCCTTGAGAACGACCTCGATACCGGCGCGGGCGCACGAGTAGGCGATGCCCGCGCCCATCATCCCGGCGCCGAGCACGGCGACCTTGCGGACCGTGCGCTGCTCGATGCCCTTGGGGCGGTTGGCGCCGGAGTTGACGGCCTGTAGGTCGAAGAAGAACGCCTGGATCATGTTCTTCGAGACCTGGCCGGTGACCAGCTCCACGAAGTAGCGGGCCTCGATGGTCTGGGCGGTCTCGAAGTCGACCTGGGAGCCCTCGACGGCGGCGGCGAGGATGTTGCGCTGGGCCGGGTAATTGGCGCCGCCCGTCTGCTTCTTGAGGTTGGCCGGGAAGGCGGGCAGGTTCGCGGCGAACTTCGGGTTCGCCGGGGTGCCGCCGGGGATCTTGTAGCCGGGCTTGTCCCAGGGCTGCGCGGACTGAGGGTGGGCGTCGATGAAGGCGCGGGCCTTGGCGAGCAACTCGTCCTTGTCGGCGGCCACTTCGTGGATGAGGCCGTTCTCCAGGGCGCGCTTCGGGTTGTACTGGTTGCCCTGGAGCAGCACCTTGAGCAGCGCGTCCGCGATGCCGAGCAGGCGTACCGTACGGGTGACGCCACCGCCTGCGGGCAGCAGGCCGAGGGTGGCCTCGGGCAGTCCGATCTTCGTGCTCGACGCGTCGAGGGCGACGCGGTGGTGGCAGGCGAGCGCGATCTCGTAACCGCCGCCGAGGGCTGCGCCGTTGATGGCGGCGACGACCGGCTTGCCGAGGGTCTCGATGCGGCGCAGGTCGCGCTTGATGCCCTGCCCGGCCTGGAAGGCGAGCTCGGCGGTCTCGGGCGTGACGGCGATGAGGTCGCGCAGGTCGCCGCCCGCGAAGAAGGTCTTCTTCGCCGAGGTGAAGATGATGCCGCGGACGCTGTCCTGTTCGGCTTCGAGGCGGTCGGCGATCGCGGTGAGGGACTCCTTGAACGCCTGGTTCATGGTGTTCGCGGACTGGTCGGGGTCGTCGAGGACGAGGGTGACGACGCCGGTCCCGTCCTGTTCCCAGCGGATGGTGGTGCTCTCGTTCATGACTGAGGTCTCCGTAAGTACCGGTGCGGGAAAGGACGTTCAGACGCGCTCGACGATGGTGGCGATACCCATGCCGCCGCCGACGCAGAGCGTGGCGAGGCCGTACCGCTTGTCCTGGCGCTCCAGTTCGTCGACCAGGGTGCCGAGGATCATCGCTCCGGTGGCGCCGAGCGGGTGGCCGAGGGCGATCGCGCCGCCGTTGACGTTGACCTTGTCGAGGTCGAGGCCCATGTCCTTGACGAAGCGCAACACCACGGCGGCGAACGCCTCGTTGATCTCGACCAGGTCGATGTCGTCGATGGTCAGGCCCGCCTTGGCGAGCGCCTTACGCGTCGCGGGCGCGGGCCCGGTGAGCATGATGGTCGGCTCGGAGCCGGAGACCGCGGCGGAGACGATCCGGGCGCGCGGGGTGAGCCCGTACCGCTCCCCCACCTCGCGCGAGCCGATGGCGACCAGGGAGGCGCCGTCGACGATGCCGGAGGAGTTGCCCGCGTGGTGCACGTGGTCGATCTTCTCGACCCAGTGGTACTTCTGGAGCGCGACCGCGTCGAAGCCGCCCATGTCGCCGATGTCCTTGAAGGACGGCTTGAGCGAGGCGAGCGAGTCGGCGGTGGTGCCGGGCCGCGGGTGCTCGTCGTGGTCGAGGACGGTCAGTCCGCTGCGGTCCTTGACCGGCACGAGCGACCGGTCGAAGCGCCCGTCCTTGATGGCGGCCGCGGCCCGCTCCTGGGACAGCGCGGCGTACTCGTCGACGTCCCGGCGCGAGAAGCCCTCGACGGTGGCGATGAGGTCGGCGCCGATGCCCTGCGGCACGAAGCCGGTCTCGAAGTTCGTCATCGGGTCGGCGAACCAGGCGCCCCCGTCCGAGGCCATCGGCACCCGCGACATCGACTCGACGCCACCCGCGAGCACCAGGTCCTCCCAGCCCGAACGGACCTTCATGGCCGCCAGGTTGACGGCCTCGAGGCCCGAGGCACAGAACCGGTTCTCCTGCACCCCGGCCACGGTGTCGGGCAGCCCGGCCGCGATGGCGGCGATCCGGGCGATGTCGGAGCCCTGGTCACCGACCGGCCCGACGACGCCGAGCACGATGTCGTCGACGGCCGCCGGATCGAGGTCCGGAAAGCGCCGCCTGACCTCGTGAATGAGGCCCACGACCAGGTCGATGGGCTTGGTGCCGTGCAGGGCGCCGTTGGCCTTGCCGCGCCCGCGCGGGGTGCGGATCGCGTCGTATACGTACGCTTCGGTGCTCAAGGTCTCATGCCTTTCTGAGGGTCAGCCGAGCAGAGAGCGACCGATGATCTCCTTCATGATCTCGGTCGTGCCGCCGTAGATGGTCTGGATACGTCCGTCGGTGAAGGCCTTCGCGACGCGGTACTCCGTCATATAGCCGTAGCCTCCGTGCAGTTGGAGACAGCGGTCGGCGACGCGCTTCTGCAGCTCTGTGGCCCACCACTTGGCCATGGAGGCGTGCACGGCGTCGAGTTCCCCGTTCGTGTGGTCGACGATGCAGCGGTCCAGGAAGGTGCGGGTGACCGCGCATTCGGTGGCCATCTCGGCGATCTCGAAGCGGATGTGCTGCAGCCGGGACAGGGGGCGGCCGAACGCCTCGCGCTCCTTGACGTACGCCGTAGTGATGTCGAGCAGGTGCTCGGCGGCGGCGATGGCGGCGACGGCGATGCCCATGCGCTCCTGGGCGAGGTTCGTCATGAGGTGCACGAAGGCGCCGTTCAACTCGCCGAGCAGGTTCTCCTGGGGCACGCGCACGTCGGTGAAGAACAACTCGGCGGTGTCCTGGGCCTTCTGGCCGATCTTGTCGAGGTTCCGGCCGCGCTCGAAGCCCTCCATGCCGCGCT
Source organism: Streptomyces sp. NPDC002851 (assembly GCF_053591935.1). Taxonomy (NCBI): domain Bacteria; kingdom Bacillati; phylum Actinomycetota; class Actinomycetes; order Kitasatosporales; family Streptomycetaceae; genus Streptomyces; species Streptomyces sp. NPDC002851. The sequence continues at coordinate 19,801 of NZ_JBSFUT010000067.1, read as the reverse complement.
CGACGACCAGCAGGGAAAGCCCGTGGGCACCGCCCTCAGGGGTCGTCTTGGCCACCACGATCACCAGGTCGGCGAGGATGCCGTTGGAGATGAACGTCTTGGACCCGTTGAGAATCCAGTGGTCGCCCCGGTCCTCGGCCGTCGTACGGATGCCCTGCAGATCGGAGCCCGCGCCCGGCTCGGTCATGGCGATGGCGGTGATGGTCTCGCCGGAGCAGAACCCCGGCAGCCAGCGCCGCTTCTGCTCGTCGGTGGCGAGCGAGGTCAGATACGGCCCGATGATGTCGTTGTGCAGCCCGACGGCGAGCCCGGCGGCGCCCGCGCGCGTGAACTCCTCGGCGAGCACGGCGCTGTAACGGAAGTCGTCGTTCCCGCCGCCCCCGAACTCCTCGGGCACGGCGAGCCCGAGCAGGCCCTGCCGCCCGGCGGCCAGCCAGGCCTCGCGTGGGACGATGCCGTCCTTCTCCCACTGCTCGTAGTACGGGGTGACCTCCTTGCTCAGGAAGGTGCGCACCGTCTGGCGGAACGCCTCGTGGTCCTCGGTGTACAGCTGTCGCTTCATGCCCGAAGGCGTCCGTGACTCCATCAGTCCTCGTCCTTTGTCAGATCCGGTACGCCCCAGTCGCGGGCCACGTCCGCGGTGTCGGCGCCGGGCTGTGCGGGCGGCCTGCGCAGGCTGCCCGGGGTCGCGGAGAACCGCGGGGCGGGCGCGGGCTGGGTGATGCCGCCGTGGTCGGCGAAGGTGCCGCGGGCCGCGAGATGCGGGTGCCGCGGGGCCTCGCGCAGCGAGAGCACGGGCGCGACGCACGCGTCCGAGCCCTCGAAGACGGCGGTCCACTCGTCCCGCGTACGGGTCCGGAACCGCTCGGCGATGGCCTCCCGCAACTCGCCCCAACGGGCCATGTCCTTACGCGCCGGAGCCTGCTCCTCGATCCCCAGCAGCCGCACGAACTCGTCGTAGAACTGCTGCTCCAGGGCGCCCACGGCCATATATCCGCCGTCGGAGGTCTCATAGGTCCCGTAGAACGGGCACCCGCCGTCGAGCAGATTGCTGCCGCGCCGGTCCTGCCAGCCACCGGCCGCCATCATCCCGTGGATCATCGCGGAGAGATGCGCGGCCCCGTCGACGATCGCGGCATCCACGACCTGGCCCTCGCCGGTGCTCCGGGCGTGCTGCAGCGCGGCGAGCACACCGATGACGAGATAGAGGGACCCGCCCGCGTAATCGCCCACGAGATTGGCCGGGACGGCCGGTGGCTCGTCGGGCCTGCCGATCATGCCGAGGGTGCCGGTGAGGGCGATGTACCCGATGTCGTGCCCGGCGCGCTGGGCCAACGGCCCGTCCTGACCCCACCCGGTCATCCGCCCGTACACGAGCCGCGGGTTACGGGCCCGGCACTCCTCGGGCCCGACGCCCAGCCGCTCGGCAACGCCCGGGCGATAGCCCTCGATCAGGACGTCGGCGCGCTCGGCCAGGGCGAGGACGCGCTTCGGCCCTTCGGGGGACTTGAGGTCGATGAGCACGGACCGCTTGTTGCGGTTGGTGACGTCGTACGCCGGGTCGATCGCGAGCCCGGCGCCGCCGGGGCGGTCCACGCGGACGACGTCGGCACCGAGGTCGGCGAGGAGCATCGCGGCGTACGGGCCGGGGCCGATGCCCGCGAGTTCGACGACCCGGACACCGGTGAGCGGCCCGTGCCGTTCCTGCGCTTCTGTCCCTGCCATCAAGCCCCCAGCGCTGTGACACTCCTGATGTAACACCGGTGATGCTAAGAACGCGTTCCACTGAACACAAGGGCCAAAGAGCAAGCGCTTAGAAAACGTGGGGTGCGCGTCGGCGACCGGAAGCCCTCGCGCTAGCCTCAGCCACCACAACGGCGCGGGCAGACGCTGAGGAGCGACAGCATGACCGGAAACGACAGAGCGGGACGCGCGTACGACATCGTGCTCTACGGCGCGACCGGCTTCGTCGGCGAGCTCATCGCCGAGTACCTGGCCACCCACGCCCCGCAGGGCGTCACTTGGGCCCTGGCGGGCCGCAGTAGGCAGAAGCTGGAGCACCTGCGGGACCGCCTCACCGGCATCGCCCCCGCGTGCGCGGACCTCCCGCTGCTCACCGCCGACGCCGACGACCCCGCCGCGCTGCGCCAACTCGCCGAGCAGGCCCGCGTCGTGGCGACCACGGTCGGGCCGTACATACTGCACGGCCAGGAGCTTGTCGCCGCCTGTGCCGAGGCCGGTACGGACTATCTCGACCTCAGCGGCGAGCCGGAATTCGTGGACCTGATGTACGTGCGGCACGACGCCCGCGCCCGCGAGACCGGCGCCCGGCTCCTGCACGCCTGCGGCTTCGACTCGGTCCCGTACGACCTCGGCGTGCTTTACACCGTGCAGCAGCTGCCCGAGGGCGTGCCGCTGAGCGTCGACGGATACGTCCGGTCCAACGCGACCTTCTCCGGCGGAACGTTCGCCTCCATGCTCACCGCGTTCTCGCGCGGGCGGCAGACGCTCGCCGCGGCCCAGGACCGACGTCGGCACGAGCCCCGCCTGGTCGGACGCCGGGCGTACGCGCCGGTGGGCGCGCCGCGGTACGCCAAGGAGGTGGACGCCTGGGCGGTGCCGCTGCCGACCATCGACCCGCAGATGGTGCAGCGCTCGGCCCGCGCCCTGGGGCGGTACGGCCCCGACTTCCGCTACCGCAACTACGCCGCCGTACGCCACCTGCCCGTCGCGCTCGGCGGCGCCGCGGCGATGGGCGCGCTCTTCACGGCGGCCCAGGTCGGACCCGCGCGGCGATGGCTGGGCAACCGGGTCGAGCCCGGCGAGGGACCGAGCCTGGAACGGCGCGAACGCAGCTGGTTCCAGCTGCGGTTCGTCGGCGAGGGCGGCGGACGCAAGGTCTACACGGAGGTGGCGGGCGGCGACCCGGGCTACGGCGAGACGGCGAAGATCTTCGCCGAGACCGCGCTGAGTTTGGTCCTCGACAAGCTCCCGCCCACGGCTGGTCAGGTCACCACGGCCGTCGCCCTGGGGGACCCACTGATCGCACGCCTGCGGGACGCGGGGATCACGTTCCGGGTGGCGGCTACGCGCTGACTCGGGGCGGGGCGGGCCTCCGCGGCACCGCGACGCTCAGGCACCCCCGCGCGGTGCCGCGGCGCTCAGCGCCCGGCGGCACAGTGCGTCCGCGCGTCGCGTGGTTTCCGGGAGCCGGTAGCGGGGCGCGAGGTGCAGGGTGTGCGCCACCGCGCGATCAAGGCTCACGCGGTGGCCGACCGAGACGAAGACCGGCTTCACGTCGTCGCGGGTGCGGACCGCGCGGCCGACCTCCTCGCGCCCATCCGTGAGGGCGGAGGTGCTGCCGCGCAGGGTGCCCGGCTGCTCGTACGTGAAGGTGAAAGGGCTCTTGGCGACGCCGATCGTGGGGAGCCCGGTGAGGACTCCGAGGTGCGCGGCGAGGCCGAAGCGGCGGGGGTGCGCACGGCCGTAGCCGTCGCACACCACGAGGCCCGGCTCCGCCCGCAGGGACGCCAACACGGCCAGGACCGTGGGGAGTTCGCGGAAGGCCAGGAGCCCGGGCACGTACGGGAAGGAGACCCGGCCCACGGCGGTGGCCTCCTCGACCACCTCCAGGGTCGCGGCGTCCAGGACGACGGCCGCCGCGGCGGCCACGGCCCCGTCGGCCCGCTCGTCGTCGTACGCGACATCGACGCCGACGACCGTGCCGGTGCCCGGCGCCGGACCCGGCTCGTCGAGCACCACCCGCGGCCGCAGCGCGTCCTGCACGGCGCGCGCCTCGGCCTCCGTCACGGGCCAGCCCTCAGGCACGGGGACCAGGCCGCCGCCCCCTCCTCCGGTCGCGTTCCGCTGCGTCATGACGCCCGAGCCTACGCGGCCACCCGGCGAGCGTGATCATGGCCCTCAGGACCCACCGTGCCCGCCGCGAACGGCCCGGCTCGCCGCCCCCGCGAGACCGGCCGAGGGCCACCCGGTCGGCCATCTGCTGCGGTTCCTGGCCTTCGGGGCCGGGGAGGTCGCGCCGGTGACCCGGGAGGTGCCGCGGCGGGCGGGCGGAGCGGGATCCGGAGCTGCGACCGCGGCGGCATGTGGGGTGAGGGCCGGGAGTGCATGCGGGGTGAGGGCCGGGAGTGTCAGTGCCCGGGAGTAGGCTCCGGATCATGTTCGTGCTCGAGTTGACCTACACCGCCCCCCTGTCCGCCGTCGACGAGCAGATGCAGGCCCATGTGGCCTGGCTCGACCAGCACTACGCGGACGGTACGTTCCTCGCGTCCGGCCGCAAGAACCCGCGGGACGGGGGTGTGATCCTGGCCGTCGGGGACGACCGCGCGGCGATCGAGAAGATCGTGGCGGCGGACCCGTTCGTGCTCGCCGGGGTGTGCGAGTACCGGGTCACGGAGTTCATCGCGACGAAGACGGTGGACGCCCTCGCCGCTTACCGGCAGCAGCCGCTCTAGGTCTTACGGATCACGCATCCGTGCCGTCGGCTCGGATGCTGCTCCTGGGGCTGCGCCCCCAGGGCTCCCTTTTGGGTGGGCGGGGCTCGTTCCCAAACGCCGGACGGGCTCGTTGTTCCGGTGGGTGTCCGCATTCCGGTGTGCAGTCCCCCGGGCAGCGGTCGCCCACCGGGCCCGGTCGGCCCTACCGTGGCGCCACCGACGGCGGCCGGGGCCGCATGCGCCGGTGACACACGTCACGGCCGCCCTCGTGCACGGATTCCGCAATTCCGCCGTCTACACGAGTGCCAGGCCCACCCGCCGAGGAGTCGCAAGGGAGCAGGCGTTGTCCATCGTCATCGAGCAGGCCGTTGAGGCCCGCCTCGTCGCCACCGCACCAAGAATGGCGACCATCCCCGCCACCCTGCGGTACGACGCCCACGACCCGTTCGCCGTCCGGATGGGGTTCCCCGCCCCGGCCACCCTCGAAGGCGTCGACGTGTTCTGGACGTTCGGCCGCGAACTGCTCAGCACCGGCACCGAGCGAGCCGTCGGCGAGGGCGATGTGCGCGTGCGCCCGTACGGCTACGACCGCACCGTCCTGGAGTTCCACGCGCCCGAGGGCACCGCCATCGTGCATGTGCGCACCGCCGAGGTGCGGACGTTCCTGCGGCGCACCGCCGCCGCGGTGCCGCCGGGCCAGGAACATCTCCACCTCGACCTGGACCAGGACCTCGACGCGCTGATCCGCGACGCCTGTTGAGGGACTCCTGGTCTGGCCTGGTCCGGCCCCCTGGCCTGGCCCCCTGGCCTGGCCCCCTGGTCAGGACTCCTGTTGAGGGCGGGATCATCCCGGCCGAAGAGGGGTTGACACCCCGTCGCACACTCCCTTACGCTGTACAAGCCTTGTTGCCGTCGATCGGAGTTGGACGTTGCTCTACTGAGGTCTTTGAGACACCGCGTACACGCAGTGACTTCTCCTGCACAGCAGTGACCCTTCCTGCGTACGTTGTGTGCGACCTCGGCAGTTGAGCCGTCCCCCGCAGCAGGGCTTTTTGTTGTTTCTCCCTTGCCCTCGCGGCCCCGGGCCCTCCCCCGCTCCGTCGCCCCGCGGTGTCTCAGCACGCTTCGCCCTGACCCTGCAAGCGCGCGCCGGAGGCCGCCCATATGTCTACCTTCGCCACCACATCCATCACCTGCTCCTCGCTCGACTTCGCCTGGCCGGACGGCACCGAGGTGTTCGACGGACTCCAAGTCGCCTTCGGACCCGGCCGCACCGGACTGATCGGCCTCAACGGGTCAGGAAAATCAACCCTGTTGAAGCTGATCGCCGGTGAACTCACCCCGGCCGACGGCACCATCCGCGTCACCGGCGAGATCGGCTATCTGCCGCAGAACGTCACGCTCGACACGGAACTGAGGGTCGATCAGGTACTCGGCATCGCCGAGACCCGGGCCGCCCTGCACGCCATCGAGGCCGGCGACGCCAGCGAGGCCAACTTCACCGCCGTCGGCGACGACTGGGACGTCGAGGAACGCGCCATCGCCACCCTCGACCAGCTCGGCCTCGGCGCGGAGCGGGGCATCGGCCTCGACCGCACCGTGGGCGAACTCTCCGGCGGCGAGTCCGTGTTGCTCCGCCTGGCGGCGCTGCTGCTCCGCAGGCCGGACGTACTGCTGCTCGACGAGCCGACGAACAACCTCGACCTGTTCGCGCGGCGGCGCCTCTACGCCGCCGTCGCATCCTGGCCGGGCCTGCTCGTCGTCGTCAGCCACGACCGTGAACTCCTCGACCTCGTCGACCAGATCGCCGAACTCCGCGGAACGAGAGGTGCGGCGCGTAGCGCCTCGTCTGAGGGTGGTGGTGGGCGACGGGCGGGCGAAATCGCCTGGTACGGCGGCAACTTCACCGCATACGAGGAGGCACTCGCCGTGGAACAGGAGGCTGCCGAGCGCATGGTGCGGGTCGCCGAGAGCGACCTGAAGCGGCAGAAGCGCGAACTCGCCGACGCCCACGTCAAGTTGGCCCGCCGCAAGCGGTACGGCCAGAAGATGTGGGACACCAAGCGCGAGCCCAAGGTCGTCATGGGCGAACGCAAGCGCCAGGCCCAGGTCGCCGCGGGCAAGCACCGCATCATGCACGAGGAAAAACTCACCGAGGCCAAGGAGCGGCTCGACGAAGCGGTCGAGGCCGTGCGGGACGACGACGAGATCCGCGTCGACCTGCCCGCCACCGCCGTACCGCCGGGCCGCGACGTCCTCACCCTGAAGGCGCTGCAACTCGCCTACGGCGCAAAGGTGGCAGGCCAGTTCGAGCTGCGCGGGCCCGAACGGATCGCCCTGGTCGGGCGGAACGGCGCGGGCAAGACCACGCTCCTGCGCACCATCTGCGGCGAGCTGACGCCGGTCGAGGGGGAAGCCGAACCCCACGTACCGCTCCGCTTCCTGCCGCAGCGGCTCAACGTACTCGACGAGAACCTGACGGTCGCCGAGAACGTCTGCCGGGCCGCGCCCGACGCCGGCAACAACCAGATCCGGGCCCGCCTCGCGCGGTTCCTGTTCCGGGGCGCGCGGGCCGATCAGCAGGCGGGCACACTGTCCGGCGGCGAGCGGTTCCGGGCCAGCCTGGCCGCGCTCATGCTCGCCGAGCCGGGGCCGCAACTCCTGATGCTGGACGAGCCGACGAACAACCTCGACATGGCCAGCGTCAAGCAGCTGACCTCCGCACTCGAGTCGTACGAAGGTGCGCTGATGGTGGCCAGCCACGACCTGGCGTTCCTGGAGTCGATCGGGGTGACGCGGTGGCTGCTGCTCGACGGTGAGCTGAAGGACACATCCGCGGCGGAGGTACGGAACATGATGAGCAGCCGCTGAGCCCCTGACCTCCCGAATCCGGGGCCGAAGGCGCCCCGCACCCCGGGGAGGACAAGCAAGATCCGGGGAGCAAGGGCAACACAGAAAACGAACATAACCGGGCATAACGGCCGGGCGGCACCCCCGCCCGGCCGTTGCCTTTACCCGCCCCTTAACCTACGGTCTCGTAACCTACGACACCGTAAGTAAGTCCCCAGGCACCACCTGTCCCACCTGTCCCACCAGTCCCCGCAGGAGCCCCACCGTGACGACGACTCCCCACCTCGGCAGCCCGGACACCTGGACCGACGCCCGGCTGCTCTTCGCCCTCGAGGAAGTGGTGGAGAAGGAACTCAACCGCCACATGAAGGTAGTCAAGGACTGGATGCCGCACGAGTACGTGCCGTGGGGCGACGGCCGTAACTTCCCGGAGTTCTTCGAGGACGGCGAGGCCTGGGAGCCCGGCCAGTCCAAGGTCACCGAGGTCGGCAAGATCGCCCTCGTGGTCAATCTGCTCACCGAGGACAACCTGCCGAGCTACCACCACGAGATCGCCACGCTCTTCGGCCGCGACGGCGCCTGGGGCACCTGGGTGCACCGCTGGACCGCCGAGGAGGGCCGGCACGGCATCGTGATGCGCGACTATCTGCTCGCCTCGCGCGCCGTCGACCCGGACAAGCTGGAGCAGTTCCGGATGGCGCACATGAGCGAGGGCTTCGAGTCCGACAACCGGCACTCGATGCTGCACTCGGTGGCGTACGTGGCCTTCCAGGAGCTGGCGACGCGGATCTCGCACCGGAACACCGGGCACCAGTCCGGCGACCCGGTCTGCGACCGGATGCTGGCCCGGATCGCCACCGACGAGAACCTGCACATGGTCTTCTACCGGAACCTGCTGAAGGCCGCCTTCGAGCTCGCCCCGGACCTGACCATGCAGGCCGTGCGGGACGTCGTGGTCAACTTCCGGATGCCGGGGCACGGCATGCCGGGCTTCGAGCGGGCCGCCGCGCAGATGGCCATCGGCGAGATCTACAACATGCGCATCCACCTCGACGACGTGCTGCAGCCCGTGCTCCGCTTCCTGAAGGTCATGGACATCGACGGGCTCGGCCCCGAGGGCCGCAAGGCGCAGGAGGAACTCGGTTTCTACCTGAGCGGCTTGGACTCCGAGGCGTCGAAGTTCGACGAGAAGCTCGCCGCCCGCAAGGCCCGCCTCGCGGCGCGCGCGGCCGCGCAGTAACGGGACCCAGGGGCACTAGCGGGGCGTCTGGAGCTTGCCGCGCTTGAGGCGGTCTCTCTCCTTCTCGGAGAGGCCGCCCCAGACGCCGAACCGCTCGTCGTTGGCGAGTGCGTACTCCAGGCAGGCCGCCCGACCCTCGCAGGCGAGGCAGATCTGCTTCGCCTCGCGGACGGAGCTGCCGGGCTCGGGGAAGAAGAACTCCGAGCCGGTCTGAGCGCACAGGGCGAGCTCCCGCCAGCCGGATTCGTGGTCGAGGGGCCCGGTCGACTGCTTCGCTGACGCGGTCGGGGCCGCGGTCACGGTCGGGGCCGCGGTCAATGTGGTCCCGGTAGTCCGTGCGGTCGCGGTCCGTGCGGTCGCGGACGCCGGGTCCGGAGAGATGCTGTTGCCGATCATGTCGACGATCGTGGCGCAGCCCGAGAAACAACAGATCAACGATCGCTCAACACCCGTTCATGCCGAGCGCCCCCGGCGCAAGATGGCGCGCCGGGGGGACCGGAGGATCGGCCGACATTCGCCCCCTTCCGGTGCGCCTGTCCGTCAGATCTTCACCGGCCGACCGGCACAAACCACCGCCGAGGTCACCCCTGCTCAGGTTCGGGCTTGAGCACCGCGAAGTGGGCGCCGAAGGGGTCGCTGAGCTTCGCGAACCGGCCCACTCCCGCCATGGACACCGGCTCGGCCCGCACCGAACCGCCGAGCTCCTTCGCCTTCGCCACGGCCGCGTCGCAGTCGTCGACCGCGAAGTACGGCAGCCAGTGCGCCTGGCCGCCCGCCTCCACCGGGTCGGACGCCTGGGGCACGATGCCGCCGAACATGTCGTCCTCGCCGCCGTCCGCGGGCAGCACCGTCGTGTACGAGCCACCGGGGAAGGACACGTCGAAGGTGCCCTGGCCGAGCGCGGCGCCGTAGAACGCCACCGCCTCGGACACCTGGCCGGTATACAGCTCGATCCAGCACAGGCTGCCCGTGGCCATCAGGGATTCGAGCCCCTTCATCGTGCCAGGCTGCCAGAGGCCGAACGTGGCGCCCGCCGAGTCCTCACAGATCGCCATCCGGCCCAGGTCGCCCACGTCCATGGGCTGGAGGACGACGGTGCCGCCGGCCCCCTCCACGGCCTTCACCGTGGCGTCGACGTCCGGGGTCTGGAAGTACACCGCCCAGGCCGGGGCGCCCTGGCCCGAGGGCACCTGCATGCCGCCCGCGACGCGCTTGCCGTCGCTTCGGTAGGTGACATATCCACCGAACTCCTCGGCGGCGTGTGCCTCCCAGCCGAAGAGACCGCCGTAGAAGGAGTTGGCCGCCTCGATATCGGGGCTGCCGACATCGGCCCAGTTCACCGAGCCGGTCTTGAAGTCCGTGGTGAGCATGGTCGTTCGCTCCTTTGCGAGTCCTGCTCTGAAGAGAGTGCTACTTCTGCTCCGAGGAGCCGTTTCTCCTGACGTTTTGAGTCTGGCACCGGGCACTGACACTCGCCGCTGGAGCCGCCGCCCCTGCCGTCAAGTTGTGAAGAAATCCGCTTCTTGGGAGCGCTCCCAGTCATAACCCTTGACGGCATAACGGCACCTCGCAACAGTGGTCGCACCGCGGGCCCCGCGCCGCACTCCGGCGCCCCCACCTCATGTGTGCCCGCGCCCCCACACCTTCAGGAGACTCCGTGATTTCGCGTCGAGTGTTCTTGTCCGCCGCCGCCGGAACCGCCACCGCGGCCACCCTCCCCCTCTGGGCCCCCGCCCTCGGCCCTCGGGTCTCGGCCGCGCCGCAGACCTGCGAACTCGCCCTGCAGAACAAGTCGTTGCCGGGAAGGGTCAACGCGTACGTCACCGGGCACGAGCTGAGCACCGACCGCTGGGTGCTGCTGCGCGCCGACGGTGAGTTCTACCGGCCCGAGTCGCCGTCCGAGCCGCAGACACCGCTGCCCGTCGACTGCGCGATACCCCTCAAGGACGCCGGTTCCGACCCGGTCGTGCTGACCCTGCCTCAGATGTACGGGGCCCGCGTCTACTTCGTACGCGACGACAAGCTGGACTTCTTTCTCAACCCGGGCCCTTCTCTTGTGGAGCCCGCTTTCGCCACCAAGGAAGACCCCAACTACGGCCGCACCTGGTCGTTCTGTGAATTCACGTTCAACACAGAACAGCTGTACGCCAACATCAGCTACGTCGACCTGGTGACCGCCGTGCCGATCGGCCTGACCCTGGAGGGCGACGCCAAGCACGAGGTCGCCCCGCTGCCCGACGGGGCCGTGACCAAGATCGCCGACGACCTCGCCGCGCAGGCCGCCAAGGACGGTCAACCGTGGGACAAGCTGGTCGTACGGGGAGAAGGAGGCAGCGACGTCCTACGCGTCATCTCGCCGCAGAACCTCATGGCGCCGTACGCCGACCGGCCCGACGAGATGCCGTTCAAGGACGTCTGGACCGAGTACGTGGACAAGGTCTGGGAGAAGTACAGCGGCGAAGACCTCCGCATCGACCTCCAGGGCGGGCGCGGCGTCCTGGCCGGGCGGGTCAGCGGGGACACGCTCACCTTCGAGGGCGGGCACACCTTCGCCAAGCCTTCCTCGTGGGACATCTTCACCTGCGACCACGGGCCGTTCACCAACAACCCGGACGACTCCGAGGACAAGAAGGGCCTGCTCGCCCGGCTCGCCGCCGGATTCAACCGGAGCCTGATGCTCACCCACCCCGAGCAGCCCAACGGAGCCACGGCGGCCGACTACTACCAGGACCCCGTGACCAACCACTGGGCCCGCGTCGTGCACGCCAACTCGCCCATCGGGTACGCCTTCCCGTACGACGACGTCCTGCCGGACGGGCAGCCGGACCAGTCGGGCGCGGCGCACGACGGGAACCCGCGGCGGTTCACGGTGGCGGTGGGGTCGTAAGGCCAGGAAAGGCGCGGGCCCCGAGCGCCCGCTAGTGGTGGTCCTGGTGGCCCGGAATCGTCCCATCCGGCTTGGCCACCAGGAGCATCCCCGCCATCCCCATGTCCGAGTGGCTCTGCACGTGGCAGTGGTACATCCACGCCCCGGCGCCCACGCCCTCGCCCGCGACGACCTGGAAGCCGAAGGAGTCCGCGGGGCCGGTGATCTTGTTGTCGATGACCGGGGTCGGGTCGTCCGGGCCCGCGAGGATGCCGGTGCGGTTGTCCGCCCAGCGGTGACCGTGCAGATGGAACGTGTGGTAGTACTCGCCGTGCGTGATCATCACGATCTCCACCCGGTCCCCCACCGTGGCCTTGAAGTCCGGCCCCTTCGGGAGGTTGTTGATGGTCATGTCGTTGAAGACGATCGTGTACGTGTGGTCGGGCAGCACATCGCCCTTGCGGCGCACGATCAGTGGGCCGTAGAGGCCCTTGCGGAGCCCGCCCGTGCCGTGGTCGGTGCCGACGACGTGGTCGTGGTAGTTCCAGTAACCGGCGCTGCCCGCCCGCCAGGTGCCGTCCGCGCGCTGGCCCGGGGCATGGGTGCGCCAGGTGTAGGTGCGCGAATCGCCCGGTGGGACATGGGAGTTGTTGTGGCGGGTGCCGTCGCTGGTGATCTCGTAGTCCACGCCGTGCGGGTGCAGGCTCACGTCGACGTCGGTGGTGTTCTCGACCTCGATGTGCAGGGTGTCGCCCTCGACCAGTTCGATCAAGGGGCCGGGGATGGTCGCCTTGCTCCGCTCAAGGCCGTAGCCCATCTGCCCGTCGGCCAGCTGCTCGACGTACAGCTTCAGGTGCCGGTCCGCGAAGCGCGCCTGCGCGCGGGGCGCCCCTTCCGCAGCCTCGGCCGCACCGCCCAGCGCCGACATCGATGTCAGACCGGTGGCCACCACCGCTCCCCCGGCGAAGAGCCGCCGGTTGAAGCCGCGTCTGCCCACCGCGCCGTGGTCCGCCTCGGTCATTCCGAAATCCCCCTGCCCGTCGCCCAGTTGCTGCGCCCGCGAGGCCCACACCGTAGCGACGGGATCGCCGTTTATCCACACCAAGGACAAAGTTCGTGCAGTTGTGGTCATACCTATTGGCGAGCCGCGAAAAGAGGTCTAGCTTCCTTGGCGCTGTTGCCGTGACTGACTAGGGGTGGGTGACCACATGCGGTTCACTTCGCACCACAGACCCGTCGCTTTATGCGAGTTGAGAGCACCAGGACGCAGAACCTCGGCCAGGAGGCGCAGGACCTGGGGCGCCGTGGCCGCCGCCGCGTCCCTGACCGCCGGGCTGCTCGTCTCCTCCTCACCCGCCACCGCGCGGCCGTACCCCGACGATCCGCCGACAACGATGTCGCTGCCCTCCCCACCGGGCAGCGACACAGTGCGCGTACTTGTCTTCCACGCCTCCGCGACCGAGGAGTCCCCGGTCGTCAACGCCGGAATCGAGGCCATCGAGAAGATCGGCCGGTCCGGGCCCGAGGAGGAGCAGTTCACCATCACGGCCACGGATGACGCCTCGGTCTTCACCGACGCCGCGCGGCTCGGCACGTACAACGCCGTGGTCTTTCTGACCGGCGGCGGTGATGTGCTCGACGGCGAGGAGGAGTTGGGGCTCGAAACGTATATGGAGGCCGGTGGCGGGTTCCTCGGCCTGCATGACGCGGCGCGCACCGAGCCGTACTCCGACTGGTTCTCGGGTCTGATCGGCGCCCGCCCGGTCAAGGGCAGCGGCGCCACGGCGCAGCGCGCCACCGTCGAGGTCGGCGACCGGCGCCATCCGGCCACGTCCGGCCTGCCGCTCCAGTGGAAGCGGCCCGACAAATGGTTCAACTGGCAGGCCAATCCGTCCGGTTCGGTGCACACCGTGGCCCGGGTGCGCGAGTCGACGTACCAGGCGGGTGAGGGCGCGAACGGCTGGGACCATCCGGTGTCCTGGTGCCGTGACTACGACGGCGGCCGGTCCTTCTACACCGCGATGGGCGGCACCTCGGACGCGTACGCCGAGACGGACTTCCGTGCGCATCTGCGCGGCGCCCTGATGTGGACGACCCGCCTCGCGCGGGCCGACTGCAAGGCCACCATCACCTCCCACTACCAGGCGGAACGGCTCACCAAGCCCAACCAGCCGGGACAGAACGACCAGATCGGCGAGCCGCACGGCCTCGTCACCGCCAAGGACGGCCGGGTCCTGTACATCGGCCGCGGCGGCGCCGACGCCTCGCAGCCCGTGGTGACCGACTGGAACGACCCGAATATCGGCAAGGGCAACGGCGAGATCCACGTCTGGGACCCGAAGACCCAACAGGTCACGCTCGCCGGGGCGCTGACCGTCTTCGGCAACAAGGGCGGCGGCGACGAGCTGATCAAGAACGAGGAGGGGCTGCTCGGCATCGAGCTCGACCCGGACTTCCTGACCAACGGCTGGGTGTACCTGCACTACACACCGCACTCGGAGATCAACCGCGAGACCCATATGGCCGAGCGCCGCGTCTCCCGCTTCACCCTGGACCTGAGCACGAACAAGCTGGTGCCGAACACCGAGAAGGTGCTCCTCAAGTGGCCGGTGCAGATCCACAGTTGCTGTCACGCGGGTGGCGGCATGGCCTGGGACTCGAAGGGCAACCTCTACATCGCGACCGGGGACAACAACTCCAGCCGGTTCAGCGACGGTTACTCCGGCAACAACCCGGAGCCGAATTTCCGGGGCGTCTCCTTCGCGGACGCGCGCCGCACCGCGGGCAACACCAACAACCTCAACGGCAAGATCCTGCACATCCACCCGGAGCCCGACGGCACATACACGCTCCCGGAGGGCAACCTCTTCACCGGTGACGAGCCCGACGAGGGCGGCGGCAAGACCCGCGGCGAAATCTACGTCATGGGGGTGCGCAACCCGGCCCGGATCGCCGTCGACCCGAAGACCGACATCCTGTACGCCGGTTGGGTCGGGCCGGACGCCGGGGAGCCGTCGACGACCTGGGGCCCGGCGAAGTACGACACGTTCGCCGCGATCACGGGTCCCGGCAACCACGGCTGGCCGTACTGCATGGGCAATAAACAGCCCTACCGGGACCGCAATCTGCCGGACCCGACCAAGCCGCTCGGCTGGTACGACTGCGATGCCCCGAAGAACGAGTCGCCCAACAACGACGGCCTGGTGAACATCCCGCCCATCACGTCCAACACCATCTGGTACTCGCCCCAGGGCGGCGGCCCGGACTTCCCCCGGGACGCGAACGGCATCCCGTCATACAAGGCGGACGAGCAGACGTTCCGCCTGCCGTGGCTGAAGGGCGGCGGGCAGGCCGCCATGAACGGCCCGGTCTACCGGTACGACGCCGACAGCGCGAGCACCACCAAGTGGCCCGCGTACTGGGACGGCAAGTGGTTCGTCGGTGACTTCTACGACGGCGAGCAGCCGCGGCACGCGGTGCTCACCGACCCGAACACCGTCGGCAAGGGCGGGCTTCCGGTGCACGCCGAGTCCCTGAAGCAGATCGTTCCGGTCGGGAACGACGGCATCAAGAACCTCATGGACTGGAAGTTCGGCCCGGACGGCGCGCTCTATGTCCTCGACTACGGGCGCGGCTTCTTCACCTCGGACGCCAAGTCGGCGCTGTGGCGGGTCACTTACACGGGTGGCCCGGCGACGCCGAGCGCCGCCGACCTCGCGCGGAAGGGCTGATCCACACGATGAGACGCAAACACGGACACCCGCATCGGCACCGGCCCCGGCCCCGGCCCCGGCACGCACACCTGCGCATCCTGCTCGCGGTCCTGCTCGTCACCCTGGGCCTGTCCGCCCCCGCCGCGCAGGCGCAGCCCGACCCCGTGGCGCTCCCCGAGGGCGGGGGCGCGGCGGCGCAGCAGGTCCTCACGTGGACCGCGGGCGACCCCATCGACTCGTACCTGTCGGCGCCGACCACGGCGGTCGCCGGTCGGACGACGATCGTCTTCGAGAACAGTGCGGCGACCGGCAACACCACCGGCATGCCGCACACCCTGACCTTCGACGTCTCCGACCCCGAGTACAACAACGACGTACAGCTGAACATCCTCGCCAACCCGGGCGACGACCAGGGCGGCCGCCACACCGCGGAGGTCACGCTCACGCCCGGCCGGTACCTCTACCACTGCACGATCCCGGGCCACGGCACGATGCAGGGCATCCTCAACGTGACCGAGGGCGGCGGTGAGGACACCACGGCGCCGGAGACCGCCGCCAAGGTCGAGGGCGCGCAGAACTCCGAGGGCGCATACGTCGGCCAGGCCACCGTCACCGTGACGGCCACGGACGAGGAGGGCGGCTCGGGGGTCGACCGGATCGAGTACGCCATCGGGGACGCGGGCGCGTGGCAGCCGTACACGAATCCCGTGGTCGTCGACCAGGTCGGCAGCCACAGGATCCGCTATCGGGCGTTCGACACGGCGGGCAATGTCGCCGCCGAGAAGGCCGTCGAGTTCACGGTGGTGGCGCCGCCGACGGACGACACCGAGCCACCCGGGACCTCCGCGACCGTCTCCGGCGAGCAGGACGAGCAGGGCCGGTACGTCGGCACCGCGACGGTCACGGTCGCCGCGTCGGACCCGGGCTCGGGCGTGAACACGATCGAGTACGCACTGGGCGACGCGGGCGCGTGGCAGCCGTACACGGCCCCCGTGGCGCTCCACGAGCCCGGTACGTACAAGGTCCGCTACCGGGCCACGGACAAGGCGGGGAACGTGGCCGCCGAGAAAGCCGCCGAGTTCACGGTGGTGGCAGCGCCCGTCGAGGACACGACGCCGCCGGTCGCCGCGGCGGAGGTCACCGGATACGTCAACTCCGATGGCGCGTACGTCGATTCGGCCAAGGTCACGGTGACGGCCGCGGACGAGCACGGCGGCTCCGGCGTCGCGAAGACCGAGTACTCCCTGGACGGCGGCCCCTATCTCGCGTACACCGAACCGCTGAAGGTCGAGCGCGTGGGGCGGCACACGGTGGCGTACCGGGCGACCGACCAGGCGGGCAACACCTCAGAAGCGCGCACCGTCGCCTTCTCCGTCGTCGCGGGCGGCGGCGGACCGGCCCCGCACTGCCCGGAGTACGACGAGCGGCCCACGGTGTTCGTGGGTACGGTCGACAGCGGCGTACCGAACCGCATGACCCAGAACCGCTGCTACATCAGCGAGTTGATCGAGGACGAAAAGGACTGGTCATCGCACGCCCTGTTCCTCAAGCACGTCGATCAGATCCTCGACGGGCTGCTCGACCAGGGCGTCATCGACGAGCGCGAGCACGGCACGGTCCGCGCGGCCGCCGAGAAGTCCGGCATCGGCCTGCCGGGCCGGACCGAGGGCTACCGCACGATCTTCGACGGCACCCAGTCATCGTTCGACCGCTGGCAGCAGGTGGGCGGCGGCAGGTTCGCCCTGAACGGCGACGGCTCGATGACCAGCAGTACGACGGTCGAGGGCATGGGCATGCTGTGGTTCCCGGAGCGGAAGTACGACGACTTCTCGCTGAAGCTCCAGTGGCGGGACGACGCACCGGGCGACGGCAACGCCAACGCCGGGGTGTTCGCGCGCTTCCCGCAGGTCCATGACCATCCGGAGGAGCCGCGCCCGGAGTGGGTGGCCATCAAGTACGGCCACGAACTGCAGATCCTGGACCGCCCGGACGGCGACCTGTACAAGTCGGGCTCGGTCTACGGCTTCGACCGGGTCGGCCTCGCGGGCGCCGGGGTCACCCCGAAGGGCACGTGGAACGAGTACGAGATCCGGGTGGTCGACCAGCACTACGAGGTGTACCGCAACGGCGAACTCATCAACGAGTTCGACAACACGGGCGGCCAGGAGTCCTACCCCCCGCGCGCGGACGACCCGGGCACGGACGGGCGCCGGTATGCCTCCGGGTATGTCGGGCTCCAGGTGCACGGGGTGACGGATGTGATCTCGTACCGGGACATCCGGATCAAGGAGCTGTAGGCGGCACGGGGCAGCACGGCGGGAATTGCCGGGCCGGGCGGGTCAGTCGTCGTGACGCGCCCGGCTCGGCTGTACCCGCTTGGGCTCGCCGGGCATCTTCGGGTACTCCGGCGGATAGGGCAGGTCGCCGAGGCCGCGGTCGCGCTCGTCCCGGTCGGCGAGTTCGAGGAGCGCGTCGAGGGAGTACGTGTGGTCCTCCATGTCGGCGTGTACGTCGCCGAGTTCGGCGTAGCGCTTCGGCATCGTCGCCAGGTCGAAGTCGTCGGGGGCGATATCGCCGACGGTCAGCTCGTCCCAGCGCAGCGGGGCGGAGACGGTGGCGTTCGGGTTGGCGCGGATCGAGTAGGCGGAGGCCATGGTGCGGTCCCGGGCGGCCTGGTTGTAGTCGACGAAGATCCGCTCGCCGCGCTCCTCCTTCCACCAGGACGTGGTGACCCTGTCCGGCATCCGGCGCTCCAGTTCACGGCCGCAGGCGATGACGGCGCGGCGCACCCGCACGAACGACCAGCGCGGTTCGATCGGCACGAAGACATGCACACCGCGGCCGCCGGAGGTCTTCGGCCAGCCGCGGAGGCCGCCGAACTCGTCCAGGACATCCCGGAGTTCATGGGCGGCGCGGATGATGTCGTCGAAGTCGGTGCCGGGCTGCGGGTCCAGGTCGATGCGGAGCTCGTCGGGGTGGTCGGTGTCCGCGCGCCGTACCGGCCAGGGGTGGAAGGTGAGGGTGTTGAACTGGGCGGCCCAGACGACGGCGGCGACCTCGGTGGGGCAGAGCTCGTCGGCGGTGCGGCCGGAGGGGAAGCTGATGCGGCCGGTGGGGATCCAGTCGGGGGTGTTCTTGGGGGCGCGCTTCTGGTAGAAGGACTCGCCGGTGACTCCGTCGGGGTAGCGCTCCAGGGTGGTGGGCCGGTCGCGCAGGGCGCGCACGATGCCGTCGCCCACGGAGAGGAAGTACGTGGCGACGTCGAGCTTGGTGAAGCCGCGCTCGGGGAAGACGACCCGGTCCGGGCTGGACAGCCGCACCTCGCGGCCACCGGCATCGAGCTGCACGGCCTGTGCACGACCACCCATGCGAGCCAGCGTAGAGCGGCGGACCAGGGGCCGCATATCGAGATATCGAGCAGAGAAGGCCCCCGGGGCGGAGAATCGGACCATGGATCTGCCGGTGCTGCCGCCCGTGCGGCCGATGCTCGCCAAGTCGGTGAAGAAGATCCCGCCCGCCATGCAGTACGAGGCGAAATGGGACGGCTTCCGGGCGATCGTGTTCCGCGACGGCGACGAGATCGAGCTCGGCAGCCGCACGGGGAAGCCGCTGACCCGCTACTTCCCGGAGCTGGTGGCGGCGCTGCGGGAGCGCCTTCCGGAGCGGTGCGTTCTGGACGGCGAGATCGTGATCGCGAAGGACGGCCGCCTGGACTTCGACGCGCTCACGGAACGTATCCACCCGGCGGAGTCGAGGGTCCGGACGCTGGCGGAGCGCACCCCGGCGTCCTTCATCGCCTTCGACCTCCTGGCCCTGGCCGACGAGGCCCTGCTCGACCTGCCGCTCGCCGACCGTCGGGACCGCCTGGTGGCGTGCCTGGCCGGGGTGACGGCGCCGGTGCATGTGGCGCCCGCGACGACGGATGTGGCGGTGGCGGAGGACTGGTTCCAGGCGTACGAGGGGGCGGGCCTGGACGGCGTGATCGCCAAGCCCCTCGATCTGCCGTACCGCCAGAACGAACGCCTGATGTACAAGATCAAGCACGAGCGGACCGCGGATGTGGTGGTGGCGGGCTACCGCTTCCACAAGACCGGCCCGGTGGTGGGTTCGCTGCTGCTCGGCCTGTACGACGACGGGGGCACGCTCCAGCACGTGGGGGTGTGCGCGGCGTTCCCGATGAAGCGGCGGGCGGAGCTGGTGGAGGAGCTGGAGCCGCTGCGGATGCCGCCTGCGGAGACCGGGGAGCATCCGTGGGCGGCCTGGGCGGACGAGGCGGCGCACGAGACGGCCCGCCTCCCGGGCGCGCCGAGCCGCTGGTCCGGCACGAAGGACCTGTCGTGGGTGCCGCTGCGGCCGGAGCGGGTGGCGGAGGTGGCATACGACCACATGGAGAACGGCGCCCGCTTCCGGCACACGGCCCAGTTCCGCCGCTGGCGCCCGGATCGCTCGCCGCTCAGCTGCACGTATGACCAGCTGGAGGAGCCGGTGGGGTACGACCTGGCAGAGGTTCTGGGTTGATTCCCCAGCCCCGCCCCTTCCCGGCTGTGTCGATATGCGGCTAACGCCGCGTGGTTGCAGCAGCTTCGGGGCTGCCGCCCCGGACCCCGCCGCAGATATCGCGCAGGGGGGTACCTCCCTGCTCGAACGCAGTTGAGAGCTTGGGGGAGCGCTCGTC
>NZ_JBSFUT010000066.1:0-25627 GCF_053591935.1 Streptomyces sp. NPDC002851 | reverse complement strand
CGGACACACCACGAACCACGACGCGACGAACAGCGACCCGGCCCACACCGCCACCATGCGCGCCATCAGCCAGGACACCCTCGGAACTCCCGATGCCCGGATACGTCCGGGCAGCCGCCCCTTTCTGTAGTTCTGCGGCCCTCTCCGCCGGATACGGAGGGCTCCGCCGTTCATGGAGAACCCAGGAAGAGCAGGGAGAACGGAAGGTGAACTTCACCTTTCGTTGACTTCAAGATCACTCGACCATAGATTCCTTGCCGCCGCCCCCCATGAGTTATGGCCACGCCAAAAGGCGTTGTTTGTCATGTCTGCGTCCAATTTTTCTGGACATTGCGAGTAGGAATCCTCAGATACGAATGACCGGCAGAACTGCGAAGCGTGTCTCCACCGTGGTGGGCCTGGCCGTCTCGGCGGTCCTCGCTCTGGCGCCCGGCGCCTGGGCCAACTGGCAGAGCTACATCGTCTCCTGGACCGACGGCGAGACCTACACCAACTGCTTCAGGAGCAGCACTTCGGTGAGCAGCGGCGAGTGGACGGGTCTGCCCGTGGAGGAGGACTACTTCTTCGAGGCGGACAAGATCGGCCAGGGCGGCAGCTTCTGCCTGCTCAACGTGAGCAAGGTCTACGTCGACACCACGCTGGCCGACAGCTGATCCGACCTGTGCACGGAAGCGTGGCGCCGCCGTCCAGGGGGCGCCACGCCTCGTCCCGTCCCAGCCCCGAGGAACCCGTTGAAACCGCTCACCCGAATCCGGTCCAGCAGCGCGCTGTGGGTCGCGCCGGTCGTGCTGCTGCTCATGTTCGCGTACTACTTCACCGACACCCATGACGACCTGCGGCACCCGCTCGGCTATGCGCCCACCGTCGTCGACGCGGTGCTGCGCAACCTGACGCCCGCGGCCTACGCGGTCGCCGCCGCGCTCGGCGCCTGGGAGGCCCGCAAGCTCGGCAGCGCGGGCGTCTGGCAGTGGGGGGCCGTGCGCTCCCGCTACGTCATTGCCGCCGACAGCCTGCTCCCCGTCGTCGGGATGGCCTGGCTGATGCTGATCCTGCCCACGGCAACGGGGCTCATCGAGACCGGAACACCCCCGGATCCGGCCTCAATCGGCCTCGTGGCGGTCGCCATGCTGCTTACCGCTGCCCATGCCGTGATCGGGTTCGCCGCCGGAGTCGTCGTACGGCACATCGCCGTGGTCCCGGTGATCGCGGTCCTCGACTGGCTCGCCTCCGGTTCGGCCCTTGGCCTGACCATCCCCTGGCCCCGGCACCTCACGGGCATCTACGGCGGCAAGCTGGTGTTCGGTGAACTCCCCACGGTCGCCGCGATCGTGGCGCCGCTGCTGCTCGCGGTCGGCTGCGCCGTCGCGGTGGCGCTGCTCTGGTCCAGGCTGCGGAAGCCGTGGGTGCGGGCGGTGCTCGCGGGGGCGCTCGCGCTGGGCAGTGCGGGTGGCGCGTACTCCATGATCAAGGACTACGGCTATATCGGGCCCCGCAGCGTCGGCCACGGCGAGATGGCCTGCGACACGGCCAAGACCCCCCGGATCTGCGTGCCGACGGCCTTCGCCGACGCGCTGCCCGCCCTGCGCGAGGACACCACGAGCACCCTGCGAGCGCTGCGCGAGGCGGGCATCGAGGCCCACCCCGAGACCCTGACCGACGCGTACGCCAACGCGCGGTACGGGAAGCGGTCCACCGCCACTGACTGGCACGTCCCGCTGGCGGCGAGCCTGGGGCCGGGCACGACTCGCTACCAGATCGCCCGCGCGGCCGTCGGCATCGACTGCCCGCGTCCCGCTACCGAACCCGCCCGGCAGGCGTACTACTGGATCTCCATGAAGGCCGGCGTCGGGGACACCTACCTCCGCCGCCTCGACACCGAGCCCGACTTCACCCCCCAGCGGCGCGCACGGCTGCGCTCGGAGGTCGCCGACATCCTCGAGATGAGCGACGCGGACCAGACGCGCTGGTTCCGGCGCACCGAGGCCTCCGCGTGCGAGAAGAGCGGGGAGCGCACGTGACCTGGTGGCTCAAGGCCCGCCGGGTCCACACCCTTCTCCCGTTCGGATTCCTGGCGTTCGCCGTCCTGGCCGCCCTCGTCCAGGACGGCCAGTCGCCCCTGCCCGCCTTCTCCGTCAGCGGCAGGGCCTCCGGGGAGCTGATGCTCTTCGTGCCGCTCGCACTGACGGCCGTCCTGTTCAACTGCCTGCACTCGCGCTGCGCCGCGGCCGAGGACTCGGGCATCCGGGCCGTCCGGGTGTACGACGCACTGCTCGCCCTCGGCGTGGTCGCGCTCACCGTCCCGGTCACTGCCGCCCTGGTCGAACTCACCGGTTCCCGCAGCGCCGCGAGCCTGGACCGCAACACCGCGTTCCTGGTCGGCCTGACCCTGTTGTGCGGCGTGCTCATGGGGAGCTCCGCCCTTCTGATGCCCGCCCTGTGGCCCACGGTGGTCAGCATGTTCGGGTTTCGCGGCCCGAGCGACCCCTATCCGTGGACCGTCCTGCCCGAACAACCCCACACCTGGTACGCCACCGTCGGCGCGGCACTCATGCTGGCCGTCGGCATCGGCGCCCACCTCTTCGTACCGCGGAGGTCCGCATGACCGTCGTACTGGATTCCTGCACCTACGCCTACGGGCGTCGGCGGCGCCCCGTGCTGCAGGACTTCGACTACCGGCTGCCGGACGGCCTGACGATTCTGCTCGGGCCCAACGGGGCCGGAAAATCAACCCTGTTGACGCTCGCCGCGGGCGTCGCCGCGCCCCGCCGCGGCACCGTGAGCCTCGATGGGCTCTCCGCCCGGGACAAGGAGTACCGCCGCGCGGTGGCGTGGATGCCGCAGCACATCACGCCGCTGCCCAGCCTCACCGCGCGGGAGTACGTCGCCTACGCGGGCTGGCTGAAGGGCATGGGCCGGAGCGGCGCGTGGGACAAGGCCCCGGAAGCCCTTGAGCGGGTCGAGCTGGCCGACAAGCTGAACGAGCGGTCGAACCGCCTCTCCGGCGGCCAGCTGCGCCGGCTCGGGGTGGCCTGCGCGCTGGTGCACGACGCCCGGGTGCTGCTCCTCGATGAGCCCACGGCGGGCATGGACCCACGTCAGCGCCGCGTCTTCCGCGATCTGCTCGTGGGCCTGAAGGGCGAGGTCAGGGTCCTGATGTCGACCCATGACGTGGCCGATCTCGCCGAGGAGGCGGACCACGTGAGCGTCCTGTCGGGCGGGCGCCTGGTGCTCAGCGGCTGCACCGCGGAGTTCCTCGCCCATACGCCTGAGGGGACGGCCGAGGGGCGCAGCGCCGAGGGGGCTTACGCGGCGCTCCTTGAGGCGGTCTGAGGGTGCCTCACCCGCCGTAGTGGTACGGAGGCATGGGCGGAGGCGGCAGCGTGACGCCGGCCGTCTCCGCCAGGGTCGGGGCCAGGTTTTCCTTGCGGATGCGCTGGTCTACGTACTGGAGGCCCAGGGCCAGTTGGGGGAAGGCAGCGGTCACCAGCTGGGCGACGAGGGAGCCGAGGAGCAGGGTGGCGAAGAGGCCGCTCAGGGCGGCGAGGACCTCGGCGTCCGTGGGGGTGTGGCCCAGCTCGCTCGTGCCGGGGACCATCGAGAATTCGGCGAACATGCCGAGCATGCTGAACGGGATCTGGATGAGATAGGCGGCCATCGAGGCGATCAGGTGGACCAGGAGCATGACGCCGAAGATCCGCCACCAGGAGCCGCGCACCAGGCGGGCCGAGCGGCGCAGCGCCCGGACCGGACCCGCCGACTCGAAGACCGCGGCCGCCGGGGCCAGGCTGAACCGTACCCAGAGCCAGATCATCAGCGGCATCAGGGCCAGCCAGGCAAGGACCATGAGTCCGGGCAGGAACATGAGCGTGTCGCTGCGCGAGGTGACCGCCGTGCTGATCCACCACACGAACAGGCCCAGGATCAGCAGCGCGGGCACCACGACGATCAGTGACGTGAGCAGCAGCGTGCCGAGCACCGCGGGGAGGCGGGACAGGGCCCGGCGCAGGGTGGCGCCGAAGGCCGCGGGCTTGCCGAGCACGGCGTTCTGCAGGACCGCGGGGCAGGTGGCCGCGACCGTCGCCGCGGCGCAGAGCCAGGCGAGCACGGCGAGGAACCACACCCCGGCGAGGGTGAGGATCAAGGGTCGCCAGTCCGACCACTGGTACTGATCGGGGTCGTCGGGCAGGGCCAGGATGCGGTCCTTCAGGCTGTCGTACGCGAGGAACATGCCCGCCGCCGTGATCGCGAGCGCCAGCCCGTACGCCAGTAGCGAGATGCCGAACAGGGCCTTCCAGCAGCGGCCGATCGCCGCGAAGGCGCCGCCGAGTATGTCGCCCAGGGCCAGCGGGCGCAGCGGTATGACGCCGGGTTTCGGCGCCGGTGGCGGTCCCCATGGCATCCAGCCCGGTCCGCCGCCCCAGCCGGGCGGTGGCCCGCCGTACGGTCCACCCGGACCCGGTCCACCCGGACCCGGTCCACCCGGACCCGGTCCACCCGGACCCGGACCGCCGGGTCCCTGTCCCGGGTTCGCCGGTCCGCCGCCCCACCCCATGTGCTGCGCCATCGCGTTCGCTCTCCTGTTGTTCAGTCCTCGTCCCCCATGGCCGGGACACGGTAACCGGTGGTGTCGGTTCCGTGGCAGGCAGGATTGCCCGTCGCTTGCTATGTACGGGCGTACACAACGTTGTGTACAGTCGTACGCATGGGATACGGACTGCTGGCCGCGGCGATTGCGGCAGAGGTGGCCGGCACCACGGCCATGAAGTACAGCGAGGGGTTCAGTAAGCTGTGGCCCTCGCTCGGCACGATCGCGGGCTATCTGCTCGCGTTCACCCTGCTCGCACAGACCCTGAAGACGATGCAGGTCGGCACCGCGTACGCGATCTGGGCGGGCGTCGGGACCGCCGCCGTCGCCATGATCGGGATGTTCTTCCTCGGGGAGTCCGTCAACGCAGCCAGGCTCGCCGGGATCGCCTTCGTGATCATCGGGGTCGTGTTGCTCAATCTGGGAGGTGCGCACTGATGGTGGCGCGACGGTACGACCCCGACCGGCGCGGGCGGATCATCGACGCCGCGATCCGCGTGGTGGGCCGCTCCGGGATCGGCGGGCTCAGCCACCGCTCCGTCGCCGCCGAGGCCGACGTGCCGCTCGGCTCCACCACGTACCACTTCAAGAACCTCGACGATCTGCTCGTGGCCGCGCTGCGCCAGACCAACGAGGGCTTCGCCAAGGTCGTACGCGAGCACAGCGCCTGCCTCGCCGACCCCGACTGCGATCTCGCGGCCGAGCTGGCCCGCCTCACCGGGGACTGGCTGGACGGCGACCGCGCCGGAGCGGAGCTGGAGTACGAGCTCTACCTCGCGGCGCTGCGCCGCCCGGCGCTGCGCCCCGTCGCCGCGGAGTGGTGCACGGACGTCGCGGAGCTGCTCGCCCTGCGCACCGACCCCACCACCGGGCGCGCGCTGCTCGCGCTGCTCGAAGGGATCTGTCTGCAGGTCCTGCTCATGGGCGGGGAGTACGAGGAGGAGTACGCGAGGGAGGCACTTGCGCGGATCATCGGCTCCGGCAACCGGCCGCCCGACGGACTCGATACGGCCCGCCCGGAATACGGCCCGCCCGGACGCTGAGACCGGTTCGCATCAGGGCCGTCCTGCCGGTTAGGTTCAGGGCATGACTGACCTCGACACCTCCGCTCCGCGCACCACCGGCGCCGTCGCCGCCGGGCTCGCCACCGTCACCGCTGACGGCACCGTTCTGGACACCTGGTTCCCCGCCCCCGAGCTCGCCGAGCAGCCGGGCCCCGCCGGGACCGAGAAGCTCAACCCCGAGCGCGCCGTCGAGCTGCTCGGCGAGGGCGCCGCCCAGGCCATCGGGCCGGACGCGCGCCGCGGTGTCGAGATCGTCGCCGTCCGTACGGTCATCGCCTCCCTGGACGACAAGCCGCTGGACGGGCACGACGTCTACCTGCGCCTGCACCTGCTCTCGCACCGCCTGGTCAAGCCGCACGGCCAGAACCTCGACGGCATGTTCGGCTTCCTCGCCAACGTCGCCTGGACCTCGCTCGGCCCGGTCGCCGTGGACGACATCGAGAAGGTCCGGCTCAACGCCCGCGCCGAGGGCCTGCACCTGGCCGTGACCTCCGTCGACAAGTTCCCGCGCATGACGGACTACGTCGCGCCCAAGGGCGTGCGGATCGCCGACGCCGACCGCGTCCGGCTCGGCGCCCACCTCGCCGCGGGCACCACCGTGATGCACGAGGGCTTCGTGAACTTCAATGCGGGCACCCTCGGCACCTCCATGATCGAGGGCCGTATCTCCGCGGGTGTCGTCATCGGTGACGGCTCCGACATCGGCGGTGGCGCCTCCACCATGGGCACCCTGTCCGGCGGCGGCAACGTCCGGATCACCATCGGCGAGCGCTGCCTGGTCGGCGCCGAGGCCGGTGTCGGTATCGCCCTCGGCGACGAGTGCGTGGTCGAGGCGGGGCTGTACGTCACGGCCGGTACGCGGGTGACCATGCCCGACGGCCAGATCGTCAAGGCCCGCGAGCTCTCCGGCGCCTCGAACATCCTGTTCCGCCGCAACTCCGTGACGGGTGCGGTCGAGGCCCGCCCGAACAACGCGGTGTGGGGCGGGCTCAACGACGTGCTCCACAGCAACGATTGACGCTCCGCGGGTTTGAGCGTACTCAGGGGCGACTTGCGGTTCCCGTTGACTCGGTGGCCGCAAGTCGCCCTGGAACAGGAGGGGTGGCGCGCAGCGCCTCGGCTGAGGGCGGTGGCGGGCGACGGGCGGGATCGTCCTCAATCGCCGGACGGGCTCCATTGGTAAGCGCCTCGTACGCCGTGATCAGCTCCGCCACCCGCTCCGGCGCCGCCGCCCGCAGCGGTGCCCGTACCGGACCCGAGGGCAGGCCGAGTGCGCCGAGCAGGCCCTTCGCGGTGACCGTGCCGGGCAGGCCCGCGGCCATCATCAGCTCGATCAGGGGGAGCGCGAGGCGCTGGAGCAGGGCCGCTCCGGCCGTGTCCCCGGCGTCGAACGCGTCGGGGATCGCCCGCAGTTCGCCGGGTGCCGCGTTGGCCACCGTACTGATGTAGCCCGCGCCGCCGATCGCGTACAGGGGCAGGATGAGCTCGTCGCAGCCCGTGTAGTACGCCAACTCCGTGCGGGCCAGGACCTTTTGGGTGCCCATCAGGTCGTACGCACAGTCCTTGACGCCGACGATCCGGCGGTGCTCGGCCAGGCGGAGCATCGTCTCCGGCTCGATCCGGGTGCCGGTGCGGCCCGGGATGTCGTACAGGAGCACCGGGGCGCCGACCGCGTCCGCGACCGTGCGGAAGTGCTCTTCGATCGCGTCCTGCGGCGGGCGGCTGTAGTACGGCGTGAGCACCAACAGGCCGTCCGCGCCCGCCTGTTCGGCCTGCCGGGCGAGCTGCACGGCGTGTGCCGTGTCCGCGCTGGAGACCCCGGCGACCAGGGACGCCCGGTCGCCGACGGCCTCCGCGACCGCGCGGATCAGGTCGGCCTTCTCGGCGTCGCTCGTGGTCGGGGACTCGCCGGTGGTGCCGGACAGGACGAGCCCGTCGCAGCCGCCGGACACGAGGCGGGCGGCGAGCTGCCCGGCGCCCTCCAGGTCGAGGGTTCCGTCGGCGGTGAAGGGCGTGATCATCGCGCAGAGGGCGCGGCCGAAGGGTGAGCTCATACCGGCAGTGTCGGCTCGACCGCTGTTCAGCTCCACTTAATTCTGCTTCAGAGTACGGATTAGCAGAGCTGCTGTTGACCTCAACCTTTGTTCAGGTTCGAGGATGGTGATCGCCCCGGCAACGGGACGTATCCCTGAGGCATTCAGGGGCATCCAGAAGCGTCCTGATCCATCCTGATCCATCCGAGGAGTCACCATGTCCGTGCAGCGCTCCGTTCTCCCCGACCCGCTCCGGCCCGACGTCGGCTTCGTGTTCGCCAGCACCTGGCGGGTCGGCACGCCCGAGCGGCAGCAGGCCACCGTCGAGGCGATCACCAAGGCCTGGGAGAGCCGTCCGTGGCCGCACGACGGACTGCTCTCCTACAGCGTCTACACCGGCACGGACGGGGACACCCTGCTGCACTACTCGCAGTGGCGGGACCTCGCCGCGTACGACGCGTTCTTCGCCGCGCCCGAGAACGGACGGGACACGCGCAACGCCGAGATCGACGCCGCCGTGCCCGGGATCGAGCGGGTCGGCCTGCACAAGTACGAGCTGTACCGCAGCGGTTCACTGACCGGGGCGGCGGGCGAGCGGCGCATGCCCGGGTGCATCGTGACCGTCGAGGTGGAGTTCGACGGGCCCGACCCCGCGCGCCAACGCGACTGGGTGGACTCGGTGTTCACGGCCCTCGCCACCGAGGAACACCCCCACCCCGGCGGGATCTCCGGGCACTTCCACACCAGCCTGGACGGCACCCGCGTACTCAACTACGCCGAGTGGGAGAGCGAGCAGGCACACATCGCGGCACTCGCCGCGCCCGGTGACGGGGTCGGCTCGGCAACCGAGGAGTGGCGGCGGGTGCAGGAGTACCCCGGCATGGTGCGCAGCGTGGTCTCCCGGTACCTGCCCGCGGTGAGCCTCACCGCTTAACGCCGCCCACGTGTCCGCGCCCGATGCCCCTTGACGTCCGGGAATCCGATGTGGCCCGGCGCCCGTTCCGACTCGCCGAGCCACAGATGGGCGGCGTACTGCTGGACCGCCGCGATCAAGGGTGCCCGATCGGCGCCGTTCGCCGGGAGTCGGTAGCGCAGGCGCGGCAGGGAAGGGTGGATGGGGTCCTCGTCCCGGACCAGGTTCCACAAGACCGGGTGGTCGCGGTCGATGGGGCCGTTGGGGCAGAGCTCGATGGAGTACTGGAGTGTGCCGCCTCCCGCTCGACCCGTGCCCTTGCTCCAGTAGACGCCGACTCCGGCGAGGGTGGCCCAGGGGACGACCTTGTTGCCGGCCGGGTTGCTGATCCAGATGCCCACGTGGTCGACGCAGATGAAGGAACGCCTGGCCCGCCAGGTGTTCTGCGCGAGTGAGAAGGCGAACCAGAGGCCCAGGAGCCCGACGGCGGCACCGCCGAATCCACCAGGCTTGGGCTCTTGGCCGGTGACACCGGCAGCGGCCATAAGACCCACGGCGATGAAGAAGAAGCTGACAAACGCGCAGCTCGCCGAACCCACCACGCCCTGCTTGATGTTGTTACGCCCCGTACGTATGAGCGTCGCGGTAGGGGCGGGGCCGTGTGCGTAAGGGCTCGTCATGATCATGGAGTGTAGGTTTACCCCACGGCGGCTATGAACTGGCCCTTGGCGCCGACACGTTGGAACTCAGTGGCGATGTGACGCTCTACAGGCACTCGTCGTGTTGGACCTCATCGAGACGGACGGGGTGACGCTCGGAACGTCCTGACGCGGGGGTGCTCAGCCCACGTGCACGGTATAGCCGTATTCCCGTCCGTCCTCGGCGGAGAGCTCTGCCAGTGCCGCGCGGCCCGCGAGAGCGGTGCGGCGCGGAGCGTCGTCCGTCGCACCCTGAGGGTGCTGCGCTATCCGCGCGTACAGTTCCACCGCCTCGGCGGTACGGCGGGTGTTGGCCTCCTCGACCTCGGCCTTGACCTCGTCCTCGTCGGCTTCCGGGTCGGTCCCCACCCGGGACTCCCTGGCCTCCTCGGTTACGTCGAGCGGGACCAGGCACAGCAGTCGGCCGAGCTCGCGCGCGGCATCGGCGTCACCGGCCTCGGCGGCGGCCCGTAGAGCGGCGGTTTTTCTCCTCCGTACCTGTCATGGCCCGGGACGTTACAGCCCGGCAGTGACACTCCCGTCGTGAACGGCGATGCCCCGCCCTGGGGCGCGCTCGGGGCGGGGCGCCGCCGTATCTCCGTACCGCCGGTCAGCCGGAAGTCGTCCCGGCCGCGCTCACGGCCGGAAGCGCAGGACCTGCGGGTCGTGGTCGCTGTTCTGGTCCGCGAACTCCGCGTTGATGTGCACGCTGTCGTACGTGAACTCCCCGACCCCCGGGCTGGTCAGGATCTGGTCGAGGACCTGCGAATTTCCCTGGTAGACATACGAGTAGCGCTCCTCGGCCGGGAGCGAGGTGACGGCCGCCTTCAGGGCGCCGCCCTTGGTGAGGGCCTTCGTCGTGGCCGAGAACTCGAAGTCGTTGATGTCGCCGAGCACGACGACGTCCGCTTCCTTCTGCACCTTCCGGATCTGCTGCACGAAGGCGTTCACCACCTGTGCCTGCTTCACCCGCGCTTCCTCGGAGGAGCGCTTCGGCGGCTGGTGGTGGGAGGCGAGCGCCTCGTCGCCGCCCTTCGACGCGAAGTGGTTGGCGATCACGAAGACCTTGCGGCCCTTGAAGAGGAACTCGCCCGCGACCGGCTTGCGGCTGTCCTGCCACGCCTCGTTGCCCGGGTCGATCCGGCCGGGCGACAGCGTCAGGGACGCCTTGGCGCCCTCGCCGGTCACCTCCGTGGGCGTGGTGGCGTCGCCGCCCGGGCGGTCCTTGAAGGAGACGCGGTCCGGGTTGAAGAGGAAGACCTGCCGGATGTTGCCGCCCGGCTCGCCACCGTCCTGCTTGTCCTCCGGGTCGATGCCGCGCCATTCGTACGCCGGGCCGCCCGCCGCGACGATCGCGTCCGTGAACTTCTTCAGCGTCGCGTCGGCCGCCACGGTGCCGTCGTCGGTCGCGCCGTTGTTGTCCTGGATCTCCTCAAGGGCGAGCACGTCGGGGCTCGCGA
The DNA here is from genome assembly GCF_053591935.1 of Streptomyces sp. NPDC002851. Lineage (NCBI taxonomy): Bacteria > Bacillati > Actinomycetota > Actinomycetes > Kitasatosporales > Streptomycetaceae > Streptomyces > Streptomyces sp. NPDC002851. The sequence continues at coordinate 14,874 of NZ_JBSFUT010000066.1, read as the reverse complement.
GATTGCCGACCACGGCCTTGGCGAGCGCGTCGAACTTCGCCTGCGGGTCCTTCGCGTCCAGGTTCTCCACGTTGTACGTCGCCACGGCCAGCTCACCCGCGGCCTGCCGCGCGGTCTTCTCGCGCTTCAGGTCCTTGTCGGTGACGTCGCCGAGGGTGCGGGCGACGACCTTGTAGCCGCCGAACTGGTCGAAGTCCAGGGGCCCTTCGGTCGTACCGGAGAGCGTGTCACCGACATTCGCCTTCGGGAAGGGGCGCTCGCTCGTCGGGGTCAGTGACTCGATCTTCAGGCGGCCGGAGTTCTGCGCCGTGTAGGAGCCGTAGACGGTGCCGCCGCGCGCCGACGGGTGCTCGTCCGGCTTCACCGTGACCCACAGCGCGGAGTACGGGTCGCTGGCGCCGACCACCCGGGAGTCTCCGACCGTGACATTCATGCCCTCAAGGGACTCGTACCGGTCCAGGGCGTACGCATCCGGCCGCAGCTCCAGGCCGTTGATGCTGCCGCCGTCCGCCGCGTCGCCCTCGGGCGTGTAGGCGTCGGGGACCGCGGCCGCGTCGAGCACGACCGGCTTCGGCACCGGATTGCCGGAGGACTCCACGGTCACGTCCGCGCCGGTGATCTGGGTGAGGGACTGGTTGCCGGAGTCGGCGCCCCCGGGCACGTACTCGCTGACGGTGCCCGAGACGCGTACCGCGTCGCCCGCCTTGACCGTCGGCGACTGCCTACCGGTGAAGACGAACAGGCCCTCGCTGGTCGCCGGGTCGTCGTCCGCCGCGCCCTGGAACCAGAAGCCGCGCGCGGATCCATGGCCGCGTACGCCCGTCACGGTCCCCGGCACCTCGCTGACCCGCTCCCCGACGAGCGGCGAGACGCGGGTCGTGCCCTGGATGTCGTGGACGGTGTACGGCGAAGAAGCGGGCGAAGAAGCGGTCGCCGTGGCGGAGCCAGCGGTGCCCGCGGCGATCAGTCCACCGGCCAGGGCGGTGGCGACGACGGCGGCCACGGCGGCGGACCGGGGCTTCGAGCCGAGCGGCGAGAACCGGTGGCGGCCGGTCCGCGAACCGGGCGCGGAACCGGGAGCGGAATCCGGCGCGGAATCGGGAGTGGAACCTGAGGAAGCAGCGGATATGTGATGCGGCATAACGGACTCCAGGAGCAAGAGGTGGGGGAGTGCCTTGAAGGGCCTTTTGACGTGCCTTGAAGTGCCTTGAGGAGAGTGACTTGAACTGCCGTGACGTGATGCTGCAATTTCTACGCGCGTCAATTTCCGGTGCCGTCAAGCCACTTGTCAAGGGACGACCCGATGGACAGGCGCTGACGCGTACATGAACCGGGCGGCTTGGGGAGAAATCCGTCTACGCTAGACCGGGTCCCCGGGCACCGCGCCCCAGGCCGAAAGACCAGGGTCCGCACACCGGGTCCGCACACCCCCGAGTTCCCGCCGAGGAGAACCAGCACATGCCCTCAGAACGCGCCTCCCTGCCGCCGGTGCGCCTCGCGCCCGAGGCCGAGCTCGCCCGGGACGCGCTCGCCGCACCGCTGCTCGTCCGCGCCGTGCGCCTCGCCCGCTGGGCGGGCCCGGACACCCGGGTCGGCGCGGGCGGCGAACTCGTCGACGAGCAGCTCCCGGCCGCCGCCGAGCTGTTGGGGTATGCGGCGGACGACGAGGACGGGCCCGCGTACGCCAGCGAAGCCTGGCGCGTCGCCGTCGACACCGGGCTCGTCGAGATCACCGACGCCCCGGAAGCGGAGGCGGAAACGGAGGCGGAAGCGGAGGGCGCCGAGGAGGCGGCGGGGACCGCCGCGCCCGGCGAAGAGCTCGCCCTGATCACCTCCGGCAGCCCGACGGACGTACTCGGCATCTGGCTCGGCGCCCTGGAGACCGTGCTCGCCGACGCCACCGTGCCCGACCTTGAGGACCTGGCCGAGGCCGTGCAGGAAGGCGGCGAGTTCGACCTCTCCTCGCTCGACTGGGACCCGGAGGCCGAGGCCGAGTTCCTCGACGGCGTGCTCGGCAACCTCTACCTGCTCACCGTCGGCGAGGACGCCCCCGCCGCGGAGCCGGTGCCGCTGCCCGCGCTCGCCGCCTCCATGATTGTCCCGGAGGACATGGGGGAGCCCACGGACGACATCCTGGAGCAGGTCTCGGACGCGATGATGCGGCTCGACGACCAGTTCCGGATGCTCGAGCCGACGGGGCTGGTCGAATTCCGGCCGGTCGACGAGGAGTTGATGGCCGAGGCCGGGGAGGAGCCGGTGCCGTCCGCCACCGACGGCGAAGAGGACGACATCAGCCGGTACGGCCTGGTGCGGCTCACCCCCCTCGGTCTGTACGGCGTGCGCGCGCGGATGCTCGAGGCCGGGATCGACGCGCCCGCCGTCGGGGACCTGGCGGACAAGGGCGCGGACGCGCTGCTCGCCGGGACCGCCGAGTTCCCGCAGACCGCGGCCCGGGCCGAGACCGAGACGTGGCTGGCCCGGCGCGAACCCCTCGCCGCCGCACGGGAGTTGCTCGCCGCGGCGCGCGGCGCGGACGAGAGCGCCCCGCTGCGCCGGCTGCGCTGCCAGCAGGCCCTGTCGCTCGTCGGCAAGGAGGCCGAGCCCGCGCTGCGCGACGTCCTTGACGACGCGGAGCTCGGCGGGCTCGCCCGGGTCTGGCTCACCGAGCAGGGCGCCGCGGACGTACCGCCGCCGCCGGAGTCGATGGTGTACTGGCTGACCATCGACACGATTGCCGCGCAGCTGCGGGCGGAGGGGAACTCGGAGGAACTCCAGGCCCTCGTCGAGGGGTTGGCGGCGCAGCACTCGGGCTTCTTCGACACGGCTTGGCGGGTGCGGCACCCGGCCACGGCGGAGGTCCTCGAGGCGATGGGGCGGCTGCACCCGGACAAGAAGGTGGCCAAGGAGGCGCGCAAAGCCGCGTACAAGGCCCGCTCCCAGGGCTAGGGTTCCGTCGGCTCGGTGGCCGCACCTGGGGGCCTTGCCCCCAGACCCCCATCGGCCTCATGGCCTCGTCCTCAAACGCCGGACGGGCTGAATTAATGCAGGTACGACGCCCCGTTCAAGTCCAACACCGCCCCCGACGACCACTCCGCCGCCGGAGAAGCCAGCCACAGCACCGCCTCCGCGATCTCCGCCGCCGTCGCGACCCGCCCGAAGGGCGACTGCGCGCGGATCGCCGCGCCCTCCTCGCCGCTGAGCCGGTGGGCCACGCGCTCGGTGTCGAAGAAGCCCGGGGCCACCGAGGCGACGCCGATGCCGTACGGGGCGAGCGAGACCGCGAGGGACTGGCCGAGCGCGTGCACGGCCGCCTTCGTGGCGCCGTACGCCGGGTGGTCGGGCTCGCCGCGGAAGGCGCCGCGGGAGCCGATGTTCACGATCCGGCCGCCGGTGCCCTGGTCGATCATCCGGCGCCCGGCGAGATGGCTGAGGTTCGCGGTGCCGAGCAGATTGACCGCGACGTGCTGCTGCCACTGCGCCGCCCACTCCTCGTACGAGGTCTCGGGCAGCGGGTGGCGCACGTTCACCGCCGCGTTGTTCACCAGTACGTCGATGCCGCCCAGGCCCTCCGCGGCCGCCTCCGCCACCCGGCGCGCGCCCTCCGGGTCGGACAGGTCGCCGTGCACCAGAACGTGCCCGTCGCCGGTCAGCGAGGGCAGCGAGGTCAGCGTCTGCTCCGCGTCCTCGCGCCGTGATCCGTAGTGCACGGCGACCCGGTCCCCGTTGTGCGCGAAGGCGGTGGCGACGGCGCGGCCCAGGCCGCGGGATGCTCCGGAGATCAGGATGCGGCGGCCGGTGGCTGGCAGGTTCATGGAAGCGGCTCTCCAGACGTCGAACGGTGTTCAACCGCCGTTTATACGCGGCCGGGAACCTGAGCCCCGCCACCACCCCACCGGAACGCCGAACGCCCCAGGCCTCACGCCTCAGGAGAGACGATGCCGCTCACCCGCAGGGATTTCGCCAGACGATCCGCGATCACCGGCGCGGGTGTCGCCCTCGTCGGCACCGCCGGAGTGCTCGCGACCACCGACGGCGCCCTCGCGACGCAGGACGCGCCGTCCGGCGACCCGGACGCCCCGGACGCGGGCCCCGGCTACGGGCCCCTGGTGGACGACCCCGAGGGGATCGTCGCGCTGCCCGCCGGGTTCTCGTACCGCATCCTCACCCGCAGCGGCGAGACCAAGCTGGAGAGCGGCGAGTTCACGCCCGACAAGCACGACGGCACCGCCACCTTCGAGGGCCCCGGCGGCGCCACCCTGCTCGTCACCAACCACGAGCTGAAGGGCCCGCGCGCGAACTGGGACAACCCGGTGCCGCTCACCGAAGGCCTCGTGTACGACCCGGCCGCGGCCGGTGGCTGCACCGTCGTCGAGGTCCGCCCCGGCGGCGAGGTCGCCGAGTGGGTCGGCATCGCGGGTACGTCCACCAACTGCGCGGGCGGACGCACCCGTTGGGGCACCTGGCTGACCTGCGAGGAGAACTCGGACCGCGCCGGTGAGAACGGCATGACCAAGGACCACGGCTATGTCTTCGAGGTCGACCCGCTGGACCGGCGCGCCAACCGCAACCCGAAGCCGCTGAAGTTCTTCGGCCGCTACGACCACGAGGCCGTCGTCGTCGACCCCAAGCGCGGTCACGCGTATCTGACGGAGGACGACTCCAAGCCGAACGGGCTGTTCTACCGCTGGACCCCGCCGGAGGGCTTCGAGCACGGCCGTGGCAAGCTGCGCGAGCTCGCTGAGGAGGCGGGCGTCGAGGCGGGCGTGCTGCAGGCGCCGCAGTGCTACGACTCCGGCGGCCGGTTCGTGGACGATCTGTCCCGGGCCACGAAGGTCGGCACGGTGTACGGGGTCGACTGGATCGACGTGCCCGACCGGGACGCCAAGTCCGTTGCCGTACGCGAGCAGTTCAAGGACGGCGAGGTCACGCGCGCCCGCAAGCTGGAGGGCATGTGGTGGGCGGACGGCGGTGCCTATCTCGTCTCGTCGTACGCCCGGGATGAGAGCCCCGGCGAGCCGCACGACGGGCAGGTGTGGTTCTACCACCCGGGGCGGCGCACCCTGACCCTGAAGGTGCTGCTCGGCGTCAACCAGAACCCGGGCGAGGACGGCGCGCTCGACGGCCCGGACAACATCACCGTGTCGCCGTACGGCGGGCTGATCCTCGCCGAGGACGGCGAGGGGATACAGCACCTCTTCGGTGCGACGGAGAGCGGGCGGACGTACCCCATCGCGCGGAACGAGGTGAACATCGGGACCGAAGAGGAGCCCGAGTACAGCGAGTTCGCGGGGGTCGTGTTCTCGCCGGACGGCAAGACGCTGTACGCCAGCATTCAGGAGCCCGGGATCATGCTGGCGATCACGGGCCCCTGGAAGCGGCAGGCGCGCTAGGGGGAGACGCCCCTAGCTGCCGCCGTCACACGGCGAGGCTGCGGATCAGTTCGTTGCGGCGGAAGTCGCGTGATTCGACGGTGAGTTTGCCGTCGGTGCCGACGACGAGCCGGAGGCCCTGGGACTCGACGCCGTCCAGGGCCTCCTCGCCGCCGTTGCCGTCGGGGCCGTACAGGGTCTGGATGAAGCCGGTGTTGACCACCGTGAACCCGGCCGGGTCGCCGCCCTCGACGACCTTCCTGGCGGCCCAGTCGTCGCGGTTCAGGTCCCAGTGGGTGTGGCCGGAGAAGAAGACCACGTTCTTGTGCTGCCCGAGGATGGTGAGCAGCTCGGTCTCGTCCACGAAGTCCTGGTCGTAGAAGCGGGCGGCGTCCGGGCCCGTGGTGCCGGAGACGGTGCCGGGCAGCACGTGGTGGCTGAACACCAGGACGTACGGGCTGTCGGCGTGCTGCTTCAACGCGCCGTCCAGCCAGCTCAGTTGGGACGCGCCGAGGGTCACGAAGGGCGGGCTGGTGCCGTTCTTGGCCGGGGCCGTGGTGCCGATGAAGAGCAGCGGAAGCCCGGCCGCGGTGGTCTGCGAGTACACCTCGGGCATGCCGGTGTACTCCAGGAACCGCTTGACCTGGGTGTCGAACGGGTCCGCGTTGTACTGCTCGTGGTTGCCGAGCGCGGCGAGCACCCGGTCGGGGTGCGGGTGGTCCGCGAGCGTGCCGTACAGGTCCTCGTACTGCTGCACCGTGCCCTGCGCGACCAGGTCACCGGCGATGACGAGGGCGTCGGAGCCGCCGAGCGAGGCGAGGTTGTCCAGGGCCCGGCCGAGGTCGCGGAGGTCGCCCTGGATGTCGCTGATCACGTCGAGCGTGGCGGCCGCGGTGGGTCGGGGGCGGGCGGCGGCCCGGGTGGCGGTGAGGCCGCCGAGCGGGATGGTGGCGAGCGCGAGTCCGCCCGCGGTGAGAAGCGTTCTCCTGCTGGGGGGAGTCATGGGGCGCAAGGTAACTCCCGCCGGGCTACGGGTCCTTGGACGGAACGTGGCCGGTTCTTGGACTCGTGGGGAAGACGCATGAGGAAGGGCGGGGGACTCATGAGGAAGGGCGGGGCGGGCCCGCTCGGACCGCCCCGCCCCGCCCTTGCCGGTACGGTGCTACAGCGACTGCGCCGCGGGCTTCACCATGCCGCGTACCGTGCGGGACTTCACGAAGTCGCCCATCGCCGTCATGTCCCACTCGCCGGAGAACTGGCGGATCAGCTTGGCCATCATCACGCCGGTCTGCGGTTCGGCGTTGGTCAGGTCGAAGCGGACCAGTTCCTCGTTGGTGGCGGCGTCGATGAGGCGGCAGTAGGCCTTCGCCACCTCGTTGAACTTCTGGCCGGAGAACGAGTTGACCGTGAAGACCAGGCCGGTGACGTCCTGCGGGAGTCGGCCGAGGTCCACGACGATCACCTCGTCGTCTCCGCCGCCCTCGCCCGTGAGGTTGTCGCCGGAGTGCTTGATCGCGCCGTTGAGGATCGACAGCTTGCCGAAGTAGCAGCTGTCGAGGTGGTTGCGCTGCGGGCCGTAGGCGATGACCGAGGCGTCCAGGTCGATGTCCTTGCCGCGGAACGCGGGTTCCCAGCCGAGGCCCATCTTGACCTGCGAGAGCAGCGGGCGGCCGCCCTTGACCAGGGACACGGTCTGGTTCTTCTGGAGGCTGACCTTGCCCTTGTCGAGGTTGATCTTTCCGGTGCCGGGCGCGGGCGGCGCCGGGGCGGCGGGCGGTGCGGCCGGGGGCGGGGTCTGCGTCGCCGGGGCAGCGGGGGCCGGGGCCTGCGCGGGCGGGGCCGGAGGCGCGGGCGGTGCGGCCGGTGCGGCCTGGGCGGGGGCCGGGGCGGCCGCGGGCTCCTCGTCGACGGAGACGCCGAAGTCGGTGGCGATGCCCGCCAGGCCGTTGGCGTACCCCTGGCCGATCGCGCGGACCTTCCACGCGCCGTTCCGCAGATACACCTCGACCACCACCAGGGCGGTCTCGGCGCCGAGTTGCGGCGGGGTGAAGGTGGCGATGGGGCTGCCGTCGTCCGCGTTCCGGATCGTCGCCGTGGGCTCGATGCCCTGGAAGGTCTGGCCCGCCGCGTCCGGGCTCGCCGTGACGACGATCTTCTCGATGCCGGGCGGGACCGCGCCGGTGTCCACGGTGATCGCGTCCGGGCCGGTGCCGCCGCCCGAGCGGTAGGTGACACCGGGGCCCGTGGGCTGGTTGTAGAAGATGAAGTCGTCGTCGGAGCGCACCTTGCCATCGGCGGTGAGCAGCAGGCCCGATACGTCGAGCCGCACCGGAGCGGCGACGTCCACCGCCACTCGGGAGGCGGGGAGCGGGATGTTCGAGCCGGGGGTCATAGCTGTCATGCCCGGCTTAACGAACGACCTCCCTTTACTGTTCCCTTACCCGCGACTCGAGTTCTGACTGTCGCCACCCGGCTGCCCGTACGCCGCCGGGACGCGGTGCGCCCGAGCTCCCGACCGTAGCCAGGACCACGGCACCCAGGCAGACCGCCGTACCGACAAGCGCGAGCGCGCCGGGTGCCTCGCCGAACATGGCGTACGCCCAGAGCATCGTCGTCGGCGGTGTCAGGTAGATCAGGGCGCTGGTGCGGGTCACGCCGTGGCGCCGCAGGGAGAGCCAGTAGAAGCCGTAGCCGCCGAGGGTGGAGAGGCCGACCACCCAGGCGACCGCCCACCAGAACCCGCCGTCCGCGGGCGGCACCGCATGGCCCGTACCGGTCGCGACCGCGGCGAACAGGACGGCGCTGGTCAGGCAGTGCACCGGCAGCGCGTCCAGGGGCGATACACCGGTGGCGCTGCCGGTGGCCCGGCGCTCAAGGAAGCTCGCGGCGAGCAGCGCGGCCATGCCGGTGAACGGCAGCGCGTACGCCCACGCGGGCGCGGTCCCGGACCCGGCGTCGAGGTCGCTCCACAGCACCAGGGCCACCCCGGCGAGCCCCGCGCCGAGCCCGGTCCATTGCCGCCGGGTGACGCGCTCCCCGAGCAGCGGCCCGGCGAGCGCGCCCGCGGCCAGCGGCTGGAGGGCGGCGATCAGGGCGGACGTCCCGGTGGGTACGCCGAGGCCCACGGCCCAGACGACCGAGCCCAGATAGCCGCCCTGGGAAAGTGCCCCGATCAGGGCCTGCCGGGCCAGGACGCGCGGCGGCAGCGCTGCTCTGCGGTGTCTGCGGCGTCTGCGCAGGAGCAGCCAAGCCCCGCACAGCAGGGCCGCCGCAACGACGAACCGCCACATCAGCAGGGTGTCCGCGGGCGCGTACCGGGTGCCGAGCTCGGCGCCGATGAAGCCGGAGCTCCAGAGGACGACGAGGCCGGGGGCGATGAGGGCGTTGCCCATGGATCCTCCGTGGGGTGGCACAAGTAAACAGATCTGTTTAGTCACGTGGGGGCGAGTAAACTAAACAGATCTGTTTACGGTCAAGGGGAGGAGGTGGCAGCGGAATGACGCAGCAGGGGGCCGAGGCACTGACGCCCGGCGCCAGGAAGATCCTCGACGCGGCGGCGGAGCTGTTCTACGCCCAGGGCATCACCGCGGTCGGCGTCGACCTGATCGCCAAGCGGGCCGGGGTCACGAAGAAGACCCTGTACGACCGGTTCGGTTCGAAGGAGGCGCTGGTCGCGGCGTATCTGCGGGAGCGCGACGTGCGCTACCGGGCCTGGGTGGAGGAGCGGAGCGCACCGGGCTCGGGGGCGGAGCGGCTGCTCGCGGTCTTCGATGCGCACCGGCAGTGGCTGACCCGGCCGGAGAACCCGCGCGGCTGCGCCTTCGTGAACGCGGCCGCCGAGATCCCCGAGTCCGGGCACCCGGGCCGTGCGGTGATCGAGGGGCAGAAGAGCTGGCTGCGCGGGTATCTGCGGGAGCTGTGCGCCGAGGCCGGGGCCGCGGAGCCCGGGCGGCTCGCGGACGAGCTGATGGTGCTCGTCGAAGGGTCGAGCGTGCTGCACGGGCTCCACGTGGTGCCGGACGCGGCAGGGGTGGCCCGCGGCCTTGCCGAAGCGGCGGTGCGGCGCGCGGGCGTCTGACCCCGGGGCCTCAGCTGCCCGGCACCACCACCGTCTTGCGGCCCACCCCGGACGCGAACCGCTCCAGCGCCTCCGGGTACTGACCCAGCGGCATGCGGTCGCTGATGAACACGTCCGGGTCGAGGGCACCGCTCGCGAACAGCTCCGCCGCGCGCTCGAAGCTGTGCAGGACCGCCATGGAGCCGGTGATGGTGATCTCCTGGTTGTAGATGCGGTACGGGTCGATCTCCACCCGGGTCGCGTAGTCCGCCACCCCGAACTGAAGGAAGGTGCCCGCCTTCGCGACCCGGCCGAGGCCGTCCTGGATGGCCCGGGCGTTGCCGGTCGCGTCGACCACGATGTCCCAGCCCTCGGGCCGGTCGAGCTCGTCCGCGCTCGTGGCCGCCGCCGAGACGCCCAACTGCCGGGCCGTGGCGAGGCGTTCGGGGTTGAGGTCGACCACGTCGACGCGCGCGGCGCCGGTGCGTTTGGCGAGCTCCAGCATCATCAGGCCCATGGTGCCGGAGCCGTAGATCAGGACGTGCGCGGCGAGCCGGGCGCGGAGCACGTCGTAGCCGCGTACCGCGCAGGACAGCGGCTCGATCAGGGCCGCGTCGGCGGTGCGTACGGCGTCGGGCAGCCGGACGCAGTTGGCGGCGGGCGCCACCGCGTACTCGGCCGCACCGCCCGCCGTACTGACGCCGATGGCGGCCCAGCGCTCGCACAGGTTGTTGTGGCCCGTACGGCAGTAGCGGCAGGAGAAGCAGTACAGGGAGGGGTCGACGGCGACGCGGTCGCCGACGCGCAGCTCGCGCACCTCGCTGCCGAGGCCGACGACCTCCCCGGCGAACTCGTGACCGGGCACCACCGGCAGCGTCGGCGCGAACTCGCCCTGGAGGATGTGCAGATCGGTGCCGCAGATGCCGCAGGCGGCGACCTCCACGACCACGTCGTGCGGCCCGGGCGTGGGGTCGGGGACCTCGGCGACGACGGCCTTGCCGACGGACTCGATGACGGCTGCCTTCATTTGACGGCTCCCAGAGACAGGCCCTGGACGAGTTTGTCCTGGGCGGCGAACCCCGCGGCGAGCACCGGCAGGGAGATGACGAGCGACGCGGCGCACACCTTGGCCAGGAACAGGCCCTGGCTGGTGATGAAGCCGGTCAGGAACACGGGGGCCGTCTGGGCCACCACACCCGTCAGGACCCGGGCGAAGAGCAGCTCGTTCCAGCTGAAGATGAAGCAGATCAGGGCCGTTGCCGCGATGCCGGGCAGGGCGATGGGGGCCACCACGCGCGTCAGGATCGTGGGCAGCCGCGCCCCGTCCACACGCGCGGCCTCGATGATCGCGACCGGTACCTCGGCGAGGAAGGACTGCATCATCCAGACGGCGATCGGCAGGTTCATCGACGTATAGAGCAGGACCAGGAGCCAGATGTTGTCCAGGAGCCCGGTGTTCTTGGCGAAGAGATAGATCGGCAGGAGGCCCGCCACGACCGGGAGCATCTTCGTGGAGAGGAAGAAGAACAGGACGTCCGTCCACTTCTTCACCGGGCGGATCGACAGGGCGTACGCCGCCGGGAGCGCGAGCACCAGGACGAGAAGCGTCGACCCGACCGACGCCACCGTGGAGTTGATCAGGGAGGGCCAGGGGCTCGCGCCGCCGTCCGCGCCGAAGAACTCGCGGTAGCCGTCGAGGGTGAGCGAGGCGGCCACGGACGGTGGGTTGGTGGCCGCGTCCTGCTCGGAGTGGAAGGACGTCAGGGCCATCCAGGCCAGCGGCAGCACGAAGGCGATACCGGCCAGCCAGGCGAGCACGCCCAGGCCCGAACGGCGCAGCGGGGCAAGGAAGTTCACCGAAGTCGCCGAAGTCACCGAAGTCACCGAAGTCACCGGAGTTCTCATGCGCGGGACACCTCTTCGCGGAACAGGGACGAGACCACGCGCAGCGCGAACGTCGCGATGATGAGGGAGCCGAGGACGACGAGGACGCCCGCGGCCGAGGCGAGGCCGTTCTCGTGGGCCTGGTAGAAGGACTGGTAGACGGTGTAGGGGAGGTTCGCGGTGCCCAGGCCGCCCGAGGTGATCGTGAAGACCGCGTCGAAGTGCTGCACGATGTAGATCGAGCCGAGCAGGGCGCCGAGTTCGAGATAGCGGCGCAGGTGCGGCAGGGTCATGAAGCGGAAGATCTGCCAGTTGTTCGCGCCGTCGATGCGCGCCGCCTCGAGCAGCTCCGGGTCGCGGCTCTGCAGCCCGGCGAGCAGGATCAGCATCATGAACGGCGTCCACTGCCAGATCAGCGACGCCTCGACGGCGAGCAGCGGCATGCTCGAGACCCAGTCCGGCTGCGGCCCGCCCACCAGCGTCAACAGGCCGTTGAACAGGCCGTATTCGGGGTTGAAGAGCACGTGCTTCCACAGCAGCGCGGCGGCCACCGGCACGAGCAGGAACGGCGCGATGAGCAGCGTACGGACGACGCCGCGGCCGAGGAACTTCCGGTTGAGGAGCAGCGCGAGGGCGAGCCCGAGCGCCAGGCTGACCAGGACGACGGTCGCGGTGAGCAGGATCGTGGTCAGGACCGAGCGGCGCAGCTCGGGCTCGGTGAGGACCTCGGCGTAGTTGGCGAACCCGGCGAAGGAGCGCGCCTCGGGGTAGAGGGCGTTCCAGTCGAAGAAGGAGATCACCAGGGTGGCCACGAACGGCAGCTGGGTGACCACGATCATGAAGACGAGCGCGGGAAGCAGCGGTGCTCTGGTGGCCCAGGCGCGCAGTCGGCCCGGTGGCTTGACGGTACGGGTCCCGGGTGGTGCGGGGGCGTGGGGTGCGGTGGTGGCGGCGGTCATCGTCCCTCGTACTCCTCGGAGATCTTCTCGGCGAGCCGCTGCGACTTCGCCAGGGCGGTGTCGACGGACTGGCGGCCCGCGATGGCCGCGCTGATCTCCTGCGAGACCTTGGTGCCGAGGTCGGTGAACTCGGGGATGCCGACGAACTGGATGCCGGGCGCGGGCCGCGGCTGCACACCCGGGTCGTCCGGCCGGGCCGAGGCGATGGCCCGCCGGGTCACGTCCTGGAAGGCGGCGGCCTCGGCGCGGTACTGCGGTATCTCGTACGTGGAGGCGCGCTTCCCGGCCGGGACATTGGCCCAGCCGACCTCGTTGCCGACGAGCTCCTCGTACTCCTTGCTGGACGCCCAGGAGATGAACTTCCACGCCTTGTCGGGGTTCGGCGACGCCTTCTGCAGGCCCCACGCCCAGGTGTAGAGCCAGCCGGAGCTCTCCGTCTTCTGCGTCGGCGCCGGTACGTAGCCGATCTTGCCCTTGACCGGGGACTTGGCGGCCTCCAGGGACCCGGCCGCGGCCGTGGCGTCGTACCACATGGCGGTCTTGGACTGGGTGAGGTTGTTCAGGCACTCCGCATAGCCGGACTGGGCGGCGCCCGCCTGGCCGTGCTCGCGCACCAGGTCGACGTAGAAGCGGGTGGCCTCCTTGAACTCCTTCGAGTCGAGCCGGGCCGTCCAGTCCTTCTCGAACCAGGTGCCGCCGAACGTGTTCACCACCGTCGTCAGGGGTGCCATCAGCTCGCCCCAGCCGGGCAGTCCGCGCAGACAGATCCCCTTCATGCCGGGCTCGGCGCCGTCCACGCGGGCAGCGAGGTCGGCGACCTGCTTCCAGGTGGGCCGCGCGGGCATCTTCAGGCCCGCCTTCGCGAAGACGTCCTTGCGGTACATCAGGAACGACGACTCACCGTAGAAGGGCTGGCCGTACAGCTTGCCGTCGTCGCCGGTCAGGGACTGGCGCATCGGCGGCAGGATGTCGGACTGGTCGAAGTCCTTGTCCGCGCGCACATAGCCGCCGAGCTCCTGCAGCCAGCCGTTCTTGGCGTAGATCGGGATCTCGTAATTGCTGAGCGTGGCGACGTCGTACTGACCGGCCTGGTTGGCGAAGTCCTGGCTGATCTTGTCGCGGATGTCGTTCTCGGGCAGGACCGTGAAGTGCACCTTGATGCCGGTCTTCTTGGTGAAGTGGGCGGCGGTGAGCTTCTGCAGCTCCATCATCTGAGGGTTGTTGACCATCAGTACGTCGATGGAGTCACCGGAACCGGTCCCACCGGCTCCGGTCCAGCAGCCGGAGAGCAACAGCACACCTGCGGCGGCCCCGGCGAGCGGTGCGCGCGGCCTCCGTCGGCTCTGGGTTGGCATGGATGCTCCTGAAGTAAGGGGAGGCAATGAGGAATTATGGGGATATATGGGGTGCGGTGAGGGTGCGCGAGACCCGCGCTATGGGATTGGTATGGGGGATGCGGTACGGGATTCGGTATGGGGATTCAGTACGGGTATGGGGTCCGGGGGGGGGAGTACCGGGCCGCGTGGCGCTCAGACGCGGAGGACCTGCGGCCCCTGCAATGAGTAGCGGTGGGCCTCGGCGGCGGGCAGCTGGGTGTCCGTGACGATCGCCTCGAAGTCCCCGATGCGCGCGAAGCGGCAGAAGCTCACGGCGCCGAACTTGGTGTGGATGCCCGCGAAGACATGGCGCCGCGCCGCCCGCATGGCTTGCGTCTTGACCTCACTGACGGCCGGGTCGGGGGTGGTCAGACCGTGCTCGCGGGAGACGCCGTTGGCGCCCATGAAGGCCAGGTCGATCACGAACCCGGCCAGCATCCGGGTCGCCCAGTGGTCGACGGTCGCGAGCGTGCCGGGCCGCACCCGGCCGCCGAGCAGCAGCACGGTGGTCTCGTTCTCGGCCTCGGCGAGGGTGCTCGCGGTGGTGAGCGAGGTGGTCAGCACCGTCAGCGGCCGGTCGGCGGGCAGCTGCTCGGCGATCAGCTGCGGCGTGAAGCCCTCGTCGACGAAGACCGTCTCGGCGTCGCCGAGCAGCTCGGCCGCGGCGGCCGCGATCCGCCGCTTCTCCGGTACGTGGGCGGTGGTGCGGTAGGCGAGCGTCGTCTCGAAGCCCGCGCTCTCCACGGGGTAGGCGCCGCCATGGGTGCGGCGTACCAGACCGTGGTCCTCCAGGGCGCGCAGATCGCGGCGCACGGTCTCCTTGGCGACCCCGAGCTCGGTGGCGAGCGCGGTGACGTCGACGCTGCCCGCGCGCCGCGCCGCACGGACGATCTCCCGCTGGCGCTCCTCGGCACTCATCGACGGCTCCTCTCCCTGACGCTCGCTCCGGGCAGTGATGCCCGTTCGGGCCTGTGGGAAGAGTTCTACCGGGTCAGCAAGGGGTTGGACAGGCCCGGAACGGGCGGAATCGTGCCCGGTTGTGCCCGGGGCAAGGGCTTGTCCGCGCGGCCGGGCCGGGGGAGTGTGCCCGTTCCGGGCGCGAGGGTGCCCGTTTTCGGGCCCGCCCGTTCGGGCGGATCGGCCGACGACCAGGCGGCCGCCCGGCCGATGCTGCGGCACCTGGTGAGGGCGGACGGCTCCGTGCTCCCGCAGGACGGCACCCTGGAGTC
>NZ_JBSFUT010000065.1:0-27837 GCF_053591935.1 Streptomyces sp. NPDC002851 | reverse complement strand
ACGTCACCCTGTAAGAAGATCGTAAAGGACGGCCGGGTGAGTCTAACTGGCCGTCTTCCGCCCGGTGAGAGGTGCCTGCTGGAGTGGTACGGGGCTCAAACAGCCCGCCCGGCGCCCGTCCGCGTGATGTCACTTGGTCCCGGAGGCGGTCACCGGGTAGTGGTCCGAAAGGTTCGTGTACGTGTACTCCTTGCCCCAGCTGGTGACGGTCCAGGGCGCGGACTCCTCCTTGATGACGTTGTTGTTCCAGCCCGCCGGGCGCGCGTGGCCGGTGCGGTGGAGCACGTAGTCCAGGTCCTCGCTGGGCAGGCCCGCGTAGCGGTCCTTGGCGATCGAGTTGGCCTCGGTGTCGAAGGAGTACGGGTGCCCGGTGCGGGACTCGGCGCCGTCCGCCCCGAGATCGGTCAGCATCGAGCCGTACTCGTCGGTGCGCGAGTCGACGTTGAGGTCGCCGGCGATCAGGACCTGCTCGTCGGCCGGGATCTTCTTGGCGTCCAGGAACGCGTCGACGTTCTTGAACTGGCGGCTCCGCATCGAGGCCGCCTCGCCGTCGCCGCAGCCGTCGTCGGTGGACTGGGCGTGCGTCCCGACGACATGCACCCTCTTGCCGTTCACGTCCAGGACCGCATACGCGAAGCCCTTGTTGGAGTACCAGTCCGCGCCGCAGGCGTCCGGGAAGACGTACTGCTCCTTGCGCAGGATCGGCCACTTGCTCAGGACCGTGACCCCGCCGTCCTCCGGCGTGGTCGTCGAGTAGTTGCCGCCGGTCGCGTCCCAGCCGTCCTTGCTGCGGCCGACCACCGGGGTCTGGTGCGGGTACTGCGCCTTGGCGGCGTCCTTCAGGGCGTCCGAGGAGGAGTTGTCGAACGCCTCCTGGAGCACGACCACGTCCTGCCCCTGGAAGAACGGCGTCTTGACGATCTCGGCGGCCCGGTGGTCCTGGCCCCAATTCGGGTACAGCGACTTGCTGAAGAGGAAGGTGTTGTACGTCAGGACCTTCACGTTCTGCGCCTCGGCGGTGGCCTCCGGGGTCGCCGGAGCGGCCGACGCGGCAGGGGCGGCCGCCGTCAGCGTCGCGGCGGTCAGTGCGGCGGCGACGGCGGCGCCGGAGGCGCGGCGGATCGAGGAGTGGGGGGACACTGCTTCTCCTGTGGTCCGTGAACTTGTATGGACATGTTGCGTCCTCATCAAACCAGCAGAAGTTACTTCGAGGTAACCCCCTAGTGGTCGTGGACCGAATTCGTCGCCGCGATCTTCTTCCAGGACTTCGGCCGCGCGGGCCGCTCGTCACTGCGCGCTGACGTCTCCGACGCACCTACCGTGGGACGCTCCGGCTTCTGAGGTGCGTACAGCCAGGTGTCGAAGAGGTTCGCGAGCGGCTTGCCCGAGACCTGCTCGGCGTACGACACGAAGTCGCTCACCTTCGCGTTGCCGTACGCCCGCTCGGTCGGCCAGCCCTTCAGGATCTCGAAGAAGGCCTTGTCCCCGACCTCGTTGCGCAGCTCCTGCACGGCGAGTGCGCCCCGGTCGTACACCGCGAGGTGGAACTGGTTGTCCGGGCCCGGGTCGCCCGGCTTGACCGTCCAGAACGCGTCGTCCGCCGGGTGCGAGGCGTACACATAGTCCGCGAGGTCCTGCGCCGTGCCCTCGCCCTCCTTCTCGGACCACAGCCACTGGCTGTACCGGGCGAAGCCCTCGTTGATCCATATGTCCTTCCAGCCGTCGACCGAGACGCTGTCGCCGTACCACTGGTGCGCCAGCTCGTGCACCACCACCGAGACGTTCGAGCCGCTCGCGAACTGCTTCGGGCTGTAGAACGGCCGGGTCTGGGTTTCCAGGGCGTAGCCGCTCGTCACGTTCGGGACGTACCCGCCAAGGGAGTTGAAGGGGTACGGGCCGAAGACCTCCTCCAGCCACTCGGCGACCTCAGTGGTCCGCTCGATACTGGCCCGGGCCGCGCCCGCGTGGTCGCCGAGATCCTTGCTGTACGCGTTGAGCACCGGAAGCCCGGACGCCGTCTCGTCCTTGGTGATGTCGAACTTGCCGACCGCGAGCGTGGTCAGATAGCTGGCCTGCGGCTTGTTGGAGCGCCAGCTGTAGCGGGTCCATGCGGTGCCGACCGGACGCTCGGACTGCAGCGTGCCGTTGCTGATCGCCTGGGTGCCGTTCGGCACCTGCACCGACACGTCGTACGTCGCCTTGTCCAGCGGGTGGTCATTGGACGGGAACCACCACACCGCGGACTCCGGCTCCTGCGCCGCGACCCCGCCGTCCGGGGTGCGGTGCCACGCCGTGTAGCCGTTGATCTCCAGCTCGGAGGGTTTCCCGGCGTAGCGGACCACGAGGGTGATCGGAGTGTCCTTCGGCAGCGGCGCCGCCGGAGTGATCTCCAGTTCCTGGGTGCCGGTGGCCTTGAAGCTGGCCTTCTTGCCGTTCACGCGGACCTCGCTGACCTTCAGGCCGAAGTCCAGGTTGAAGCGCGAAAGGTCCTGCTTGGTGGTGGCGTTGAGGGTCGCCGTGCCTTCCAGGAGGTCGGTCTCCGGCTGGTACTTCAGGCGCAGGTCGTAATGCGAGACGTCATAGCCGCCGTTGCCACTGGCCGGGTAGTAGGGGTCGCCGATGCCCGGTGCGCCCGGCTCGTAGTCGGCCGCGGATGCCGGGATCGCCAGCAGCAGGGCGGCCGCGAACGCGCCGGGGACGATCAGTCTGCGGTTGCGGTGCACGGAAGCTCCAAGTCGTAGGGGGTGGCGTGGGTTCGGTGTTCGGACCCTATTCAGCCGCCCCCGCCCCAGTCATGTCCATGGCCGCGTTTGTCACATGACTGCCATGCGGTCGACATGCGCCACTTCGTCCTGCGGTCCTGACCTCAGGCCCCTCGAAGTCCACTCCTGCCCTCTTTTGTACGGGAGTTGACCGGGGTACCTTCCGGCGCATGCCGATACGTGTGCGGGATCTGCGCCTGATACGTGTGCTGTTGCTCGCGGGAGCGCTCCTGGCGATGCTGCTTGTGCCGCTCTCCCCGGCGTACGCCGAGAAGCCCACCGTCGACGAGAGCAAGCCGGTCTACTCCTACGCCGACGCGATCCGCGAGTCCGTGTGGGTGGACACCGGGATCGACGGCGACGGGGACGGCAGGACCGACCGGGTCGCCGCCGACATCATCCGGCCCCGCGAACCCGCCCAGGAGGGCCGGAAGATACCGGTCATCATGGACGCCAGCCCGTACTACCAGTGCTGCGGGCGTGGCAACGAGAGCCAGAAGAAGACCTATGACGCCGAAGGCGACGCGGGGCGAGTCGTGCAATTCCCGCTCTACTACGACAACTTCTTCGTCCCGCGCGGCTACGCCTTCGTCGCCGTCGACCTGGCCGGAACCAGTCGCTCCGACGGCTGCGTGGACGTCGGCGGCCGCTCCGACGTCGAGTCCGCCAAGGCCGTCGTCGACTGGCTGAACGGCCGCGCCGACGCGTACACCAGCCGTACCGGCGGCGAACCCGCCCGGGCCGACTGGACCAATGGCGCCACCGGCATGATCGGCAAGAGCTATGACGGCACCGTCGCCAACGGTGTGGCCGCGACCGGCGTCGAGGGCCTGAAAACGATCGTCCCGATCGGCGCCATCTCGTCCTGGTACGACTACTACTTCCAGCAGGGCGCCCCGCTCTACGACGGCGGGCCCGAGTGGCTCTCCGACTACGTCGAGACTCCCGAGGCGCGCGCCCGCTGCGGCGCCGTACAGCAACGGCTCATCGACGGCGCGCCGCGGAGCGGCGACTGGACCGACCTGTGGAGCGAGCGAGACTACGTGTCAACTGCTCCGGATGTGAAGAAGATCGACGCGAGCGTGTTCGTGGTGCACGGCATGCAGGACCTCAACGTCCGGGCGAAGCACTTCGGTCAGTGGTGGGACGCCCTCGCCGAGCAGGGCGTCGAGCGGAAGATCTGGCTCAGCCAGACCGGCCACGTCGACCCCTTCGACTTCCGCCGCGCCGACTGGGTGCGCACCCTGCACCGCTGGTTCGACCACGAACTCCTCGGCCTGGACAACGGCATCGAGGACGAGCCGATGGCCGACATCGAGCGCGCCCCCGACCGCTGGACCACCGACGCCACTTGGCCCCCGTCCGGCACCGAGACGACCGCTCTGCACCCCGGCAAGGGCGCGAAGCCCGGCGTCGGCACGCTCGGCCCGGACCCGGCGCCGGCCGGAGCCACCGAGCGGTTCACCGACAACCCGAAGCTCGGTGAGGCCGACTGGGCCGCCCGGATCGACAGGCCGACCGCGGAGAAGGCCGGGTTCGTCACCGCCCCGCTCACGAGGGAGCTGCGCCTGTCCGGCTCCTCCGAGGTGACGGTCACGGTCACCCCGTCGACGTCGACCGCCCATCTGTCCGCGGTACTCGTGGACCTCGGGCCCGACACCATCCGGGACTACACGGCCGAGGGCGAGGGCATCACCACGCTCACCTCACGCAGCTGCTTCGGCGCCGAGCGGCCCGGCGACAGCCCCTGCTACCTCGACACCGCCGCCGACACGGCCGACGTCAACCACACCATTTTCAGCCGTGGTTGGGCCGACCTGGGCACCCACGACGATCCGGAGCAGGGCGGTCCGCTCACGCCCGGCAAGCCGTACGAGATCACCATCGACGTCGCCGCGAGCGACCACGTCGTACCGGCCGGACACCGGCTCGCCCTGATCGTCGCGGGCACCGACAACGGCCTGATCGAACCGCCGGACTCCAAGCCGCGGCTCACCCTCGACCTGGCCCGCAGCGACGTGCGGCTGCCGTTGGTCGGCGGCGCGGATGCGCTGGGCGCGGCCACGGACGGTTCTGGTGCGCCCGCACCGGGGGAGGGCCCGCGGGACGGCCTCACCGCTCCGGCGCGAGGTGACCGGGTTCCTTAGCGCCGTCCTGGGGGCTGCCGCCCCCAGACCCCCGCTTCGCGCTGAACGCGCTCGTCCTCAAACGCCGGACAGGCTGATTGCTTACGCCCGACGACCGTGACCGACCCTGGGAGGCCCCACCCCGTGAGACCCCGCCTGCGCACCCTCGTCCTCGCCACGGCCGCCACCGCGCTGGCCGCCCCGCTCCTGAGCGCGCCCGCCGTCGCCGGTACGCCTCAGGACGCGCCGCCCCGCACCGGGTTCGAGCGCACCGACGGCGAGCGCTGGACCACACAGTCCGAGGAGCAGAAGTTCCTTGCCACCGTCGACAAGGAGAACGACGACGTCGCCCTGGAGACCGTCGGCACCACCGAACAGGGCCGCCCGCTCCAGCTCGTCCGGCTCGGCTCGGGCCACCGCACCGCGGCCACCGTGCTGCTCGTCTGCACCCAGCACGGCGACGAGCCGTCCGGGCGCGAGGCCTGCCTGAGCAAGCTCCGCGACCTCGCCTACGCCGAGGACCCCGCCACCCGCGCGTTCCTCTCCCGCACCTCGGTACTCGTCATCCCCACCGCCAACCCCGACGGCCGGGCCGCCGACACCCGCGGCAACGCAGACGGCGTCGACATCAATCGCGACCACATCGCCCTGAAGACCCGCGAGGGCCGCACCATCGCCGCCGTCATCCGCGACGAACGCCCCGACGTCATCTACGACTTGCACGAGTACGGCGCCACACCCCCGTACTACGACAAGGACCTGTTCGACCTCTGGCCGCGCAACCTCAACACCGCGGACGGCGTGCACGCCGAGGCCAGGACGCTCTCCGCCGACTACATCCGGCCCACGGCCGAGGCGGAGCAGTACTCCACCGGCACGTACGGCATCTGGACCGACCCCGAGACCGGCGAACCGATCAAGCAGACGGCCGGTGACGGCCAGGAGCGCATCCTGCGCAACGCCTCCGGCGTGAAGCACGCCGTGGGCCTGCTCATCGAGAGCCGCGTCGACCCGCTCACCGAGGAGGAGAAGGCGGACGAGGCGGTCAACAACCGCCGCCGGGTGCACTCCCAACTCGCCGCCCTCAAGGGCCTGATCGCGTTCGGCGGCGAGCGCGCCGGACAGGTGCGCGCGGCCACCACGCAGGCCCGCGGCGCCGGACTCGCCGACCGGGGCCCGGTCTACCTGGGCGGTGCCGATAACGACCCGGCCGAGCCCGCCGAGGTCATCCCGGACCCGCCCTGCGGCTACCGGCTGGACGCCGCCCAGTACGCCGACGTGAAGGGCGAACTCGCCCTGCACGGCGTGACGGCACGGCCCGACAGCGACGGGGCTTTTGTCCCTGTACGTCAGTCAATGAGGGCACTTGTCCCACTGCTTCTCGACGAGCGGGCCGCCTATCACCTGACCAAGGGCACGTCAGTAGACAGTTGTTGACCAGTAATAAAGGCGCCACCTGTGGTAAGGGGTAGCGGTACGCAACATCCGCTACCCCGAAGGGGCTGCCAGTGACGCAGGACATGAACAAGACAGCCGACCCGGGAGATCCGCCGCCCGTGGTGGCGGATCTCCCCGGGGAGCTGGACCATCGCCCCGCCCAGACCGACTGGGTGGTGTTCGGCGTCACGGCCGTTGCCACCGTGGCGTTCGTGCTGTGGGGCGCAATAAGTACCGAGTCGCTGCAGAGCGTGTCCGGGGATCTGCTCAGCGGCCTGATGCACAACGGCGGCTGGGCGTTCGTCCTGGCCGCATCCGGCTTTGTGGTCTTCGCGCTGTGGCTCGCGGCCAGCCGCTACGGGAAGATCACCCTCGGTGCGGAGGGCGAGGCGCCGGAGTTCCGCACGGTCTCCTGGGTCGCGATGATGTTCAGCGCGGGTATGGGCATCGGCCTGATGTTCTACGGGGTCAGCGAGCCGCTCACGCACTACGCCTCGCCGCCGCCGGGCACCTCGCCCGCGGACTCGGGAGCCGCCATGGAGACCTCCATGGCCACGACGCTGTTCCACTGGACCCTGCACCCGTGGGCGATCTACGCCGTGGCCGGTCTCGGCATCGCCTACAGCAGCTTCCGGCGGCGCCGCCGGCAGACCATCAGCGCCGTGTTCACACCGCTGATCGGCGAGGGGCACGCCAACGGCGGCTTCGGCAAGGCGATCGACATCCTCGCGATCTTCGCGACGCTCTTCGGCTCCGCGGCCTCGTTGGGCCTCGGCGCGCTGCAGATCGCCCAGGGCATGCAGGAGCTCGACTGGGCGGCGCGGGTCAGCACGGCCGTCCTCGTGACCATCATCGCGGTCCTCACGATCTGCTTCGTGGCCTCCGCGGTGTCGGGCATCGAGAAGGGCATCCAGTGGCTGTCCAACATCAATATGGTGCTCGCCGGGCTGCTCGCGGTGTTCCTCTTCGTCGTCGGACCGACGGTCCTGGTCCTCGACCTGGTGCCCACCTCGCTCGGCTCCTTCCTCGGTGATCTGCCGCAGCTCGCGGGCCGTACCGAGGCATCCAGCGGTGAGGGCATCGCCGCGTGGCTGAGCGGCAACACGGTCTTCTACTGGGCCTGGTGGATCTCCTGGACGCCGTTCGTCGGCATGTTCATCGCCCGGATCAGCCGGGGCCGCACCATCCGGCAGTTCATCGGCGGTGTGATCCTGGTGCCGAGCACCGTGAGCCTCATCTGGTTCGCGATCTTCGGCGGTACGGCGATGAAGCTCAAGGAGGAGAACCGGCTCAGCGAGGACCTGACGGTCGAGGGCCAGCTGTTCGGGGTCCTCAGCGAGTACCCGATCGCGACGGTGATGAGCCTCCTGGTGATGATCCTGGTGGCCATCTTCTTCGTGTCCGGTGCCGACGCCGCGTCCATCGTGATGGGCACGCTCTCGCAGAAGGGCACCTACGAGCCGACCCGCTTCGTGGTCATCTTCTGGGGTGTTCTCACGGGGGCCGTCGCCGCGATCATGCTGCTCATCGGCAACGGCGGCAACAATGCCCTGGAGGGCCTGCAGAACCTCACCATCCTCGTAGCCGCGCCCTTCCTGCTCGTCATGATCGGGATGTGCGTCGCCCTCATGCGCGACCTGCGCCGCGACCCGCTGATCGTGCGGGGCGAACGCGGTGAGGAGGCCGTCGAGATGGCCGTGATCGCGGGCCACGCGAAGTACGACGGCGAGTTCGAGATCCGCATCGGTCCCGCGGAGCCGAACGGGGACCCGACGCCCCCGCAGCCGCGTAGCGGAGAACAGAGCTGACGCGCGCGTCCTCGAACGTCGGAGGGGGCAGTCTGCTCAGCCCCCTCCGGCGTTCCGCCCCGGATCCACCAGCTCCGCAGCGGCCCGCGCACACCCCCAAGCCACCGTCACCCCGGCACCCCCGTGCCCATAGTTGTGCACCAACAGGCCGCCCCAGGTGCCCTGTTCACGCTCAAGCCGCACCCCGGACCGACGCCCCGGCCGCACCCCCACCAGGTGCCGCACCACCTGCGCCCGCCCCAACTCGGGCCGGACGGCGGCACAGCGCGCCACGATCGCCGCGGCGACCGCGGGATCCGGAACCCGCCCCTCGGCCCCCTCCTCGGCCGTGCCGCCCAGAGCCACCACATCACCCCGCGGAAAGAAGTACGTGAGCGCATCCGCCCCCGCGGCGGCATCCGTGAACCACTCCTCGACCCCGGGGTTCTCCACGAGCACCAACTGCCCCCGCACCCCGAACACTTCAGGGTCGGGCACCAGCTCCCGCGCCCCAAGCCCCGAGCAGTTGACCACCACCGGCGCCACCGCCCCGGCCTCCGCCAGGTCCCGCACCCCGCGCAGCTCCACCACCCCACCGGCCGCCGCCAACCGCCGCCGCAGCCACGCCAGATGGACCGCCATATCGATCAGCGGCAGCCGGACCCGTACCCCGCGCTCGTACGCCGCCCCGGGCACCTCGTCCCCGTACACCTCACGCAGCCCCGGCAGCCCGCCCGCCCACGCCCCGAGCCCGCTCAGCCGCTGCCCGGCGTGCACCCCGGACACCAGGCGCACCCCGGTCTCGTCCGGCGCCTCGGCGTCCGCCGTATGCTCCCGCAGGGATTCCAGGGCCCAACTGGCCACCAGCTCCGCCGGTTCGATGCGGTACGGCCACCACAGGGCGCCCGCCACCGCCGACGTGGTGTCCTCGGCGGGCTCCCGCGCCCACACCCGCACCCGCGCGCCGCGCTCCGCGAGCACCACCGCCGTCGTCAGCCCGATGACCCCGCCCCCTACCACGATCACATCAGCCGTCGCCATACGCCGACCCTAACGAGCACGGCGACGACGGGGAGCAGTACCGGAATGAGTCATGCCGCGCTCAGAACCCCACCAAGCTGGGGATACTCACACCATGTCTGCGGAGTCTGCCGAGCACGCCGAGTACGCCGAATACGCCGAGTACGCAACCTTCGGCCTGGCACCGGCCAGCCGCGCCGGAGGGGTCCTGGCCAACGGTGACTACCAAGTGCACCGGGATTTCCAGGACTTCATCGTCGACGGCCGACCGCTGCTGTTCCAGCTCTCCGACCTCGACGCCGTCTCGCCGCTCGCCTCCGACGTACCGCCCGCGCTCTTCACCGACCACGTACGGCGCCTGCTCCTGGAGGCTGAGGCCCCGCTGACCGACGGCCGGTACATCATCTACGGCTGCCCCGAGTGCGAGGGCCTGGAGTGCGGCGCGGTGACGGCCCTGATCGAGCGGACGGCGGACGGCTGGGACGACTACGTCTGGCGGGATTTCGCCTGGCAGACCGACACGCACGTCGACCTGGAACGCAACGGCTACCACGGCATCGGCCCGTTCCGCTTCCACGGCGAGGAGTACCGAGCGGAGCTGCGCCGCCTCTTGGACGGCCCGGCGCCGACCCCGCCCCGCAGGGCTCTGCTGATCGGCGCCCGCGCGACGGTCCTCGGCAAACTGGCCGCCGCCCTCCGCATCATCGGCATCGGCGCGGAGATCGGCCACGCCGACGCCGCCGTGGACATCCCGGCCGAGGAGCTCGCCACCTACGGCGCGGTCGCCTTCGGCCGGGTCGTCACGGAGGGGCAACGTACGGCAGTGCGCCGCGCCTTCGAGAACGCGGGGGTCGACGTGGCGTACGTCGACGGCCTCGCCCCGATCATCCCGCTCCTGGTCGCGCAGATCGAACACGCCCTGGACCGCAGCCCGTTGGCCCAGCGCCGCCTCATGCGCCTGACGGCGACCCGCGGCCGGGCGCAGGTGGAGGTCACCTCCACCTGCCGCGTCCACGTGACCGCGTACCGCCTGGACCGCCTGCACCGGACGCACGCCCGGGAGGTGTACGACGACACGTTGGCCCCTGGCACACACGACATCGCACTGGACGCGCGGGCGACCAGAGGAGAGTCGTACTTGGTCGCCCGGACGACGGGCAGCACACTGACGGCAACAGTCGGATTGCTCCCCTGACCCCGCCCCTTCCCGTGTCTGGGGGCTGCGCCCCCAGACCCCTTTGTCGCGCTGAACGCGCTCGTCTCCAAACGCCGGCCACCCCGCCCATAAAGACCCTCCGGCGTTTGAGGAGCGGGGTCCGGGGCGGAGCCCCAGTGACGGGAAGGGGCGGGACTGGGGAAATGACCCCTCAACGCCCCCCGCGACGCCCCCGATCCACAAGCCCCGCCTTCCGCAAGGCATCCGCCATCGCGCTGTTGGCAGGCGGCGGCGCCTGCCGCCCACCACCACCGCCACCACGCCGGTCACGGCCACCGCCGCCACTGCGCTGCTGCGGCGCCCGGCCACCTCCCTGCCCCCGGTCACGCCGCTTGCCGCCAGTACCGGAGCCGCCGGAACCGCCGGAGGCAGCCGCCTCATCGTCAAGCCGAAGCGTCAGCGAAATCCGCTTCCGCGCCTCGTCGACGTCGAGCACCTTCACCTTCACGATGTCCCCGGGCTTCACCACGTCCCGCGGGTCCTTCACAAAGGTCCGCGACATCGCCGACACGTGCACGAGCCCGTCCTGGTGCACTCCGACGTCCACGAACGCCCCGAACGCCGCGACGTTCGTCACGACCCCTTCGAGCACCATCCCGGCCGCCAGATCGGAGATCTTCTCGACGCCTTCCTTGAAGGACGCCGTCTTGAACGCGGGCCGCGGGTCCCGCCCCGGCTTCTCCAGCTCGCCGAGGATGTCCGTCACGGTCGGAAGGCCGAACTTCTCGTCCACGAAGTCGTCCGCCCGCAGTGAGCGCAGCGTCCCCGTGTCGCCGATCAGCGAGGCCACCTCGCCGCCCGTCGCCTTGGCGATCCGGTGCACCACCGGGTACGCCTCCGGGTGCACGCTCGACGCGTCCAGCGGGTCGTCCCCGCCGCGGATCCGCAGGAACCCGGCGCACTGCTCGTACGCCTTCGGGCCGAGCCGCGCCACGTCCTTGAGCGCCTTGCGGGCCCGGAACGGGCCGTTCCCGTCCCGGTGGGCCACGATGTTCTCCGCGAGGGTCGCGCCGATGCCGGAGACCCGGGCGAGCAGCGGTGCCGACGCGGTGTTCACGTCCACGCCCACGCCGTTCACGCAGTCCTCCACCACCGCGTCAAGGGAGCGCGACAGCTTCACCTCGCTCAGATCGTGCTGGTACTGCCCGACGCCGATCGACTTCGGGTCGATCTTCACCAGTTCCGCGAGCGGGTCCTGGAGCCGTCGTGCGATCGACACCGCGCCGCGCAGCGACACATCGAGCTCCGGCAGCTCCTGCGAGGCGAAGGCCGAGGCCGAGTACACCGACGCGCCCGCCTCCGAGACCATCACCTTGGTCAGCTTCAACTCGGGGTGCTTGGCGATGAGTTCACCGGCGAGCTTGTCGGTCTCGCGGGAGCCCGTGCCGTTCCCGATGGCGATCAGGTCGACCGCGTGCTCCTTGGCGAGCCGCGCCAGGGTGGCGAGCGCCGCGTCCCACTTCTTCGCCGGGGCGTGCGGGTAGATGGTGTCGGTGGCGACCACCTTTCCGGTGCCGTCCACGACGGCGACCTTCACACCCGTACGCAGCCCGGGGTCGAGCCCCAGAGTCGCGCGCGTGCCCGCCGGGGCGGCGAGCAGCAGGTCCCGCAGGTTCGCGGCGAACACCTTGACCGCCTCGTCCTCGGCGGCGGTGCGCAGCCGGAGCCGCAGGTCGATACCGAGGTGCACCAGGATCCGGGTACGCCAGGCCCAACGCACCGTGTCCTTCAGCCACTTGTCGCCCGGACGGCCCCGGTCCGCGATGCCGAAGCGGTGCGCGATCGCGGTCTCGTACGCCGACGGGCCCTGGTCCTGAGCGGGACCCGCGGACGACGCCTCCGGCTCCTCCGGCTCCAGGGTGAGGTCGAGGACCTCCTCCTTCTCGCCCCGCAGCATCGCGAGCACCCGGTGCGAGGGCAGCTGCGTGAACGGCTCCGCGAAGTCGAAGTAGTCCGCGAACTTGGCGCCCTCGGTCTCCTTGCCGTCCCGGACCTTCGCCGCGAGCCGCCCGCGCTGCCACATCCGCTCGCGCAGCTCACCGATCAGGTCGGCGTCCTCACCGAACCGCTCGGTGAGGATGGCGCGGGCGCCGTCGAGCGCGGCCTGCGCGTCCGCGACGCCCTTGTCGGCGTCCACGAACGCGGTGGCCGCGGCGAGCGGTTCCACGCTCGGGTCCGCGAGCAGACCGTCGGCGAGCGGCTCGAGACCGGCCTCGCGGGCGATCTGCGCCTTGGTGCGCCGCTTCGGCTTGAAGGGCAGATAGATGTCCTCCAGGCGGGCCTTGGTCTCGGCCGCCCGGATCCGCGCCTCGAGCTCCTCGGTGAGCTTGCCCTGCTCGCGCACCGAATCGAGGACGGCGGTGCGCCGCTCCTCCAGCTCGCGCAGATAGCGCAGCCGCTCCTCGAGCGTGCGCAGCTGCGCGTCGTCGAGCATCTCGGTCGCTTCCTTGCGGTAGCGCGCGATGAAGGGCACGGTCGAGCCGCCGTCGAGCAGCTCGACGGCGGCCTTCACCTGCCGCTCCCGTACGCCGAGCTCCTCGGCGATCCTGCCTTCGATGGAACCGGTGGAACCCGTGGTGGGGGGCACCTCTGTCGTCACGATGTCCGTACCGCCTTCGCGCACTTCTCGTCTCGCTGAGCCGAACCGGGCCGAGCGAGCTGGAAGTCTGCATTGTGGCAGGTGGTACTGACAGTGAGGGGGAAGGGGAGGTACGGCGGGGCGGTCAGCCCTTCCCGCGCAGGTCCTCCGGGAACGCCCCCGCCGCGAGCGCGGTGCCGACGAACGCGGTGCCGAGCTCGGTCAGGCGCTCGACGCCCTCCGCGCCCAGGTGCTCGTACGGCCCGGCGTCCAGGCGGTCCGTGGCGAGTTCGAGCCGCTGCCGCAGCTCGGTGCCCGCCTCGGTCAACGCGTCGTCCGCGTCGAGCAGTCCGCGCCCGCGCAGCCGCTCCACGGCCGCGTCCCAGTCGGCCCGGTGCCAGCCGCGGGTGCCCAGGACCCACTTGGGCGCCATGCCCTTGCCGGTCGCCGTGTGGCTGACCAGGGCCTCCAGCGGGTCGAGCCCGGCGTCGAGGAGCGCCGCGAGGTGCCCGTCGCCGCGGTGCTCGCGCAGCAGCGTCGCCGCGTGCCAGTAGGCGAGGTGCGGCTCCTCCGGCACCGGCAGGTCGGCGTGTGCCGCGTACAGCGGCCGGGCGTGCCGGGTGCAGCCCTCGGTGGCGCGCAGCGCGAGCCGGGCGGCCTCGGCCATCTCCGGGGACGCCACGGCCTCGTCGCCGAGCAGCCGCCGCAGCGTCGAGTCGGCGGCCCGCTGCCGGGCGGCGACCACGTCCTCGGGCGAGGCGATGTCCCAGACCGACGGCACGAGCTCGGCGATCAGTTCGTAGCTGTAGTTGTAGAACGTCGCCGCCACCACGCCCGGCCCGACCCGGCCCAGGGCCGCGGCCCGCCCCACGAAGTACCCGGCCCGTGAGTCGGTGAGCCCGACCCCGGCCAGCTCCTTGGCGTAGTCCGGCGAGAAGTAGACGGAGGAGTGCAGCGGGTTCAGGACGTTGTGGCAGCGGCGTCCGGCGCGCGCGGGCAGAGAGGTCATGCCCGCACGGTACCGACTGGCCGGTACGTCCGGAAGACCGGTACCCCCGGCCGACCGAGCCGGAAAACCATCACCCCCATGGCAGGAAAGGTGGGGAACGCGTCATTGCGGCCATGACACGACCCCCGAAGAATCGGACCCATGCCAGCGAACACCCGGCCCGCCCCGGGCCACCCCCGGGACATGGATGTCCTTGATGTCCTTGTCCTGCTCTTCGAGGACGTGCAGAGCCTCGATGTCACCGGCCCCGTCGAGGTGTTCACCGGCGCCACCCTCGCGGCCCAAGACCCCGGCAGCGGCTACCGAGTCCGCACGGCCACCCTGGACGGCACCCCGGTCCGCACCTCCAGCGGCCTCACCCTCGCCCCGGACCACGCCCTCACCTCCCTCGGAGCGGACGCCGCCCCCCACACCCTCCTGGTGCCCGGCGGCTTCGGCACCCTCGCCCCGGACCCCCGCCTGATCGACTGGCTGCGCACCCACGCCCCGTACGCCCGCCGCCTGGTGTCCGTCTGCACCGGCGCCGCCCTGCTCGCCGAGGCCGGGCTGCTCGACGGCCGTCGGGTGACGACCCACTGGGCGCACTGCGACAGCCTCGCCCGCGACCACCCGGAGGTCGAGGTCGACCCCGACCCCATCTATGTACGCGACGGCCACATCGCCACCTCGGCGGGCGTGACCGCCGGCATCGACCTGGCGCTCGCCCTCGTCGAGGAGGACCTGGGCCGCGACATCGCGCTCACCGTCGCCCGCCACCTGGTGGTCTTCCTCCGACGCCCGGGAAACCAGGCGCAGTTCAGCGCCCAGCTCTCCGCCCAGACCGCCCAGCGCGCGCCGCTGCGTGAGGTGCAGCGCTGGGTCACCGAGCACCCCGACGACGACCTGTCCGTGGAGTCCCTGGCCGCCCGCGCCCGGCTCTCGCCCCGGCACTTCGCCCGCGCGTTCCAGGCCGAGACCGGTATGACGCCGGGCCGGTACGTCGAGCGCGTACGCCTGGAACACGCGCGCCGCCTCCTGGAGGACACCGCGCACGGCGTCGAGGAGGTCTCCCGCGCCAGCGGCTACGGCACCCCGGAGGCCATGCGCCGCGTCTTCCTCAAGACCCTCGGCGCGTCCCCGGCGGAATACCGCCGCCGCTTCCGGGCCCCCATGACCCGCTGAGCCCACCGGGCCCGGCGCCCATGCACCCCGTACGCACCAGACGAAAGGCCCGCGCCCACCATGCAGATCGCGATATTCCTCTACGAAGGCTTCACCGCCCTCGACGCCATCGGCCCCTACCAGACCCTGAACCCGCTCCCGGACGCCGAAGTGGTCTTCGTCGCAGAGACCGCGGGTCCCGTCACCGACGACAACGGCACCCTGACCGTCGTGGCCCCGAAGGCGCTCTCCGAGGTGCCGCGGCCGGACCTCGTGGTGGTGCCGGGCGGCCCACCGGAGAATGTCGAGCCCCAGATGCGCAACGCGACCGTGGTCGAGTGGCTGCGCGCGGCCGACGCCACGTCGGCCTGGACCACGTCCGTGTGCACGGGTTCGCTGCTGCTCGCGGCGGCCGGGCTGCTCAAGGGCCGCCGTGCCACCTCGCACTGGCTGGCCCTGGAGGCCATCAAGGAGTTCGGTGTCGAGGCGACCGGCGAGCGGGTCGTGTTCGACGGCAAGTACGTGACGGCGGCCGGGGTTTCGTCCGGTATCGATATGGGTCTCACGCTCGCGGGCCGCATCGCCGGTGACGCGTACGCGCAGGGGATCCAGCTGATGGTCGAGTACGACCCGCAGCCGCCGTACGACGCGGGCTCCCCGGAGAAGGCCCCGGCCGAGCTGGTGGAGCGGTTCAGGAACGGCGAGGCGTAGCCGGCACGTTCCAGGTGAACCGCGGTTCCCTGCGCTCCAGGAAGGCGGCGACCCCCTCCGCGGTGTCGCCGCTGCCGCGCGCCTGCTCCGCCCAGTGCGCCGCACGGTCCGTGCGCCCGGCGGTGAACTCCTTGGCGGCCGCCTGCGTCAGGAGCGAGCGCGCGGCGAGGATCCGGGTGAACTCCGCGACCCGCTTGCCCAGTTCACCGCCGGGAAGGACCTCGTCCACGAGCCCGGTGCGCAGCGCCCGCCCCGTGTCGATCAACTCGCCCGAGAACAGCAGGTACTTGGCGGCCGCCGGGCCCACCAGGGACGCCAGGCGCGCGGTCGACGAGGCCGGGTACACGATGCCGAGCTTCGCGGGCGTCACCCCGAACGCCGCCCCTTCCTCGGCGAACCGCAGATCGCACGCCGCCGCGAGCTGACACCCGCCGCCCACACAGAACCCCCGCACCGCCGCCACCGTCGGCTTCGGGAACGCCGCGAGCGCGTCCTCGGCCCGCACCGCGAGCCCCTGCGCCTCGCCCGCCGACTCCCGAAGGCCCGAGATATCGGCCCCGGCGCAGAACGTGCCGCCCTCACCCGTCAGCACCAGGGCCCGCACATCGGAGTCGGCGGCGAGACCGTCGAGCAGCGGCGGCAGCTCCCGCCACATGCCGGTGGTCATCGCGTTCCGCTTGGCCGGGTGGTCGATCACGACGGTCGCGACGCCGTCGGAGACGGTGTGCCGCAGCCGCGGCGGGGTCGGTTCGGTGTGCGCCATGCGCCGGATGCTATCGGCACGCACCGAACGTACGATCAAGAAAGTCAGGAAAGGGGGCAGCGGCGAGGAGGCAGCCACATGGCCGGACGTCGGACGCCACCCACGACCAGCGGCGAGGGCAGAAAGCTGCGGCGCAGCTTCGGACTGCTCGCGGCGCTCGGCGCGATCCTGGTGCTCGCCGGTCTCGTCGGCCTCGTCTACGTCGGCGTCGCGACCCTCACCACGATGCTGCTCTTCGGCTGGCTGCTCCTGATCGGCGGCCTGGTCGGCCTGGTGCAGTCGGTGCAGCTGCGCAGGAGCAACTTCTTCTGGCTCGGCGTGGTGGTCGCCGCGCTCAACCTGGCCGCCGGTGTGGTCGTGCTGCGCCACCCCGAGGTGTCCGCGGAGGCGTTCACCCTGTTCGCCGCGCTGCTCTTCCTGACCGGCGGTGTGTTCCGCCTGGTGGGCAGCCTGGTGGTGCGCGGGCCGCAGGTCGGCGTGACGCTGGTGCAGGGCGCCTTCGGCCTCCTGATCGGCGTCCTGATCCTGGGCGCGTGGCCGAGCAGCAGCCTGTATGTGATCGGCACCTTCTTCTCGCTCGCGCTGCTCTTCGACGGCCTCGGGCTGCTCGCGATGGGCATCGGCGGCCGCCACATCGTGAACCTCGTCGGGGACCGCGAGGGCGGCGCCGGTCCGGGCGAGGCGGCGGTCCCAGGCCCGACCCCGGACGACACAGAAACCCCCGGCGCCTCACCCGCCTCGGCTACCGGTGGTAAAGAGCAAGGGAAGGCACCAGAAGCAGACAACGATCAGTCGCACAACTGACGTTGGCATACGCGCGCGATCAGAAGTCGTCGATACGGGTCGATACCGGGGGAATTCTGATCACTCACGCGGTACGGACCAGAACCTTCTCAAACTCGTGATGTGGCGACAATCGAGGGCGAGGGCGGGGACCGGGCGATGGGCGACCACGGCAGCGCGCCAACCGACGGCCGGTCGGCCGGGCCCCTGCCGTACGAGGGAGTGTGGCGGTTCACCGCCCCGGCGGTCGAGAGCTCCGTGCCCCAGGCCCGGCGCGCGGTGCGGGACCTTCTGACCCGCCAAGGCGTACCGGTCTCCGAGGACTCCGTGCAGGGGCTGCTCCTGATCGTCTCGGAGCTGGTGACGAACACCGTCCGGCACGCGGCGTTGCTCTCACCCATGGTGGCCGTCGAGGTCGCCGTCGGCGCGGAGTGGGTGCGCGTCTCCGTCGAGGACAACCACCCCTACCGGCCCACGGCCCTCGAGGCCGACCAGGGGCAGACGGGCGGACGCGGGCTGCTCCTCGTACGCGAGATCACCAAGGAGGCGGGCGGCGCCTGCGACGCCGAACACACGGCGAGCGGCGGCAAGGTGATCTGGGCGGCCCTGCCGCTCAAACCCTCCTCGCCGCCGCGTTAGCGCTCCGCGTGGGGCCGGGTCAGCGCGGGTTCACCAGTCCGCGCTCGGCCCCGTCAGCTCCTTGATCGCGGGCCGGGCGGCCTCGAGGACCGTCATGAACCATGACGAGAACGGCGCCTGTTCATGCCGTACGGCCAGCTCGTCCGGCGTCACGAAGGCGGTCTCGGCGACCTCCTCCGGATCCGGCCGCGGTGCCGCCTGCACCATCCCCACGAAGAGGTGGTTGAACTCCTGCTCCACCAGGCCCGAGTCGGGGTCCGGGTGGTTGTAGCGCACCGTGCCCGCCGCGGCGAGCAGCGAGGGCGAGACCCCCAGCTCCTCGTACGTACGCCGGGCCGCCGCCGCGAACGGTGACTCGCCCGGCGACGGGTGCCCGCAGCAGGTGTTGGACCACACGCCGGGGGAGTGGTACTTGCCAAGCGCACGCCGCTGGAGGAGCAGCCGGCCCCGCTCGTCGAAGAGGAAGACGGAGAACGCCCGGTGGAGCTGACCGGGTGCCTGATGGGCCTCGAGCTTCTCCGCCGTGCCGATGGTTCTGCCGTCCTCGTCGACCAGTTCGAGCAGGATCCGTGAGCTGGACCCGTCCGTCGAGCTGTCCGCCGCACTTCCTTGTGTGATCGGCATAACCATCCTTTGCCTCGGTTTTCGCATCTCAAGTCTGCCGTACGTAACCGGCACACTCGTCACATTCGGCACTCCTGACACCCGCATGGCGTCAGATGCCGAAGGCCTCCGGATAGCTGATCGTCCCCCGCGGCACCGCTCCCGAAGCGTCGAAGATCCGTGCGGTCGGCCCGGCTGCCGACTGTGCCGCCATGCGGCCCGTCTCCCCGACCTACACGGGCCGCAGCACGTACCCGGTGTAGCCGTACTCGCCCCCGTGCTCGCGTCGCATCGCGAGCTCCTCACGGGTGGCGGCGAGTGCCTCGGCCATACCGGGCGCGGCCGGGTCGGCGGCGTCGGCCCGCTCGGCGAGCGGCCCGTAGTAGGCGTCCCAGTCGGACTCGGGCTGCGGGTAGGTGCCGAGCACCCGGTAACCGGCCGTCCGCGCGGCCCGCTCGTTCTCCTCGGTGGTACGCAGCGTGTAGTGCCGGTCCCAGAAGGCGCGGGCGGCGGCGGACGGCTCGGGCACGGTCCACTCGCACTCGGTCAGGACGAGCGTGCCGCCCGGGGCGAGCAGCCGCCGCCAGGACGCGAGCGCGGTGTCGAACCCGATGGAGTACGCCGAGCTCTCCGCCCACACCAGGTCGAACGACCCGTCGGGGAAAGAGAGTTCTCCCATATCGGCCCGGAGCGTGCTGATCGAGCCGGACAGCCCGCGCGCAGCGGCGGCCGCGGCCAGCTCGGCCAGAAACGGCTCATGCAGATCGACGGCCGTCACCTCGGCCCCCGCCGCACCCGCCTCGGCGGCGAGCAGCAGCGCGGCCCGCCCCGGACCACAGCCGAGGTCGAGCACGCGCGGCCGCGCGGGCAGCGGCCCGGCCAGGGAGAGCAGCCGCCGCGTGGTGGCATCGGAGCCGGGGCCCTGCCGGGGCAGTCCGTGGTGCAGGGCGAAGAAGGCGGCGTACGGGGAGGTGTCGTCGGACAAGGCGAGTTCCTCACGGGTGGGGGCTCAAAATCAGCCCGTCCGGCGTTTGAGGACGAGCGCGTCTCAGCGCGATAACAGTGGCCCGGGGTGCAGCCCCATTCCCAGCCCGTCCGGCGTTTGAGGACGAGCGCGTTCAGCGCGATGAAAGCGGGGTCTGGGGGCGCAGCCCCCAGAAGACGGCAACCGAGCCGACGGAACCCTAATGACACAGCTGCGACTCATGCGCCGCATGGCCACTCGGCTCCAGCTGAAACGTGCAGTGCTCCACGTCGAAGTGGTCCCCGACGCACCCCCGCAGCTCGTGCAGGAGCTTCTCGTGCCCCACGCTGTCGATCACGTCCGGGCCGACCACCACATGCGCGGAGAGCACCGGCATCCCCGAGGTGATCGTCCAGGCGTGCAGATCGTGTACGTCCTGCACCCCGGGCAGGGCGAGTATGTGCGCCCGCACCTCGGCCATGTCGACGCCCTTGGGTGCCGCCTCGAGCAGGACGTTCAGCGTCTCCCGGAACAGCTTCACCGTACGAGGCACGATCATCAGGCCGATCACCAGGGACGCGATCGGGTCCGCGGCCTGCCAGCCGGTGAGCACGATCAGGAGCGAGGCGACGATCACCGTCGCCGAGCCGAGCGCGTCCGCGAGCACCTCGAGGAAGGCGCCGCGCACATTGAGGCTCTCCCGCTGGCCGCGCATCAGCAGCGACAGCGAGATCATGTTCGCGACCAGGCCGATCGCGCCGAAGACCACGGCCAGGCCGCCCTCCGTATCGGCGGGCGTGACGAACCGCTGTGCCGCCTCGAAGAGCACATAGCCGCCGACGCCGAGCAGCAGCAGACAGTTGGCGAGCGCCGCGAGTATCTCGGCGCGGGCCAGGCCGAAGGTGTGGTTCGCGGACGCCGGGCGGTTGGCGAAGTGGATGGCGAGCAGCGCCATGCCGAGACCAAGGGCGTCCGTCGCCATGTGCGCCGCGTCCGCGACCAGCGCGAGCGAGTCCGCCGCGATGCCGCCGACTATCTCCACCACCATCACGGCGAGCGTGATCGTCAGCGCGACGCGCAGCCGCCCCCGGTACGCCGCCGCGGCCGTGCCGGTGACGGGCGCACCGTGCCCGTGCCCGTGGTCGTGGCCATGCCCGTGGTCGTGGCCGAGCCCCATGCTTCCCCCTCGGTTCGCGGTCGTGCCCGGCCCCCTGTCATCAGCCGGACCGGATCAGTGAACTACGGGGTGGGGGTATCGGGCAACACGGCAGTGAACACCGTTGTCATGTGCCCTGACCTGCGGAAATGACATGCAGGTCAGAGACCTGACAAGATCATCACGGCGGGTCTCCACGGCGGACGGCCAACAGCGGGAGTTTGTCGTGCGCGGGGCGGATCGCGGATGATGTCCGCGGCCGGCTACCGGAGCGGTCGCGTCCGCTCAGATCTGGCTTATCGGGCCGTAAACGGGCGGTGAACGGCCGCTTCCGTTCATCCGATAGCCTCTGCCGACATGCCAGCCGGGCTCACCCGGCCGGGCCTGCCGCACGCTGCCCGGGCGCTTTCGCGCGCGCCCCCTGCAAGGAGTGAGTTCGTCTGTCGACCGCCATCCTCACCGGTCAACCGGCCCCCGGGTCATCGCTCGAAGGCGATCTGCGGGAGCTCGGCTTCGACGTGCGGGTCGCCTCGGACGCGGCTCAGACCGCCTCGCTGCTCGACGCGGTTCCGGCGCACGAGCGCGTCGCCGTCGTCGACGCGGGCTTCGTCGGCCACCAGCACGCCCTGCGGCTCGCCCTGACCGACCCCCGCTTCGACGCCTCGGCCGTCCCGGGAGCCGTCACCGCGCGCCCCTCCGCCCGCCAGGCCCTCACCCACGCGGTGCGGGCGGCCACGGGCCGGAGCGAGGGCGCCGCCACGGTGCGCACCCAGGCCGCGACCGACTCCGGCATATACGCCGACCGCATCGCCGAGGCCCTCACCGAAGCCGCCGTCGACGTGCACCGCCCCGAGCTGGGCGCGCTCGTCGCCACCGTCCCCACCACGCCGCAGGCCCGCAACGAGGCCCGGCAGGCCGTCGCCGCCGTCGACGACGAAGCCATCCGGCTGCGTACGGCCGTGAAGTCCCGCGACGGGTTCTTCACCACGTTCTGCATCAGCCCGTACTCCCGCTACCTCGCCCGCTGGTGCGCCCGGCGCGGCCTCACCCCGAACCAGGTCACCACCGCCTCGCTGCTCACCGCCCTGATCGCGGCGGGCTGCGCGGCCACCGGCACCCGTATCGGCTTCGTCGCCGCCGGTGTGCTGCTGCTCTTCTCCTTCGTCCTGGACTGCACCGACGGGCAGCTCGCCCGCTACTCGCTCCAGTACTCGACGCTCGGCGCCTGGCTCGACGCCACCTTCGACCGCGCCAAGGAGTACGCCTACTACGCGGGCCTCGCGCTCGGCGCCGCCAACGCGGCCGGCAGCGGCCACGACGACGTATGGGCGCTCGCGCTCGGCGCGATGGTCCTGCAGAGCTGCCGCCACGTCGTGGACTTCGCCTTCAACGAGGCACAGGCCGACCCGTCCGGCGCGGCCTCAGGCACCAACTCCAGCCCCACAGCGGCCCTTTCGGGCAAGCTCGACAGCGTCGGATGGACCGTCTGGGCCCGCCGGATGATCGTCCTGCCGATCGGTGAACGCTGGGCCCTGATCGCCGTCCTCACGGCGCTCACCACCCCGCGGATCACCCTGACCGTGCTGCTCATCGGCTGCGCCGTCGCCGCCTGCTACACCACCGCGGGCCGCGTCCTGCGCTCCCTCGGCCCGCGCGTCACCCGTACCGACCGGTCCGCCAAGGCGCTCGCCGACCTCGCCGACAGCGGGCCGATCGCCGAGTCCATGGCCTGGCTGCGCCGACCGGTCAAGCGCTCCCACCCGTACTACCCGCTCGCCGCGGCCGCGCTCGGCACCGCGCTCCTGGGCGCCAACCTGATCGCCGGGTGGCCCTGGCTGGTCGTCATCGGCGCGGCGGCCTACGCCGTGCTCGCCGGGTGGGCCGTCTCACAGCCGCTCAAGGGGCCCCTTGACTGGCTGGTCCCGCCGCTGTTCCGGGCCGCCGAGTACGGCACCGTGCTCGCGCTCGCCGCCCGCGCGGACGTGAACGGGGCGTTGCCTGCGGCTTTCGGACTGGTGGCGGCGGTCGCCTACCATCACTACGACACGGTGTACCGCATCCGCGGTGGCACCGGCGCGCCCCCGCACTGGCTGGTGCGGGCGATCGGCGGGCACGAAGGCAGGACACTGGCGGTCACCGTCGCCGCCGCTCTGCTGTCCGCGCAAGGTTTCACCGTCACGCTCACGGTTCTCGCCGTGGCCGTGGCACTCGTGGTGCTCGTCGAGAGCATCCGCTTCTGGGTGACCGCTCACACTCGAGGCGCACCCGCCGTACACGATGAAGGAGAACCCGCATGATCGGCCTCGTCCTTGCGGCAGGCGCCGGACGGCGTCTGCGTCCGTACACGGACACCCTGCCCAAGGCCCTGGTGCCCGTCGATGGTGACACCACCATCCTCGACCTGACCCTCGGCAACTTCGCCGAGATCGGTCTCACCGAGGTCGCGATCATCGTGGGCTACAAGAAGGAGGCCGTCTACGAGCGCAAGGCCGCGCTCGAGGCGAAGTACGGCCTCAAGCTCACCCTCATCGACAACGACAAGGCCGAGGAGTGGAACAACGCCTACTCCCTGTGGTGCGGCCGTGACGCCATCAAGCACGACGTGATCCTCGCCAACGGCGACACCGTGCACCCGGTCTCCGTCGAGAAGACCCTGCTCGCCGCCCGCGGCAACGGCCAGAAGATCATCCTCGCCCTCGACACCGTGAAGCAGCTCGCGGACGAGGAGATGAAGGTCGTCGTGGACTCCGAGAAGGGCGTCCAGAAGATCACCAAGCTGATGGACCCGGCCGAGGCCACCGGCGAGTACATCGGCGTCACCCTCATCGAGGGCACCGCCGCCGACGAGCTCGCCGACGCCCTGAAGACCACCTTCGAGCGCGACCCCGACCTCTACTACGAGGACGGCTACCAGGAGCTCGTGAACCGCGGATTCAAGGTGGACGTCGCCCCGATCGGCGACGTCAAGTGGGTCGAGATCGACAACCACGACGACCTGGCCAAGGGGCGGGAGATCGCGTGCCAGTACTGACGAGGCTCATTCCCTCGCCGGTCGTTGTCGACATCCGCCCGGGCGCCCTTGACGACCTGGCCAGTGTCCTGGCCGACCAGCGGATCTCCTCGTCGACCGGCCGCCTGGCGATCGCCATCAGTGGTGGCTCGGGCGCTCGCCTCCGCGAGCGCCTGGCCCCCTCGCTGCCGCAAGCCGAGTGGTTCGAGGTCGGCGGCGGCACGCTCGACGACGCGATCAAGCTCGCCGACGACATGAAGAAGTCCAACCGCTACGACGCGGTCGTGGGCCTCGGCGGCGGCAAGATCATCGACTGTGCGAAGTTCGCCGCCGCCCGGGTCGGCCTGCCGCTGGTCGCCGTCGCGACGAACCTGTCGCACGACGGCCTGTGCTCGCCGGTCGCGACCCTCGACAACGACGCGGGCCGCGGCTCCTACGGCGTACCCACCCCGATCGCGGTCGTCATCGACCTCGATGTGATCCGCGAGGCCCCGGTCCGCTTCGTACGCTCCGGCATCGGCGACGCCCTGTCCAACATCTCCGCAATCCGGGACTGGGAGCTGGCCGCCCGCGAGCGCGGCGAGGACATAGACGGGCTCGCCGCCGCCATGGCGCGGCAGGCGGGCGAGGCGGTCCTGCGCCACCCCGGCGGCGTCGGCGACGACGGCTTCCTGCAGGTCCTCGCGGAGGGCCTGGTGCTCACCGGCATCGCCATGTCGATCTCCGGCGACTCGCGGCCGGCGTCCGGCGCCTGCCACGAGATCAACCACGCCTTCGACCTGCTCTTCCCCAAGCGCGCCGCGAGCCACGGCGAGCAGTGCGGCCTGGGCGCGGCCTTCGCCATGCACCTGCGCGGCGCCCGCGAGGAGTCCGCGCACATGGCCGAGGTGCTCCGGCGGCACGGCCTGCCGGTGCTCCCCTCGGAAATCGGCTTCTCCGTCGACGAGTTCGTGCAGGTCGTGGAGTACGCCCCGCAGACCCGCCCCGGGCGCTACACGATCCTCGAGCACCTCGACCTCTCCACCGACCAGATCAGGGACGCATACGCCGACTATGCAAAAGCCATCGGTAGCTGAGCTCCGCCCGGTCGTTCACCCTCCGGGGGTGAAGGACCGGCGCAGCGGTGAGCACTGGGCCGGCCGGCTCTACATGCGCGAGCTGTCGCTGCGCATCGACCGGCACCTGGTGAACACGCGCGTCACGCCTAACCAGCTGACGTACCTGATGACGGTCTTCGGTGTCCTCGCGGCCCCGGCACTTCTGGTGCCGGGGATCGCGGGGGCCGTGCTCGGCGTGCTCATGGTCCAGCTCTACCTGCTGCTCGACTGTGTCGACGGCGAGGTGGCCCGCTGGAAGAAGCAGTTCTCGCTCGGCGGCGTCTACCTCGACCGGGTCGGTGCCTACCTGTGCGACGCCGCGGTCCTCGTCGGCTTCGGCCTGCGCGGTGCGGATCTGTTCGGCTCCGGTCGGATCGACTGGCTGTGGGCGTTCCTCGGCACCCTGGCGGCCCTCGGCGCCATCCTGATCAAGGCGGAGACCGACCTCGTCGGCGTCGCCCGGCACCAGGGCGGTCTGCCGCCGGTCAAGGAGGCGGCGTCCGAGCCGCGCTCCTCCGGCCTGGCGCTTGCCCGCAAGGCGGCCGCGGCGCTGAAGTTCCACCGCCTGGTCCTCGGCGTCGAGGCCTCGCTGCTCATCCTGGTCCTGGCGGTACTCGACCAGGTCCGGGGCGATCTGTTCTTCAGCCGCCTGGGCATCGCGGTGCTCGCGGGCATCGCGCTCCTCCAGACCCTGCTGCACCTCGTGTCCATCCTCGTCTCGAGCAGGCTCAAGTGACGGCGGCGGCACAGCGGCTCAAGGTCGGGGCGGTGATCATCACCATGGGCAACCGCCCCGACGAGCTCCGCGCACTGATCGACTCGGTCGCCAAGCAGGACGGCGCCCCGGTCGAGGTCGTCGTGGTCGGCAACGGCTCCCCGGTCCCGGACGTCCCGCCGGGCGTCAGGACCGTGGAGCTGCCCGAGAACCTCGGCATCCCCGGCGGCCGCAACGTCGGCATCGAGGCCTTCGGTCCGGGTGGCCAGGACGTGGACATCCTGCTCTTCCTGGACGACGACGGCCTGCTGCCCCGCACCGACACGGCCGAGCTGTGCCGGGATGCCTTCGCCGCCGACCCCGAGCTCGGCATCGTCAGCTTCCGCATCGCCGACCCCGACACCGGGGTCACCCAGCGCCGCCACGTGCCCCGGCTGCGCGCCGCGGACCCGCTGCGCAGCTCCCGCGTGACGACCTTCCTCGGCGGCGCCAACGCCGTACGTACGAAGGTCTTCGCGCAGGTCGGCGGCCTGCCCGACGACTTCTTCTACGCCCACGAGGAGACCGACCTCGCCTGGCGGGCCCTCGACGCGGGCTGGCAGATCGACTACCGGGCCGACATGGTCCTTCACCACCCCACCACCGCCCCGTCCCGGCACGCGGTCTACCACCGCATGGTGGCCCGCAACCGCGTCTGGCTCGCCCGCCGCAACCTGCCCGCCTTGCTGGTGCCCGTCTACCTCGGGGTCTGGCTGCTGCTCACGCTCGCCCGGCGCCCCTCGCGCCCGGCGCTGCGCGCCTGGCTCGGCGGCTTCAAGGAGGGCTGGACCACTCCGTGCGGCCCCCGGCGGCCCATGCGGTGGCGTACGGTATGGCGGCTGACCCGACTGGGCCGACCTCCTGTGATCTGACAAGCTCGGGTCTGACAGCATTCGGCCTGACCCCGGGCCCCGGTGCGTGCCTTGTGGCGGGCACCGGCAGCTTTATCTTGCAGACGAAAGTTTCCACTTGTGAGTGAGACAACGCATGACGGCGGTGTGGCGGTGAGTGTGGCTCCGTCGCCCGACGACGGGCTCTCCCGCGCGGAGCTCGCCGCGAAGTACGGGCTTGCGCAGTCCGGCGCGCGCCCCGGACTGATCGAGTACGTCGGTCAGCTCTGGGACCGGCGCCACTTCATCCTCGCCTTCTCCCGGGCGAAGCTCACCGCCCAGTACAGCCAGGCCAAGCTCGGCCAGGTCTGGCAGGTGGCGACGCCGCTGCTCAACGCGCTCGTCTACTTCCTCATCTTCGGCCTGCTGCTCGGCGGCCGGGGTGGCATGGACATCCGCGAGTACGTTCCGTTCCTGGTCACGGGCGTCTTCGTGTTCACTTTCACGCAGACCTCGGCGCTCTCCGGGGTCCGGGCGATCTCCGGGAACCTGGGCCTGGTGCGCGCGCTGCACTTCCCGCGCGCCTCACTGCCCATCTCGTTCTCGCTCCAGCAGCTCCAGCAGCTGCTGTTCTCGATGATCGTCCTGGTCGCGATCCTCATCGGCTTCGGCCACTTCCCGACGTGGTCGTGGCTCCTGGTGTTCCCGGCGCTCGGGCTCCAGTTCATCTTCAACACCGGCCTGGCGATGGTGATGGCCCGGGCCGGCAGCAAGACCCCGGACCTCGCCCAGCTGATGCCGTTCGTCCTGCGCACCTGGATGTACGCCTCGGGCGTGATGTTCCCGCTCGACTACATGCTGACCAAGGCTGAGGCCCCGGGCTGGGTGGCGGAGATCCTGCTCGCCAACCCGGCGGCCGTCTACATGGACCTGATGCGCTTCGCCCTCGTCGACGGCTTCGGCAGCGCGAACCTGCCGCCGCACGTCTGGTCCTTCGCCCTCGGCTGGGCGCTGCTGCTCGGCATCGGCGGGTTCATCTACTTCTGGAAGGCAGAGGAGAGGTACGGCCGTGGCTGAGCAGATTCC
The DNA here is from genome assembly GCF_053591935.1 of Streptomyces sp. NPDC002851. NCBI lineage: Bacteria > Bacillati > Actinomycetota > Actinomycetes > Kitasatosporales > Streptomycetaceae > Streptomyces > Streptomyces sp. NPDC002851. Next base: position 366 of record NZ_JBSFUT010000065.1, on the reverse strand, counting down.
GCAGGATGCGGCGCAGGACGCGGTGCGGTCAAGCGTCCCCACCGTGATCGCCGACGATCTGCACATCGTCTACCGCGTCAACGGCGGCGCGAAGGGCAAGGGCAGCGCCACGGCCGCGCTCAGCCGCATCATCAAGCGCGGCCTGCGGCAAGAAACAGAGCGGGGCGTGCGCAAGGTGCATGCGGTCAAGGGCGTCTCCTTCACCGCGTACCGGGGCGAGGCCATCGGCCTGATCGGCTCGAACGGTTCGGGCAAGTCGACGCTGCTGCGTGCCATCGCGGGCCTGCTCCCGGCCGAGCAGGGCAAGGTCTACACCGACGGCCAGCCGTCCCTGCTCGGTGTGAACGCGGCTCTGATGAACGACCT